>CAWUNZ010000072.1:0-13701 GCA_963923445.1 uncultured bacterium
CCCTTGGGATTGCTGCCAGCGGAGGCGCGAACAACCTGGTTGTCATTCCGAAAAAAGGAGATCGACTCGGTAGCTGATGCCGTGCCACCCGTTGTCCATCCGGCGTTGACCGATGATGTGACATCGATCGGCGCGCGACCACCCGTCTTGGGGGCGATATTCACCTCGTACTTGTTGGTGCTAGCCACCCTCGAGACGGAAATCACCTTGCCGTTGGTCACGGTGAAGCTGCCGGCGGTGGGAGTGGCGGTCGGGGCCACGCTGTATTCCGCAACATAGGTCAGGGTGGTGGCCCGGGTTTGGGTATCGTTGACCGTGGTCGGCACGCTCGGCGCGAGATCCCAAGTCACGGAAGGGCCAGAGGGATTGAGCCTGTCCTCCAACTGCTCCAGCATGGGGCGCGACCCGGCGCAAGCTTTCAGTTCGAATCGATCTGATGGCATGGGACTAATCCTTGGACGGGGATTATCAGCGATGGCACTAATCAGCCATCATCCCACGATGACCAGCAAACCTCAAGAAAAAAACAGCAATCAGGCCTTGCACCCGTGGCATCGGCCCCATTTTCGATAAGATGTGACGACCCGTTGATATCCATTTGCGGAAGTCCGTCCATGCCCTTGCCCCCCCAAACTGTCGCCCTGCTGAAGACGGCGCGTTCGCTGGTGGGCAGCCTTCCCGCGGACGGCGTTCTCCTTCTCGCGGAAGGGGACATGTCTTTTGAAGAGGCCCGCAGGCTTCTGGGATCGTGCAAGCTGATGGTGGCGTTCACCACCGACACCCCCCGCCAGCAACCCGAGGACGACGCCAACCTGATTGTTCTCGACATCGAGGGCGGCCCCACGCCTATTCAGGAGCGAATGAGCCTTGCCTTGCTCGAGGCGGTGCGGCTTGAGCACCTCCATCCGGGAGCCGATGTGGTGGTCCTTTACAACGGCATCCAGGTGGGACTGGAAGAGCAGGGTGGCATCGACAGCCTCAGCCTCATCCATTTGGGCGAGCACCTGGAAAGGTTGACCGCCAAGGAACTTCGCCACCTGGGCACCAAGGTGCCCTTGGCCACCCTGAGAGCCGTGGTGGACTTGGCGATGCAGATCGGCAGGGAGGGACGGGAGGGCCAACCCACCGGAACACTTCTGGTGGTGGGTGACAGCCGCAAGGTACTGCCCCATTGCCGGCCGATGAACTTCAATCCGTTCCGCGGTTACCCGGCCGAGGAGCGGGATGTGCGCGACCCTGCGGTCCGCGAGCAAATCAAGGACCTGGCCAAGCTGGAAGGTGCCATCATCATCCAATCAGATGGCGCCGCGGTGGCGGCCTGTATGCACATCGAGGCTCCCGAGCGTGGTTACACCTTGTCCATGGGCCTCGGCACACGCCACGCCGCCGCTGCGGCGATCAGCAAGTGCACCCAAGCCATCGCGGTGGTGGTGAGCCAATCCACTGGCGTTGTCCGGTTGTTCCAAGCCGGGGAGGTGGTCCTTCACATCGAGCCTTTGGTGCGGCCGATGGCCTGGGGCCAATTCCGTTTGGAAACCCAGGATCAGGGCGCCCGCGCCCCCGGGGGTGAAACCGGTTGAATCCGGCTAGGATCGTTCCGGGTAATTTTCCTAGGATATCATCGTGACGGACACCGGCGCCATGAGGGCGCGCACGGCCGGTGCCCCATGAAACCTCGCGCCGACCCGGCGGCCGCGTCTGCGAGCCGAGAGGTCCACGGGTATTTCAGGAGAACCGTATGCAATTTCGAAGTTATTTGCCGGGTCACCGGGTATGGGCCGCCCTAGTTGCCGGCTTTGCCCTTCTTGCCAGCCCAACGCCAACCCCCGCCGCACCTGCCGCCGACCTTGGCAGCCTCGACATGATCCCCGAAGCCGCCCAGATTGTCGTGCATCTGCGCGGCATCAAGGGGGTCGCCAACCGGGCGATGGCTTTTCTCGAAAAAGCCCTCCCCGAACAGGCCGGGTTGGCCAAGACCTTTGTCGACAACTTCCTTGAGGAAGGAATTGGCGGTCGCAAGCTGGCCGGGTTGAACAACGATGGCCCTGTCTTCCTGCTCTTCCCGGAAATTCCCAAGCCTGAAGCCGGCCCGCCCAAGTTTGTCCTGCTTCTGTCGGTCTCGAACTTCAACGCCTTCCGCGATGGTATTTTCCTCGCCGGGGAAAAGAAGTCGATCAAGGCCGAGGGCAAGCTGAGCAGCCTGGAGCTGGAAACCGGCGAAAAGCTGTACTTCGCCGAGCACAAGGGGTACTTCGCCGCCTCCCAATCCGCTGAGTTGCTGGGCAAATACCTCGGCCCCTGGGAATCGATCGCCTCCAAGATCGGCAAGGGCCAGGGCGCCCGCCTTCTGGGCAACGACATCTCCTTCTTCGTGAACCTCGACCGCCTCTCCAAGGACTACGCCGAGGCCCTCAAGATGGCCAAGCAGCAGGCCAAGGACGGCATCAAGGACCTCATCGAGCAGGCCCCCAAGGAGCAAAAGAAACAATTAGGAGCCCTGACCACCATCATTGACCCCGCTTTCCAGTTCATCGAGGACAGCAAGGGCATCGTCGGTGGCGTGGACTTCCGGCCCGAGGGACTCGTTCTCAGCCTGGATGACGACCTCCGCGCCGGTTCCAAGTCCTCCGAGTCGTTCGCCGGCATCAAGCCCGCCGCGGCCAAGGCCATCGACAAGCTGCCAGCGGGCCAGATGATGTACATGGGTTCTGCCAGCGCGGGCACGCTGCTGAAGGTTGCTGGCCCCGCCCTCAAGGCGATGGTCGCTGACACCCCCGGCGCAGCCAAGGCGATCGACACCCTCATGAGCCTCAACTTCGGCGACTCCGCTTCCGCCGCCGACATCCCGATCGCTGGCATCGAGGTTCGCGCCACCACCGACGGCGCCAAGCATGTGGCCTCCACCCTTGAGAGCCTCGAATCGTCCATCAACATCGGCGGACTCAGTTCCAGCCCGTTGAAGGGCAAGCCCAAGGTCACCAAGGGCGACAAGACCGCGGCGGGCATCTCCTTCACCCGCGTCGAGGTGGAAATGGACTTCGACAAGCTTCTCGGCGGGCAGGAAGGCCTTCCCGAGGAGATGAAGAAGTCGATGATGGACTGGTTCAAGAAGATCATGGGCAACAAGATCAACATGTGGATCGGCAGCGACGCCAATCGCATGATTCAGATCACGGCCACCGACTGGGAGAAGGCCGAGGCGCTGCTCAAGGATTACGAGAGCGGCAAGGGCCTTGCGGCCCAGGCGGCCTACAAGGCGGCGCGCGGCAACCTGCCCGATGACGCCTCCGGTATTTTCCTGATCGACCCCGTCCGCTACGGCAACCTCATCGTCGGCTTGCTCAAGGATGTCGCCGGCGGCGCCATCCCCGTGCCGCCGGGCCTGGGCAAGGGCAAGTCCAACCCCAGCTACATCGGCATGTCGGCCTCGCTGCATTCGGGTCGCCTCGGTGCCGACCTGGTGATCACCGCCGACAGCGTGCGCGAACTGTTCAACGCCTACGCCAAGCCTTTCCTTCCCTAATTCTTCAAGGGATCGGTCAAACCAAGAGGGGCGCCCCATCGGGCGCCCCTCTCCTTGTTAATACCCGCGCGATGCAACGGGTTCACACGCTTCTGGCCATGTGGTCGCCCCGGGTCCATGGCCGACCCCTGAGGAAGGCCGATGCCGGCATCGGCGCCTTGCCAGCCGGTTGAACCACCTTGATGGCGAGCGCGCCCCGGCCGCATTGGACCGGCAAACATGACAGGTCCGCTGGAGGCTGCAACACATCTCCGGGCTGGCCCCCTTCCGCCTCGATAGGTTCCGCGGCAACCACCAGCAGACGCAGCGGCGGCTGACCTTGGCGGTGGAGGTTCGTGTAAGCGGTCGGCCAAGGCTGCATCGCGCGCACCCAACGCGCCAAAAATTCGGCGTCCTTCGACCAATCGAGGTCGCCCATGAGCTTGTTCAGCTTCGGGGCCCGGGTCACCAGCGCGAGGTCCTGAATAAATCCATCCGCCGTGCCCGTGGACAATCGGTCGACCGCCTCGACAGCCATGTCGGCGGCGATGAGTGACAGGCGGGTTTCCAAGGTTCCGGCCGTTTCCTCCGAGCCAATGGGAGTCCGCCGGACACCGATCACCTCGCCGGCATCCAGCGCCGGGGTCATGCGGATCACGCTGACACCCGTCTCGCTGTCACCCGAGGCGATGGCCCAGGCCACCGGCGCCGCGCCTCTGTGGCGGGGCAGCAGCGAGGCGTGCAGGTTGATGCCACCCAGGCGCGTGGCGGCCAGGACGCCGGGCTTGAGAATCTGGCCATAGGCGGCCACCACCATCAGGTCGGCGCCAAGGGAATGAAGGCGCTCGATGCTCTCAGGCGTGTTGATGCTGTCCGGTCGCCAAAGCGGCACTCCGCGACGGGCGGCCAACGACTCCATCCCCTCGCCGGTTTGGCGTGTGCTGCCCCGGGCCTTGGTACTTTGTCCCTTGTCGGGTTGGGTGACCAGGCAAACCACCTCGTGGCTGGTGGCCATCAGCCTGTCGAACGCCGGCTCCGCGAAGGTGCCGGTGCCCATGAGCACCAACTTCACGGATTGGCTCCCCCCGAGGCAATGTCCTCGAGGCGCTTGATCAATTCAGCATCGGGGGGCGTTTCACCCTTGGCCTGGGCCTCGCGGTACTCGGCTTCCATCCGGGCCAGGGTGGGTCTTGCCGACAAGCGGCCGATAGGGCCGAGTTTGTCGATGAACAGGATGCCGGAAAGATGGTCGGTCTCGTGCTGGAATATGCGGGAAACGAAATCGGTCGCCTCGATCTCCTCCTGCGTACCCTCCAGCGTGAAATAGCGGACCTTCACGGTCTTGGCCCGGCGGACCTTCTGGTAAAGCCCGGGGAAGCTCAGGCAACCCTCGCTCTCGTCCTGGGTGCCGCGCTTTTCATGAATGACAGGATTAAGGACCACCCGTTCCAGTTCACGCTTTTCCGGGTCCGCCGTGGGGTTGTAGACGAACATGCGCCACGGCAGGGCGACCTGCGTTGCGGCGAGGCCGACGCCCCGGGCCTCATACATGAGTTCCAGCATGCGGGAGGCGGCGGCGCGCAGGGCGTCGTCGATGCGGGTGACGGGGCGGGCCTGGAATCGCAGGGACGGGTGCGGGTATTGGACGATGTTCATCCGGTCGATGGTCCATTGGAGTCAGCCGAGGCCGCGGAATTTCTGGGCTCGAGTTGCCGCAGGGCGTCGTAGCTGGCGTACTTGTACACCTCGCTGAGCGTCGGATAGTTGTAGCAGGTGTAGATGAACAGGTCCACGGTCGCTCCCATCAGCAGGGCCGTGAGGCCGATGTGCACCAGTTCGGTCGCCTGCTCCCCCAGCACATGCACGGCCAGCAGCTTGCGGGAATCCGCGTGGAAGATGAGCTTGATGAACCCGGTGGTGTCGCCCACGATCTGGCCGCGGGCGTTGGTGCCATAGCTCGCCCTTCCGACCACATAAGGGACCTTTTTCTCAATCAGCTCGGCTTCCGCGGGGCCGGCCATCGAGCATTCGGGAATGGTGTAGATGCCATAGGGCAGCACCGGGGAGAGGTCGCCCCCGTAGCCAAGCCCGAACGCGTGCGACACCGCCAGTCGCCCCTGTTCCATGGATGTGCTGGCCAGGCAGTAACCGCCGATGCAATCACCCGCGGCGTAGATGGACGGAACCGCCGTGCGATAGGTGGCGTCAACCTCCACCTGCCCGCGCTTGTTCACAACCACGCCCAGTGCCTCCAACCCCAGGCCGCCCGTCTGTCCGCACCGGCCCGAGGAAACCAGCACGGCATCGGCCTCGACCACCTCGCCGGAATCGAGGAAGAGGCGGATGCAGCCGTTGTCCTCCACCCGGGAGACACCGGTGCCCAGGTGGAAGCGCGTTCCCTGCGACTCCATCTGCGTCTGCAGGGCGTGGCTGATTTCATGGTCCACAGAACCGAGGATCCTGTCGCGTTTCTCAATGACCGTGACGACCGTGCCGAGCGTCTGGAACATGCAGGCGTATTCGCACCCGATGACTCCGCCACCCACCACGGCGAGGCGGGCGGGAATCTTGTCCAAGGCCAGGATGGTGTCGGAATCCAGGATGCGGGGATCGTGGAAGGGGAACATGGTGGGCCGGAACGGGTACGATCCGGTGGCCACGAGGATTTTGTCGGCGCGCAGTCGTATTTCAGGACACCGTTCCGGCCGCACGACAACGGTGTTGGCGTCCGCCAGCGAGGCGGTGCCTCGGTAGACATTCACGCCGTGCTTCTCGATGTTCGACCGGATCCGCAACCGCTCCTTGTCGACCACCTCGCGCTCGTGGGCCATGAAGTCGGAGACATGCACCTCCTTGCCGACCGACACGGAGACTCCCGCGAGCCTCCTCTGCCGGAAACCGGAAAGGAACAGCGCGGTTTCGCGGAGGGTTTTGGATGGCAGGGTGCCGGTGTTGGCGGCGGCACCCCCCATGTTGTTCTCCTTCTCGACGATGGCGACGCGCTTGCCGAAGTAGGCGGCGCGGGCGGCGCCCTTCTCCCCGGCCGGTCCCGAGCCGATCACCACAAGGTCGTAGTCGCGATTTTCCATGGGTCTTCTCCGTTCTTTCAGACATGTCCGCCCGTGGCGGACCGGTGGAGCGAAAGATTGATGAGTTGGCTGCCGCTCATGCGGTGGGCCGCGTCGTGGGGGCAGGCGTAGACGCAGCTAGGCGTGCCGTCGAGGCTGACGCAAAGGTCGCACATGGTGGCCTTCTGCTGCATCACCGGGAGTTGCCTTGACGGGTTGTCGGGGTCGGGGGCGTTCCTGCCCGTGGGGAACGGGTGCATGTTGATGTTGCCATAAGGGCAGTTTTCCGCGCACTTGCCGCAACCGATGCACCAGTCCTCGATCACAATCTCCCTGCTGGCCCGGCGCCGGATGGAACCCACAGGGCAACCGACCATGCAATGGGGGTCGAGGCAGCTTCGGCAGGAACTGGCCACGAGGAAGTTCTCGAACCTCAGGCCTTCCCGAACAAGCCGGGTGACACCCTGATGGGCGTCGGCGCAGGCCTTGGTGCATTCGTCGCAACGGGTGCACTTGGCCAGGTCGAGCACCAGCAGGCTCTGGGCGTCCATCAGGCCCTGGCGAAGGAACTCGCCAAGGGTCGCGTCGGCGGTGCCGCGGTTCATGCGGGCGTTCTGGTCGATCCGGCGGTTCGCCTCCCTGATGATCCCCTCGCGGATCGCCGGGAACCGGCCCATGATGTCGCGGAAGTCGTCCGGGGCGATGGCCACCAGGTCCACATGGTCAAGCGCGGTCACCGTGGCGGTGCGCACGCCGGGCGGCACCTTGCCCCCAAGCTCCTCGACCCGGCTCAACAGGGCGATCTCGCCAAAGTGGCCGCCCGGGCCGATGTAGGCGATCGCCAGGTCGCTTCCAGCCTTGCGGTTGGAGATTTTCACGAATCCAACGCGCACCAGATAAAAATAATCGGCTGGGTCGCCCTGCCTGAAAACCGTGTCCCCCGGGTTGAGGCGCACCAGCCTCACCTTGTCGCGCAGCGATTCCACGAATGCTCGGAACTCCGCCGGATCCGGAATCGCGTCGGCGAACATCGGCACGCCGCGAAGGTGCGAGTCGATCGACCGCCGCCGGTAAACTTCGTCGAGCATCCCCTTGGCCTTCTTCGACCGTTGCAGGGTGTAAAGGACATTCCGCTGGATCTCGAGCAGGCTCACCCGCGTCTTGGCCCGAACGGTGGCGCTGCGGGGATAACTGCTCATGCAAGTCATCTCGCCAAACAGCAGGTCCGCCGGCGTCAGCGTGGCGGTGGGTTTCGCCATGTCGAGGGAGACGGGCGCGTCGATGGGGATGGTGTTCCTGCGGGCATCGGGCGCCTCGCTGGGCTTCTCGCGCCTCGAAAGGCCGGGCACCACGGTGCGCACCAGGCCCATCAGGCTGTTCCGGAACGCCCCCTTGGCCTTGGCCACATGCTTCATTTCCGCCTGCAGGAAGATCTCCAGTTCACCCTCCTCGATGATGAAGGCGCTCGAACCGTACTCTCCCTCGCGGCAGACAACCTCGCCGGGCTGGAATGTGCGCCTCACCACGGAGTTGATGTTCCAGGCCAGGAAAGCCTTGGAGATCCCCTCGAACAGCGCGTGGCCGAGCAGGTCCTCGGGCGAAACAGGCGCGGGTGCCGGCTTGGCGCCCGCCCAAGGCTTGGCCTCAACCACCGCCCGGTTGGACAGCGCGCCGGTGGGGCACGACACCATGCACTCGCCGCAACTCACGCAAGCCGACTCGCCCATGGGATCGTTCAGGTCGAAGGCGACGCGCGCGCCGTATCCCTTGCCCGCCCGTCCGAGCACCTGGTTGTTCCGGATCTCGTTGCAGCCGCGCACGCACCTGTCGCAGAGAATGCAGGCGGAGTGGTCCACGGCGATCACGAGGCTCGACTCGTCCCGGCCCCGGTCGCGCACCGTCAGCGGAAACCGCGGGGGCTTGGCGGGATCAATCCCCAGTCCCTCGGCCAAGGCATGAAGCTCGTTGCCGCCCTGCAGGTGGGCACCGCGGGGAACCTGGGTGTCCGCAAGCAGCAGTTCGGTGAGAATGCCGACCGCCTTGCGGACCTTCGGGCTGGTCTTGTGCGTCTTGACATCCAGCCCTTCCTCAACGGCGCGGTGGCATGCCGCGGCCAGCACCCGGCCCCCCACTTCCACGGTGCACAGCCGGCAAACAGCCGCCGGGGTCATGTGCTCGCGGTGGCAAAGAACGGGAACGGCAACCTTGGCCTCCACGGCCGCGTCGTAAACCGTGGTGAGCCGCGGAAACTTTCGGCCGGTGTTCGGGTCGGTCGCCAGCGTCGCCCGCGGCATGCGGACCTCGATGCCGTCGATTTTCAAGGCGACCGGCGGGGCCTGAAGAAGCTCGGCGGCGGATTTCTCCAGCTCGACCACTTGCCCCTCCAGCACGACCGGCACAATTTCCTCGGCCAGGTTGATACTCATGGCGCGCGCCCTCCGCGGCAGGCCTCGACATCCCCGGGGAAGTACCGCAGGAGGCTGGTGACCGGGTTGCTCGCGACCTGACCGAGGCCGCAGATGCTGGTGATCCCCATCGTCTCGCCGAGGTCGCGGATCAGCTCCATGCGGCCGGGCGGGGAGCGCCCCTCCGCCAACTCCGTCGACATTTCAACAAGCTTTTGTCCGCCGACTCGGCACGGCACACACTTGCCACACGACTCATTGCGGTAGAACTCCGCGGCATTCACCGCCTGGCTGACCATGTCGCGGGTGTCGTCGTACACCACGCACGCGGCACCCAGCATGGCGCCCATCTCGCCGCAGGCGCCGAAATCCAGGGGAAGGTCAAGAAGGTTGAAATGGGTCTGGCCGGCGGGCACGCGGGCGGCCGAGAACTTGGGTGGAAGTTCCGAAACAGGGATGAGAGCCGGAAGGAATCCGCCCGAGGGACCGGACAAGCCCGCGGCCTTCAGGGGCCTGCCGTTGGCCATGCCGCCGGCCGTCTCGACCAGTTCGCGCAGGGTCTGCCCGAAGGGAACCTCATACACTCCCGGCTTGGCGACATCGCCTGAGATGCTGACCAGCCGCATCCCGATGGCGCCCCGGACTCCCTTGTCGCGGTACCAGGAGCCACCATTGATGATAATTCCGGGAACCCAACTCAGGGTCTCCACATTGTTAATGACCGTCGGCTTGCCGTAAAGTCCCTGAAAAACGGGGAACGGCGGCTTGTTGCGGGGCTCGCCCCGCCTGTCCTCCATGGCCTCCAAAAGGGCGCTCTCCTCCCCCTGCACATACCCGCCGGGGCTGACGAACACATCGAGGTCGAAGCGCGCGCCCTTTCCGGCGACATCGGGTCCGAAAACTCCCGCCTTTTTGGCGCGGTCGATTTCGGCGCGAACCGCCTCGATGCACTCGGGGTACTCGTGCCGGATGTAGATCCAGCCCCTTTCCGCGCCAACCACCAACCCGGCGAGGACAATCCCCTCAATAACCAGCCAAGGGGCCCGAAGCATCAACTCCCGGTCCTTGAAGGTTCCCGGTTCGCTCTCATCGGCGTTGCACACCACATACTTGGGCGCGCCGGGCGCTCCGCGCACCGCCGACCACTTGCGGAATGTCGGAAATCCGGCACCGCCCATGCCCCTCAAGCCCGACTGCTCGAGTTCCTTCAAGAGCGCCGACGCGTCCGGATTCGCCAGCCACTTGGCCAACGCCCGGTAGGCCGGGGTACCACCGTAAACATCAATCTGGAAACCAAGGGCCCCGACTTCACCATGCTGGTGCGGCAACGGCTTGCCCGCGTGGGCGCGCGCCACCAGGTCGCGGATCGATTCCGCCGTCTGCCCCGTGAAGTAGTGGTGGTCGTTCACAGCCGCCGCCACCGCTCCGTCGCAACGGCCCAGGCACGACACACCGTCCACGACAACCTCGCCAGCGGGATACTCGGCAGCGATGGCCCCGACTTCGGCACGCAACTTTTGGGCCCCGGCCATGTGGCAGGCCATGTCGCGGCAGACCTTGATATCAACCTTCGGGGGTGGCTTGAGGCGATAAAGCGGGTAGTAGCTGGCCACCTCGTGGATGCGGTGGAGGGGGACACCCGTCCTGGTCGAAAGGGCCCGCAACTCCTCGGCGGGAAGCCACCCGCAGCGCTCCTGGATTTTCTGGAGTTCCTGGACGATCATCGGGCGGTTCCTCCCGTGGCGCGGCGGGAATCGGCACCCCGAGGGTCGGCCCAAGCCGGGTTACCGGGGCCCGCGAGCCCTCCCGATCCCTGGTGGTAGGCGTGGCACTCCACGCAATCGTGCCTGGCCCCGCCGGCGATCGCCTGCCCGGCAACCGCGACCTTGTTCCCCGCCGGCCCATGGCATGCCTGGCAGGTTTCCATCGATGGGAGCAGGATATCGGCCGACGATGTGGACGAGGTCGCCCCGGCGTGGCAGGCGGCGCATTCCCAGGCGCGGTGGGCGGCATGGTTGAAGCGCGCCTTGGGCTGCCACACCAGCGGTATGGGCGAGCCTTGGTCTCCCAGCCAATCAGCCGCGGCCTTGGACGGCCCCTCGCGGAAAAACCCCTTCTGGATCCGCGATTCGAGCAATTCCGCCAATGGGCGATCGCCAAAGCCCGCGGCGTGGTCATCCTGCCGTTGGCCTTCCAGGTGGTGGCATTCGGCGCAAACCGCCCTGGACATCAACCGGGTCAGGGCGCCCCTCACCCGCGAGCCATAGGCCTTCTCGAAGGCCTTGAGGTCGGGAGCGGAAAGTCCCGCTGAAGGAAGCCTGCCAGGAAGAGGGGGAAGGACGTTCTGGTCGGCAGGCTTGTCAGCCGATCCCTGCTCCCGCAGGAACTGGCGGGCATAGGTGGCCTCGACAAAGGCCTTGAGTTCGGAGGGCTGAACCTTGTGGGGAACCTCGACCCGGGTGCCGTCGGTGTCGCGCGTGAAGGCGAGTTCATGGCAGGCCTTGCAATCGCGTTCGAACGAGACCGGCAGGAACACCCCGCCCTGCTGCCGCGCCGGCCCGCCCGTGGCCGCGTTGGCGTCGAGATGATGGCAGGCGGCGCAATCCAGGGCCAGCAACTCCTTGTCACCCCCGGCGTAGGCCTTGTACCTGCCCTGCTCGGCCGCGGCCACTTGCCTGAGGGCGTAATTCTGCCCCATGCCCACTTTCAAATGGAGGGCATGGTTGAATTTCACCGAACCGGGATCCTTCCATTTCTCCGACTGGGCCCTGAACGGGGGATGCGCGCCCGAGGCGAACGCGCCCACGCTTTTGGCCGCCTTCACCGACTGGGCGCTGATCGCGTGGGCGTCGAGTCCCGAATGGCAGTTGGCGCAAGAGGCGTCAGGCACCTTGGTCAGGCTGGCATGCTCCCCTTGGTGGTCGTGGTGGCAACCGGCGCACGAGGCGGTGCTTTCCGGCGAGGCGTTGGCATGGTGGAACGCCCCGGCCCAACTGACGGTCCCGGCGCTTTCCACGGGAAAACCACCGTTGTGGCAGGCGTTGCAACGCTGGTCCATCAAGCCGCCGGCGCACGGGTTGCCCCGCGGGTTGAGGCGGGTCTCGGCTGCAAATGACAAATCCTCGCGATGGCACGCGGCGCAGTCGCTGTTCCATGCCGAGTGCGCCCCGACCAGCCTTCCCCGACTCAGGGCGGCGCGGCGCGCCTCCGGGCTGGCCATTCCCCAGGCAACCAGTCCAAGTCCCGCGATGACCGCGATCAACGACAACCGACCCTTCCAGCGCGTCCAGAAATCCGCGTGGCGGAAATAGTCGAGAGGAATTCGGCTGGCGCGGGGTTTCGCGTGCGTATGTTCAGGCATGGGCGTCCCCGCGTCCTATGGAATGAAGGGGATCGGTTGGGCCGAATACATCAGGGCCCAGGCGACATGCGCCGCCAGAAGCACCATCAGCAGAACCGAAAGAGGAAGGTGCACCAGCAGCCAGCCATGAAGCCAACCATGAAGCCATGCCTGACTATCCCATTGCCGACGCTGCGAGCAGAGATCCTCAAGGGCACCCACGGCCCGATGCGCCTTGGCAGGCAGGCCGGCGCGAACCTCGTTGAAACAGGCGCGGGCGTCCCGGTCCGTCGACAACACCGGGCACCCGGCGCGGCCTGAAACCAAGTAAGGCCTGACGCTTTCCTCGAAAAACACCCTCAGCGACTCCGATTCCGGCACGGGTTCCGCGGGCGCGGCGGCAACCATGAGGACACGCCCCTGCAGGGCGCCCACCTGACGGGTGGCCCCGACCACCAGGTGCGTGTCCGCCGCTTCCTCGTCTCCGGCGTCGGACTCGTCGCCACACACGGCCGCAACAAGCCGGGCCCCGTCCCGGGCCGCGAGCCTCGAAAGGTGGGGAATCTGCGAGACAATCGTCTCGGCCGGAACCATGTCGAGCATGCGGACGGGCAGGAATTGCTGCATCGCCAATCCCCAAACTCCGCTGGCGATGACGAGCGCGAACACGATCATGGTGGCGGCGCTCAGCGGACCGCCCAACCGGAAGCCGCTGTGAAGAACCGCGAGGGGAAGCGCCAGCAGGCCCAGCCAGATGTGCGCCCTCAGCCACCATTGCACGGGGCCGATACGCCAGGTCCTGAGCTTTTTCCTGGGCCAAAGCAGGAATTCAAAAAGGCAAATCAGCCCGGCGGCGATTCCCAAGGACAAGCCCACCCGGGAACTCCCGGTGGGCCATGCCGACTGGCCCAGGCTCTCGGCGAAAAACCACGCCGCGGCACCCAAACCGGCCGCGACGCAACCGATAATCCATGGGACATGGGGACGGGCGTGTTCCCCGGTGATCAACATGGGACGAACTCGTGCCAAGCGAGAAACCGACGGGCCCTGTCGCCCTGTCCGCTAATGAATAATTTATGCTTAACGCGATCAAGCCGCAACATGCCGCGGTTTTTCAACCCCATCGGAATCCACCCGGCCTCGCCCCCGGAATCCAACCGGAAACACCATGCTCATCATCCTGCTGACTGTCCTGGCCTCCTCACCGGATCAGCCCAATATTCTCTGGCTGTCGTGTGAGGACATGGGCCCCCACCTCGGTTTCTGCGGTTATACCGGGGTTCGCACCCCCAACCTCGACGCCTTGGCGAAAAAATCGACTTGGTTCCGCAAGGTTTGGTCACACGCCCCGGTTTGCGCGCCCTCTAGGACCGGAATCATTCTCGG
>CAWUNZ010000073.1:0-13675 GCA_963923445.1 uncultured bacterium
ACGTCTCGTGGGCTCGGAGATGTGTATAAGAGACAGTTCTTTGCCGCTTCAATCGGTCCTAGCTTCAAGCGCTCCATCAACTCGCCAACCCGACCCAAGGGGATTTCAATAAATCGGTCTGCAACAACAGATGATCCCTCAACCATGCACCGCCAAGGCTCCCGAGAAATCCAATTCTCCGGAAGTCGAACGGTCCATGTGTGCCGCATGGGGTTTTCCGTGGCCACTAGAGAACTTCCCTCGGCGATGGTCAAATCCGGGGAATTTTGCGATTGGAATACTGCTTTGCCGGGACTGCTGGAAACCAGGACGGGGACCTTCCCGGCTTTCCAATTCAATTGGATGTCGACAAATCTACTTCGATCGCCCTGAACCAGATTCTCAATCACTTTGAGTTGGGTGACAATTCCTGTCACCTCCGGCCCTTCCGCTGTGGGAGGCAAGGTTGTCTGCTGACTCAACAAGGCCAAATTTAACAAAACGATTCCGTACATGGATTGAGAATACCAAAGGCCTGCATCAAAAGGAGTGCCCCGCCTGGAGAACCAGGCGGGGCACGGGACCCGGCGATGACCTACTCTCGCCCTTGAAGGACTACCATCGGCCCTGGATGCTTGACGGCCGTGTTCGGAAAGGGAACGGGTATGGCCATCCAGGTCAAGTCACCGGGAAGATCGGGGTGTGAGGCGCGGGGTTTTTGATATGCGGGGAGTGGAGATCGGATGCCTGGGGTATCAAGAAGGGAATAGCGAGGGAAAGATGCGGCGAAGCGATAGGCCATTAGTAATGGTAAGCTGAAGCGGTTGCCCGCCTTGCACGCCCATCCTATCAACCTGGTGGTCTTCCAGGGGCCTGTGTCTTGCGACTGGAATCCTCGTCTTGCAGAAGGTTTCACGCTTAGATGCTTTCAGCGTTTATCCTGACCGTACGTGGCTACCCTGCCATGCCGTTGGCACGACAACAGGGACACCAGAGGTACGTCCCTCCCAATCCTCTCGTACTAGGGAGAAAACTGCTCAAGATTCCTACGCCCACGACAGATAGGGACCGACCTGTCTCACGACGGTCTGAACCCAGCTCACGTACCGCTTTCATTGGCGAACAGCCAAACCCTTGGGAGCTTCTCCACCCCCAGGATGCGATGAGCCGACATCGAGGTGCCAAACCTCCTCGCCGCTATGGACGCTCAGAGGAGATAAGCCTGTTATCCCCGGAGTACCTTTTATCTGTTGAGCGACGGCCTTTCCATCCAGCACCGCCGGATCACTATGCCCTGCTTTCGCACCTGCTCGACGTATGCGTCTTGCAGTCAAGCACCCTTCTACCATTGCGCTCGATGCCCGATTGCCGACCGGGCTGAGGGTACCTTGGGGCTCCTCCGTTACTCTTTGGGAGGAGACCGCCCCAGTCAAACTGCCCACTTAGCACTGTCCGCCGCCCGGATTCACGGGTCGGGGTTAGAATTCAAGCACGGCAAGGGTGGTGTTTCATTGGTCGGCTCCACAAGCGCCTGGACGCCTGCTTCATTACCTCCCACCTACGCTACGCATGCCGGGCCTAAACCCAATACTAAGCTGCAGTAAAGGTTCACGGGGTCTTTCCGTCTAATCGCGGGTATGTTGCATCTTCACAACAACTACAGTTTCACCGAGTCGCTCGTGGAGACAGTGATCCGGTCGTTACGCCATTCATGCAGGTCGGAACTTACCCGACAAGGAACTTCGCTACCTTAGGACCGTCATAGTTACGGCCGCCGTTTACTGGGGCTTCGGTTGCTGGCTTCACCTTGCGGCTAACCCTCTTCCTTAACCTACCAGCACCGGGCAGGCGTCAGACTCTATACATCCTCTTGCGAGTTCGCAGAGTCCTGTGTTTTTGATAAACAGTCGCCAGATCCCTTTCACTGCGGCCCCCTCGCGGGGGCGCCCCTTCTCCCGAAGTTACGGGGCTAAATTGCCGAGTTCCTTCACGAGCGTTCTCTCGCGCGCCTGAGAATCTTCATCTCACCCACCTGTGTCGGATATTGGTACGGACGGCTCTGTCGTCACCTAGCGGCTTTTCTCGGCTGCTCTTCATCCACTCCGGGGATCCAGCCCCCCTCGTGAACTCCATTCAGCGTCACGCAGGCTCAACCTTCAGAACCGGCGCAGGAATGGCAACCTGCTTTCCATCGACTACGCCTCTCGGCCTCGTCTTAGGGTCCGGCTAACCCTGGGCGGAATGACCTTCCCCAGGAATCCTTGGGTTTTCGGCGAACGGGATTCTCACCCGTTTTAGCGTTACTCGTTCCGGCATTATCACTGGCGCCTCGTCCATGGCTCGTTGTCCGTGCCACTTCTCCCTGCCGCGCCACGCTCTCCTACCACATTGCTGTCCGCCGCTTCGGTGAACCACTTAGTCCCGTTCATTATCGGCGCGGAACTCCTCGACCAGTAAGCTATTACGCACTTTTTAAATGGTGGCTGCTTCTAAGCCAACATCCTGGCTGTCACGGGAATTCCACTTCCTTTCGCACTGAGTGGCTCTTGGGGACCTTAGCGGACGGTCTGGGTTGTTCCCCTCTCGACGACGAAGCTTATCCCTCGCCGTCTAACTGCCGCAGCTTGTACATGGGTATTCGGAGTTTGGTTGCGAGGGGTAGCCGGGTAGGCCCCCCAGCGCATTCAGTCGCTCTACCCCCCATGCCAACTACCACGACGCTAACCCTAGAGTTATTTCGGAGAGAACGAGCTATCTCCACGTTTGATGATACTTTCAATCCTCCACACAGGTCATCCCCTAGTTTTTCAACACTAGTGAGTTCGGACCTCCACGGGGTGTTACCCCCGCTTCATCCTGCCCATGCGTAGCTCACGTGGTTTCGCGTCTGCTGCCACCGACTTCGTCGCCCTGTTCAGACTCGCTTTCGCTTCGACTCCTCCGCACAACGGATTAATCTGGCCGGTAACAGCAAGTCGCCGGATCATTATGCAAAAGGCACGCCGTCACCCGGGCTTGCGCCACTGGGCTCCGACCGCTTGTAAGCATGTGGTTTCAGGGTCAATGTCCTCCCCTCCCGGGATTCTTTCCACCTTTCGCTCGCGCTACTGGTTCACTATCGGTCGCCAGGGAGTATTTAGCCTTGCGGGATGGGCCCCGCCGATTCAGACCAGATTTCACGTGTCTGGTCCTACTCAGGTGCCGACTCAGCCAACTCAACCTGTCGCCTACGGGACTGTCACCCTCTACGGTCCCGCTTCCCAGCGGGTTCGACTAGGTCTCATCGGTCTTCACATCGGTCCTACAACCCCGGTCGGGCATGCCCGGCCGGTTTGGGCTCTTCCGCTTTCGCTCGCCGCTACTGACGGAATCGAGGTTTCTTTCTCTTCCTACAGCTACTGAGATGTTTCAGTTCGCCGCGTTCGCCTCGCATGCCTATGGATTCAGCATGCGATCATTCGGGTATTCCAGGATCAATGCTCCTTTGACAGCTCCCCCGGACTTTTCGCAGTCTTGCACGCCCTTCTTCGCCTCCTGGCGCCAAGGCATCCCCCACACGCTCTTTCCAGCTTGGCCGCATCATTCCCGCGCTACTTCCGTAGCCCGAAAATGATCAACTCTTGCTCGCGCCAGCCACATGGCCCCAACCTCCGTCGGCTCTCCACGCACCAGCGCACGCTTGTGTTCGATCCTTCGCTCGCCTTCTTGACTTGCTTCTCAGGCATCACGATTTCCATGCCTCGCGCCAGCAGCTCGCGCCGCCAACTCGAGGCCTCTCTTTCGCAATACCTCGCGCTTCACACCAAGTTGTCAAAGATCAGAACTGCTTTATTAAAAGCAGACCAGCAAGCCTATGCTTGCGACATTTCAATCCTAACGGCACCATCGGCACTGACAAGGGCACTTATTTCAATTTCGTTCAGGAGATTGTTTCAGCACTTTCAAACCATTTTTTCAGGCATTTCCACCCAGCCGAAGACTCAAGGTCATCCAATGAAATTTTCGCTTTTCTGCGCCAGTTGGGGCGCTCCTTCCAGGTTCCTGGAACATTTTGAGGTTCGACCGCGGCCCAAAGGTCTTCCATGTTGACCAACAGGCCCCTGCAGGAACTTCGCCGCAAACGCTCGACCAGCAGGCCCAGAACCTCCGTCGGATCAATCGCCAATGTGGAATCCTCGCCATCCCCATCGTCTTTTGCCGACAGTCCCAGCTCACCCAACAATGCTCCTCGCAACTGCCGGCGATCCGCATGCTCCGACGCCGCCTGTTCATGATCAAACAGCCCCAGATCTTGGCGGTCGTCAATATCGGTTCCCAGCCAGAATGCGGCGAATGGCGGGAGATCGTGGGTATTGACGCAGGCGATCGCGTTATCCGGGGGTAAATCCAAAACCGGATTGACCGGATGAATGGAAAATTGGGCCACATACAACCTGTCGATTCCCCGAGAACACATCGCCGGCCGCACGGCAGGCGGCACGGTTCCCAAATCCTCACCCACCAGCGAGCAGTGGTTCCTCACCGAGGCGAGGCAGAAAAGCGCCAACAACTCCTCCGCCGGATACCTGACATAAGCACCCGCCTTGGGCCCCATTCCCCAAGGAATCCAATAGAGCCGGAACAATCCCATGACATGGTCAACACGCAGCATGGCCGAGGCTGCCGCGTGAAAATCAAGCACCTCGCGGAAATATTCATGTCCGAGATCGCGAATCCGCGAGGGATGAAGCGGCGGGAAGCCCCAGTCCTGGCCCAATGTGAAAAAAGCGTCCGGGGGAGCCCCAGCGGAAACTCCGCGGGCGAAATGTTCCTTGTACTGCCAGGTGTCGTAACTGTCCGAATGAACACCAAGCGGAAGATCAAGGTACAGTCCCCTGAGACCCCAATCGCGTGAGTTTCGGCCAAGCGCGGCAATCTGTCCATCGGCCCAAAATTGACATAAAATATACCGCTTAAATAACGGATCATCCCAATCCTGATTCAGGGAACCAGGGGCCCACGTGGGCCATGTGGTCCCCTCGCGGTCCATGCGGGCTCTAAAAGCGGCATACTCGCGAACCTTGGGCCTGCGACGGATAAAATCCTCGAGTTCGGCCCGGCGCTCGCCCTCATTCGGGAAAGCGGCGCAAATCGAGTCGATCAAGGGCAAGCGCAACGACCAAACAGCCGCCTGATCCGCCAAAGGCAAGGCGGCAAGGCCGTCCCGGGCAGCGCGCCAATCAGCTCTTGAAATCAAGGATTGGGCCCCCGGCGAATTACGGAATTCCGGAATCGCCTGTAGGTCGAGGTAAAGCTCGTTCCAAAATAGCCGGGTTGCTGGGGCGTAAGGGCTGGGTTCAACAATAGGCTTATCGAGAAATGTGGAAAGCAGCGGAAGGGTGCCGAAAAGGGTGCCTCCGGCCCTTCCAGTGGCCCTCATCGCCGCGCCAAGATCACCAAAATCGCCGCATCCATGGTTGCGCGACGATCTCATGGCATGCACCGGCAGAAAAACACCCCAATCAGGATGCCCGCCCCGGGCGTCAGGGTGACGATAGGCCCGTTTCGGGGCCACAATCACAAAAATCGATCTCGAAGGCACCGAGTCCACAAGCACTTCAAGCCGGTGGATACCCATAGGCAACGGCATGGTTGCCAGAAACCGCCTGACCCAATCGCGCCCATCGAACCGGAATGACAATTCCGCAGGACAATCTTCCAAAGCCACGGTGCGGGGTTGCCCAACGGCAGATCCAAACCCGAGGGTCACTGTTTTGCCAATTGTTCCCGTCGCGGGCAAAGTGATTGGAATATTGGCGACTGCGCGATCCTGCGCGTCACCGATCCACGCCACGACAACGGCGGGCACAATCTGGGCCATTTGATCGAGGCGAGCCTTGCGCAATCGATCCGCCGCCTGCTCAGGCTGATCGATTTCCTCACCGAGGACTTTGAGAATGGCCAACAAGGTTTCGGTGCCGGGGACTACCCAGACTCCCGACCCATCCATGAAACCCGGTTCGATTCCGCGAATTTCCGCAAGACGCAGAAGCGATTCGATGGGTGCTCGCCCAACCATGAAAACGCTCCTCAAGACCCGAAGAAATGGCAGTTAGTGAGATTCCTAGAATTATGGCTACGAATCAGGCGGAATGTAGCCATAGGTGGGATGGGACTGGTTCTGGTGGATGTTTCCAGTATTCGAAATATCACAGGACCCTGAGAGGGCCATGACCAACATCAGGAACACGATCATGTCATCGACCGCCGAAAAAGAGATTGTCAGGGTGACGCAGGAACTGCTTGATGCGATCGCCTCTGGTGATTGGGACAAGTATCAGGAACTGTGCGATCCTTCACTGACTGCCATCGAGGCCGAATCATTCGGTTTGCCAGTCAAGGGACTTGACTTCCACAAGTTTTATTTTGGCCCGGGTGGTTCGCGCGGAAAGCACAGGACCACCATCTCGAGCGAGATGGTGCATGTGGTCGGGGATGTAGGCATCATTGCCTACATCCGACTGGTGCAACGGGAAAACGATGGCGCCTTCAAAAGCGTGGGAATGGCGGAGACCCGCGTCTGGCGAAAAGTTGACGGGAAATGGCGACACATCCACTTCCACAGAAGCCCGATGGGTTCCTGAGCCATTTTCACGGCATCAGGGGAGAAGTGGGGATCATCGGAGGAAAACCTGGCGTTCCCATCGGACGGGGAGGCGGATCCTTCATTCCGTTTCCTGGGCGCACAGCCCCCCCAACCCCCAAGGATTCCGGATGCCGCGCGATCTTGTCAGCAAAGGTCTCGACATCCTGAAGTATCCGGTCCAGCCTTGGAACTTGCCGCAGGGCTTGCGCCAGCAATTCATCGATTTTCTGGGCCAGTCCCGGATCCTGCAACAGGCGTCTCAGGGTGCCATCCGCGGCCCCCGCCTCCCTGATCAACCCTTGCACATCGCCTAGCATGCGGTTGACCTTTTCAAGGGACTCATCAAGGTTTCTGGCAACAGACCCGAAACGCCTGCCCATGCGCGACCCCTTGGATTCATCCCCTCCTAATATGCCAGATCCGCCCTCCTCTATCCCCTTGATGAAGAGGTTGACTTGCCTAAACAAATCGCCGGCCTCCTTGAGGGTGATTTCCGTTTGCTTGGCCACCTCGTCCAACCTGTCGGATCCCTTGCGAACATTTCCCAAAATCGCGTCGAATTGCTTTCGATTTTCCGGACTGAGGAGTTCACCGGCCCTTTCAAGGTCGTTCTTGAAGGCCTCGATCGTCTTGGCAATGGTGTCCTTGTTGGCCTGGAACCAGACATCAACCCGTTCACCCAGACGACCGTACTGCCTGATGGCGGCGCCCGCGTCCTCGATCGCCTTTTTCACATCCGGGACCAGATCCCGGGCAACCTTCATGCTTTCGCGAACATCCTTGGCCGTGTCCTCAAGGATTTTCTTCGCCTCAGGAATCACATCACGGGCATCCTTGGCCAATCCCTTGAATTCCGAGACCAGCCCATCCACTTGTTTTTTAATGTCAGGAACCGCATCCTCGATGTTCTTGGCCGTTGATCGGGCGCTGGCCAAAGCCTCCTGAATATCTTTTTTCAAATCAGGAAAAGCCTTGTTGGCCTGCCGCGCGATGTCGCGGTATTCGTCGAGCGTTTCCTCGATTTTCGGGGCCAGCTTCTCAAGTCGCTGCATCGATTTCTTCAGGTCGACAAGCAGTTCCGTGGTCATCGGGGCCACCTCGGACGCCCGATTCAGCAAGGCATCGACATTGGCGGACCTTTTGCCTTCAACCGTCGCGGACGGATCGACCTCGCTTCGATCAGGGCTTGTCGCGCCGGGAGGGATCTTGGCCGCCACCAATTCAATGGAAGCGTCCCCGGCCAGCAGGCCGGTGCTGAGCATAGGCACCTCGAATTTTCGCAACCTGTAGGGTTTGTCCAGCACAATGCTGACCCTGACCATCCCGGTTTCCTCATCGAGATCAACCCTCGAAACCTGGCCGATCTTGATGCCGGAGCGCCGAACAGGAGCACCGGCATTCACTCCGGGCGCCTCGGGAAATTCGACCGTGTAGGAAGTGCCGGCGGTGAACCACCGAGGTGTTGTTCCAAAAAACAGGATCATGGCTCCAAGGACACTGATGGCCCCAACCGCCATGATCCCGACTTGAAGGCGAATTTTGCGCTCATTCATGGCTGAATTCCATGGGAAGGTGCCGGGAGAACTGGTTCGGCGATGCCACTTGGATTCGCGGAAAAATCAGCGACTCCGTGCCCGCCCAGGAAAGACTTGACCACCGGCAGGGGACATTTCCTCAATTCATCGGGAGTGCCTTCGAAAGCCACCTGGGATTCCCAAGGTTCCAGGCGCGACAACGGGCGAAGCATGACCACCCGGTCCGCCACGGTGGCCAGCGTGCGCAACTCGTGGGTGATAACCACGCTGGTGACGGGCCTTGATCGGGAAACCTTCAGAATCAGATCGTTGATCACACCCGTCATGATGGGGTCGAGGCCGGTGGTTGGTTCGTCGTAAAGCATGATGGCCGGCTGCATGACCAAGGCGCGGGCCAAGCCCACACGCTTTCTCTGCCCGCCCGACAAGTCGGAAGGCATGCGCGTCCAAAGGCTGGGAGGAAGGCCAACCGCCTCCAAGCTATCCCCCACTCGAAGACGCATGGCGTTTTCCGCGAGAATTCCCTGCTGCCGCATGGGAAAAGCAACATTTTCCTCGACCGAAAGACTGTCGAAGAGGGCGCCACTTTGGAAAAGGTAGCCGTATTTCAGTCGCAGACGCATCAATCGGTTTTCAGAAAGAAGCTTGAGGTCCTGGTCCTGAAACAGGACACGGCCCTCGGTTGCCTTGAGCAAACCGATCAGCAGCTTCAGGAACACACTCTTACCGCAACCACTTTCCCCGATCACCACCAGGGTTTGTCCCGCCGGGATCTGCAAATCGATGCCCCTGAGCACCTGGTTGGAACCCAGAGTGATGCCGGCACCTTCCAGCCGCATGGTTGCTGGGCCGTCGATCTGGGGGATGTTTCCACTGCTCATGACGGTCCCCCGCTGAGCAGTTGAGACATGATTGGCGTGATGCGAGCGAAAAACAAACCAAGGAAAAAATCACAAACCATGATGGTGAGAAACGAGATGACAAAGGCCCTGGTCGCCGCAATCCCCACCCCGCGGGCTCCACCCGTGGCATTAAGCCCCACATAACAGGAAATCAGGCCGATGCTGGCACCAAAAAAAACCGCCTTGATAAGTCCCATCATGTGGTCCCACAGGTCGACGCTTTCGCTGGCGTGCTGCCAATAGTGGTAAGGTTCGATGCCATGGATTTCCGTCGCAACCAATGAACCACCAATGATCCCCATGAAATTGGCGAAAACCGTGAGGACGGGAACAAGAATGAGGCAGGCCAGGAATCTAGGAACTGCCAGATAACGGATGGGGGAAACCCCGAGGCAGGCCAACGCGTCAACCTGTTCGCTCATCCGCATGGTGGCAATCTCGGCGGAAATACTGCCGCCCACCCGCCCCGCCAGCATGGTCGCGGCCAGCACGGGGCCCAATTCGCGGATCACCGAAAGGTTCACCATCTGGCCAAGGCGCGTCGCCGCCCCATAGGCTGCCAGCTGCATATGGGCCTGAACGGCAAGCACCATGCCGATGAAACAACCAGTGAAAAGAACCACGCCGATGCTTTTGAATCCAATTTCCACCAGGAGGGGGCCCATCACATCCCAACGGACCCCTCGCTTGAGTGAAAAAGCGACCCGCGCCACAAACATGGCGAAATCGCCGGATGTTTCGATGGCGCCAAGCAAAATCCCACCCCCCTTTTGGCAAAAGAACACCTCAATTCAACTCATCGGCAGGCCATCGCATTGGAAAACTCCCCGATTGCCAATAACCCGGGCCAAAAACCCCCGAAGGGCGGGTCAGTCGCAACTGGAAAAGTTTGCGGAAAACTCCAAGCGCTCGGATTCCGTCAGAAATCCGAGGAGCGGCCGAAATCCCTTGGGACAAGGCCAAACCGAAATCGCGGATGTGCGTAGAACTGTCACCCGGTGTCAAAAACGCGGATTCAACCCCAAAAGGCACCGGGTGGGGGGAGGGCTGGAACATGAAAAAGCCGCGCAAACAGGGGTCTGGACAACGAGCCAAGACCTTCTGGACACCCCAGCGGGCCCATGCCGCCATGGGGTTGCTGACCCGAGTGATCGATGATCTTCGGGACGCAACCATCGAACAAAAGTCGGCGCGTCAGGGATTGACTCGCCTCGATCATGGCACCGGGCACCATGGTCGATTGGAATTCCTTCGGGCCCAGAGCCTGAGTGACGACCTGAGACATGCCAAGGAACACGAGGCCCAAGTTCTGACGGAAGCCAAGAGCCTCGGTGTGGAAGTGGTCGATCCAATGCAGGGGATCGCCGTTTTACCATGCCTGACGAACCAAGGCATGGGTCTTTTGGTCCTCGACAGATTCGCTGAGGAACCACTCGTCGGATGGCGCCTGGTGGACGACCCTCCCAATGTCGTTCGCCGGATTCCAACGGTTACCGAAGAGTCCAAGGCCTTGGGAACTGTTCCGACAGAACCCCCGCTTTCGAACAACGATGCCGGGGATAATGTGGCGCCTTCCGCGAATTGACGCTGAAAAGCAACATCCGGCGCTGCCGGGTCTATACCTCCCCCGGTATGCGCCATGGTTTTGATCACAAAACGCTGACGGTGATTAGGGCTCAGGAAAGCCCAAGGACAGCTTTGGCCACGCTGAAAAAAATAATGATTCCAGTCACATCGACAAATGTGGCGACAAAAGGGCTCGATGCTATTCCAGGATCAATATTAATTTTTTTGAATATTAGCGGCAGCATAGACCCGACTAATGTACCCCAGATACATATCCCGGCAACTGAAATGCTAATCACCACCGCCAACCCAACCAACGAGACCGGCTCTCTTGGGAAAGTGCATCGGCTTGGAAATTGGTAGGAAACCCGTCCGTCATCCAATTGTTCCGGTTCCGGAATGCCAGCATGAGGAGGAAGTTGAACATGGGAATGGCCATGGACTTCCTGAAGCGAATCCTTGGGTAGTTCGACGGTTCCATCCGATCTGAACTCAAGCCTGCTGGTTCCCGAGGGTAGAACCACCCGAAACGACTCCGGCCTGGGTGCGGATGTTGACCGTATTTCGGATGAGGTGAGCAGTGCTCGGCCAAAACCCATGGCACCCAAAGTGACTCCCAAGGCGAGTCCCATGACCAGTTCGTGCCTCAGGACTCGAACCCATTCAGACGGTTTTGCCTGCCCAAGCGCCATGGCGCGGGTGATCAGGGTAGCCGCCTGCGACCCTGAATTACCACCGGTGGAAATGCACAAAGGCACAAAAAGGCTGAGAACCACGACCTCGGCGATGGCATCCTCGAAAGCGGCCAAGGCCGTGAAAGTGAAAAGTTCCGCTATGAAAAGGCATGAAAGCCAGACCGCGCGCTTACGCCAAACCGTGGCAAACGAGGCCTCGAGGTAATTTTCCTCGACGGGATCCACGCCACCCATGCGGTGGACATCCTCCGTCGCGGCGGAAACGATAGCGTCCATGGCATCGTCATGGGTCACGATGCCCACAAGCCTGCCGGCGTCATCCACAACCGGGACAGCGATCAGGTCGAAGCGGGCAAGTGTCTGGGCCACCACATCCCGGTCATCATCCACATGGACTGTCTCGACCCGGGTTTCCATCACTTTGTCGAGAAGGGCCTGCCTGGGGGCAAGTATGAGATCGCGAAGGGTGGCGACACCGAGGATCCGGCGCTGATCATCTACTATATAGATGTAATAAATAGTCTCTCGGTCGGGAGCCTGCAACCTCAGGCGCTCAAGGGCCTCGTCAACCTTCAACCCGGCAGGCAACCAGGCGTAGTCCGGGGTCATCAGCGATCCGGCGGTGTTCTCGCCATGCGAGGCCAAAGCCGCGATCTCCCGGCGGTCAGCCTCGTCGACCAGCCTGATCAGTTGCTCCGAGACAGCGGGATCGAGGCGCCGGAGAAGGTCGTTGCGGTCATCGGGGGACATCGCCTCGATCAGGCGGGCCACTGGTGCCCTTCCGGAATGCTCCGCCAACTCGACCTGCAGTTCCGGGGGAAAGTACGAGAAAATTTCAGCACGGGTGGCAACGGGGGCGCGCTGAAGAAAATTCCAAATTTCCTCGGATGAGAATTCCCCTTCCAGGGTTTCCGCGGCCGTCGCGGGGTGGACCGCCTCGCAGAATGTGGCCATCGCCTCGGCGTCTTCCTTGTCGAGGGCATGGCGAACCTCGGGACCAAAGAGCGGATGGGACATGATGGAACTCTCCCGAACAGCTCTTCTACCGATGAGCCGAAAGCGTCATGTTGTCGATCAGCCTGGTTGTGCCAAGCCGCGCCGCCACGAGGAAAAGACCCGTGGTTTCAACTCGCTCCAACGGATCCAGCGAATCATCATCCACGATCGCAAGGTAATCCGGGTCCCAGCCGCCTTCCGCACTCAGGAGACTCCTGAAGTCGTTCTCCAGTTCGCGAGCCAAAACTTTACCCGCAAGGCATGACGCACGCGCGGCGGAAAGACCGCGATAAAGGGCACTGGCTCTCGCGCGCTCAACGGATGACAAATACCGGTTTCGGGAACTCATCGCCAAGCCATCTTCCTCGCGGGCAATCGGACATCCGACCACGGAAACCGGTAGGTTCAAGTCCACGACCATGCGCTTGATCACCCGCACCTGCTGGGCATCTTTTTCGCCAAGGTACAGGGAGTCGGGCTGAACCTGGTGCAGCAATTTGAGCACGATGGTGCAAACCCCGCGAAAATGTCCCGGACGGGAGGCCCCGCACCATCGAACCGCAACCGGTCCCGGTTCCACGGCCGTCAGGCAACCGGGCGGATACATGGCGGCGACGGATGGCATGTATACGACATCCACCCCCCGATTTCGGCATAACGCCAAGTCGGCTTCAACCGGACGCGGATACCGATGAAAATCCTCATGCGGCCCGAATTGCGTCGGGTTGACAAAAATCGAGACCACGGTGAAGGAATGCCTCGCCTTGGAAACATCCACGAGGGACATATGTCCCTCGTGAAGGGCTCCCATGGTGGGAACAAAACCGATGGTTCCTGAGGCCCCGCTCCTCCATTGCCGCAATTCGTCTGGGGAATTGACTATGAGCATGCTCATTTTCCCTGGCCCCGATCCAGGACAAGGGCGAGGTAGGATTTGGACTCCATCTCGGACAACCCCAAGGCACCGGCCAAGTCACGCAATCGCAAGGACACCGATTCGGCATCTTGCTCCTCGGCCAATTGCTCCAACTCGACAAACGAACCCAAGGTAGCAATGGAATCGAGGCACACAGTGACTTCCGCGCCTTGCCATTCCCCTTTGAAAAAAGCGCGCTCCTTGACAACCTTGGCCACCGGACAAAAACCCAAGGCCTCAAGCAATTCCAACAATAAGGTGGCTGACTCGTGGGAATGGGTGACTGGAACCTCGATTTCTCTTCGAATTTTAGCAATTCCCGGTAGCTTGGGCCCTTTGTAGGTGAAAAGGTAGTTGTTCCCTTCGCGTCTGAGGCGAAAAGCTTCCCCGGTTTTGGCAAAATCGCGATCCACACCGTTGAGGTATTGATCTTCCTCCGTGACAACGCCCACAGGCTTGAA
>CAWUNZ010000074.1:0-13561 GCA_963923445.1 uncultured bacterium
CCCCTGATCGGTCCATCCGGAAAAGCCCTCGGAGTTGTCCAACTCGACACCCAGGACAGGGCGAAAAAGTTCACTCAAGATGATCTCAAGCTATTGTGGTGCGTCGCCAACCAGGCAGCTATTGCCATGGAGAACGCGCGACTCCACGAGAAAACAATCCAGGATGAGCGCTCCCGCGCCGCTCGAAACGCCGACATGAAACTTGCGAGGGAAGTTCAGGGCAGCTTTCTTCCAGACAAGCAAGCCGAGTTGGATTCATATGTTTGCCGGGCCTACTACAAATCCGCGCAGGAGGTGGGAGGTGATTACTACGGCTACATTCAAATGCCGGACGGAAAATTGGCGGTAGCCATTGGTGATGTGGCGGGCAAGGGGGTGCCGGCCGCGCTCATCATGAGCAAGGTTTCCTCGGAAACAAGATTCTGGCTCACGAGTGAACCGGACCTGACCAAGGCTGTTTGCAACATCAACTCAGCTCTTTATCCCGCCTTGGAAAAGCTCAGCAAATTCGTGACTTTCGAAGCCATGATCATCGACGCGAAAGAACACAAAATCCGCCTGGTCAATGCGGGCCACATGGTCCCGTTGCTTGTTCCTGCCGACGGATCCCAGGTACGGGATGTCGTGCCGGACGAGATCACTGGCTTGCCATTGGGAGTCGCGGATGAATACCCCTATGACATGGTTGAATTCTCGATCAACCAAGGCGACTGCCTGCTTCTTTACAGCGATGGCGTGAGCGAAGCCATGAGCGTCCGGGATGAGGCGTTCACCACCGAAGCCATCAAGAAGGTGCTTGCGGCCGCTAAAAGCAAAGATCCGGGAACGCTTGTGGAGAATCTCAAAAAGGCTCTGGATATCCACGCAGCGGGAAGGGAATACCCTCACGACGACATCACGATTGTCTGCGTGGGCCGCAAGGAATCCTGAAAAATAGGATGACATTCTTCGCCGGAGGCAAACAATGATCGCGGCGAGTTCGACTCCTTTGGCTTTTCCCGCAAGGGGCAAAACCGCGCCAAAGGAAGACATCCGTCTCCAGCCACCCTTCAATGTGATATTGCTGAACGACGACGATCATACCTACCGGTATGTGATTGAAATGCTGCAATCCATTTTTGGGTTTTCACCAGAAAAAGGTTTCCTGATGGCTCAGGAAGTGGACAAGGCCGGGAGAGTGATTCTCCTGACGACAACGAAAGAACATGCGGAACTCAAACAGGATCAAATCCATGCGTACGGACCAGACCCATACCTGGGCAGACCATGTCCCGGTTCGATGACCTGTGTCATCGAACCAGCCAATTGACAGACTACTTAGACCCAGACCTGATGCGGACAATAGCTTCACTGACAGCAAGTCTGACTTCGGTGGAAGAATCCTCGGAGACTTCGTCCAGTGCGGCCAAGGCCGCCTCGGCCATGCCGCCAAACCTGCCCAAGGCCCTCGCAGAAGCCGTTCTGACCTGCGGATTCGCATGCTTGAGGTTGCGCGCCAATGAAGTTAGAGCTGGCTTGGCCGCAACACCCACAGCCTCGATGGCCTGAGTGACGGCGAGACGAAAATCCGCGTCACCCTCCACCACCATCATTGAAAGCGCGGGAACAGCCGAGTCAGCCTTGGCTCCGTAATTCTTAATAACAGCCAAGGCTTGGATTCGGATGTCTATGTCCATGTGTCCGAGCAAACCGACTGCCACAGGCAAAATCGCTTCGGGCTGGCCGGGGGCAATTCTGGCTAAAACCCGAGTGAGGTTAAGGACCACATATGAACTGGACTCGTTGCGCAATGATTCCAGAATAGAAACCAAAAGACGGCTTTCTTTGGCCGCACGAACGCGCTCCAGCACATCTGGCTGAAGAAGTATCATTTCGATAGCGCTGGCGCACGCCAGGCGAACCTTTTGCTCCTGATCCTCCAAGCCTTTGATCAATGCCATGAGAACAGACTCGATTCCATTCTCATCGATTGGAAACGGATCCAACTCCTTCGAAAGAACAGTTCCATCCTTGATTGGTCGGGAGGCCATTCTGTTGGACTGTTCGGCCAATTTTTTGCGAATCACGGCGTAATCTTCCAATATCAGCAGGGTGTCCACGCGCGTGTGGACCGTCCTTCCAGGTTGAAGGCCCCTAGATGCTATATTGGGTATCTGATTTCTTAGCGTTTTCATCAGCGGCTCGAGTGATTTTTGCTCGTTTCGAAGCTCCGCCAACCGGTTCGCTTTCTCGACTTCGTCCCTGTCAATCAAAGCCATGTCAATTGAAGTGCGAATCAGGATATCGCTGTCAGCCAGGCAATCGGTGATGGCATTGATGGCGTCTATGCATTGCAAGCGAACAGGGCGCGCCTCATCAGAAAGTCCGTCGACAGCCACCGGCAACAAATTCAGACCCACGGAAAGAAATGTTTTCCTTATCGCGTTCGATTCCTCAGGCAGGATGTATCGCCCCTGTCGTGCCAGGACTGAAACTGATAGGGATCTCTGATTGATAGCGTCAGCCGCGGCCAGCCTTCTCTTCAATCCTTCTGGGCCACTCTGCTTGAAAAACGCACGAGCAGTCGCCGCCAACCTTTCAGGGTCGCAATCGATTCGGCCCAAGGCATACAGCGCATCCAGTTGGCTCCCAACATCCTCGGTGGCCAACCGAAATAATCCATCCTGAAGAGCGGCAAAGCTCTGCCTAAGAAACGGGTCGCGCGAGACAGACCTTTCTGCACCCGTGTAGCTTTGCGCTCCTGAGTTGACCGACCCCGCTTCAGCGATGATCCTTGCTGTTTGCCTTTGAACGATGGGTTCCTTTGATTGAATCCCATCCCGGGCAAGCTCAACAAACCGCCGCACGGCGGGTTCAAAACTCTCCCTGTTCACCCCATCCCGATATTGACCTTGCCATTCTGGCAATAAAAGGGCTCTTGCAACCTCTCCTGCCGATCTCATGGCTGCCAATGCGTCACGCATCTTGGCTTGACGGTCTGGCCCCGAAGCCCCAAGGGATAACCGGAAACTATCCACTGGCTCCTGGGGTAAGGTTTGGCCATGAGTTTCGCAAATGGAACCAATGGCTAAACCAATCACCGCAAGCCAACCACACGCTGGGAACCAAGATCGGTTTTGAAACATGGGCGGAAATCTCCGGAAATGATCCATGCCGGCTTCTAACCATGACACATGAGAGCAGGGGGATTCGGGGTCGCCGTATTGACTAGCATTCATTCCAGCGGGCAAATCCGCCAGAATCAGCAAAGAAGGCCGAGTCAACCAGATTGTGGTGACCAAATCCGGGCTATGAGCAGCCCCAACACCAAACCCGACAAAAACAGAACTACCCCTGCGAATACCAGGATCGCCATCATTCTCGAACCAAATGCCAAAGGGGTTGGAATCAGCTCCGCTTCAATATGTTGCTCATTTTTGTTTGCGCCCGGATCCTCACTCTTAGCTATCACTTGGTCGAAATCTTCCTCAAGCAATGGCTGTCCAGCACCTTTTTCCAATCCTTTTCCACGATTCTCAGCCTTGGCAACTGTCGCCATGTCCACACCAGGAACCTCAATCATGGTTTGGCATGTGGGGCAGGGAACCAAACTGCCGATTTTTCTCTTGGAAATTGCCATCAATTGTCGGCAATGACCACATCGGAACCTTACAGGCATAAATCACCCAGACCGGTCAAGGCAAACTCTGCGGATGGTATTCTCGATTCACCTGAACGATGATAATGGAGATAAGGCCAAAATGGGACATGGCGTTTAATCAAGGGGCGGGTCAGCCATGCTTTTTTCAAAAAATCGCCTTATTTCCTTATCGGGCCATTTGTTCCGAAATAGATTTTGTTTTTTCTTTGCCGCGCTTTTGCTCGCAGGAACTTATGTCCACGCCGACCTCATTTACCTTAAAGATGGATATGTTCTTGAAGGGAAGGTCAAGCGTGATCACCAACTCGAATTGGATCCAGCCACCAAGGAGCCTGTGGCTTATCCCCGGGGACTCTTTCAAGTTGACGATGGTTGCCGGCGAGTTCATTTCCTTCCAAGCCAAGCTCGTATCGCTGAGCGAGAGGAAACTTTAAAGGAAGAGAAGTTCGCTTCCTCAAAAATGATTTTCATTCCCCACAACCGACCCATGCCAAGTATTTGGGAAGTCCTTCAAGTTGAGCCATGGGACGAAAAGTGGGAAAGGGGATTTATTTTCAACGGTCCAACCGGCAAGGTTGGGCTGAAGCAGCATTTGGGAGCAATCACCCCCACATGGGCCCGTGCTGATGCGATTAACCGCCACCGTTGGGGATGCATGTACCTCACGCGCGAATTCGATGACAAAACCCTGCGTGGGCTCTTCGACAACCATCCTGACATTATGGACAAGGAAAACCTGCCCCTGCCGGACCGGATTACTCGGAAACTAAGACGCATCGATTTTTGGCTTCAAGCGGGCCGCTTCAACGAAGCAGCAAAGGAATCAGAAAGCCTCAAGAAGCTTGGAGGCGATTCTCCAAGACAAGCCGAGGAAGCATTGGCAACCATCGCCAAAATCCGTGCCCGGGAGGAGTTGGAACGCGTCAAGCGCCTTATCAACGGTCACCAATTCAAGAGCGCTGCAAAGGCACTTGCTTCTTTTCCTGAAAATGATGCCACGGAAAAGACCGCGGGTGAATTCCGTGCTTTGAGAGCCGACATGGATTCCCTCGCTGAAAGGGAGCGTGAACATCTCGACCTGCTTGCCTGGGTCGAATCCGGGTTGCCGGCCAAAGAAGAATTGAAGGGGGCAATCGCAGATATTCGTTCCTACTTTCATGCCGATGGCATGGATCGTTTGGAAAGTTTTTTGGGGCAAGCGCGGTCAGCCAAAAAAGCATCAGGAGACGGTGCTCCAGGGGATAAGGCACCATCCTTGGCAGCGCTGGCGGTCAGTGGCTGGATTCTTGGAAACGCAGGTGCGGACCCTTCCGTGGCAGGCGCTACCGATCTGGTTCAATTGCGTCGGCATGTGCTTAACTATTTGTCTTGCAAAGATTTAGAAAGACGGGGCTCAATCTTGGGGCAGATTCGTCAGGCGCTAAACAGGCGCAAGTTCGAGGAATTATGCCAAATGCTTCCTTACCTGCCCCCGGTTCACCCTGAAAATCCCGTCCCTTATTCATTCCGAGAGTTCATCCCTGCTGTCACTGAACCTGGCAAACCTCGTTATGCCATTCAAGTGCCCCCGGATTACCATCCCGGCCGTCATTGGCCTCTGTTGGTAGCCTTGCATGGATCCGGGGAAACACTCAAAGACCATGCCGATAAATGGTCCAAGGCCGCGGCGGAACATGGTTATATTCTGCTCCTTCCCCTTTGGGAACTCGGTGGCCCCAAGGCCGGTTACGCCTACAGCCCGAAGGAACACGACGCGGTACTCGACGCCATTCAGGAAACTAAAAAAGCCTTCAGCATTGACTCGGACAAGGTGTTTCTCTTCGGTTATGAAGCGGGAGCCAACGCCGCCTTTGACATTGGGCTTTCCCATCCCGACCATTTCGCAGGGATCATGCCCATGTCGGGTGGATCATTCTATTTCGCACAAGCCTACTGGCGAAACGCTCAAAATGTTCCCTTTTATGTAGTCAATGGCGACTACGCGGGCGAATTAAATGCAAAAAACAGGGAACTATTCACCAATTGGGCAGGCAGGTCGTTCCCCATGCTGTGGGTCCAATACAAGGGGCGAGGGATCGAATGGTTTTCGGGTGAAGTTCCGAACATCATGGACTGGATGCGAACCAAGAAGCGTTTGTTTCCACTCACGGCAATGGGAAACAGCAACGCGGGAGGTCCTTTGGGAACCGAGTTCCGAACATCGCGCCCCACGGACAATCAATTTTACTGGTTGCGAGCCGAGGAATTGAACCCTTCAAGCCAAAACACGGGCATGCGCTATAATCCGAGCATCAATCCCGCCTCGCTCAGCGGCTGGATCGACGCCACCAACAACAAGGCATACCTGAAAACAACCGGATGTACCCAAGTCAAATTCCTTATCTGCAGAAACACCAAGGGAGAGAGCGTCCTTCGTTTGGACAAGCCCATATCGATCCAGCACCAATTGAAGACCATTTGGAACCAGAAGAAGGTTGAGCCTTCCTTGGAAACACTTCTCGAGGATCAACGAATCAGGGGAGATCGAACCGTTCAACTCATGCTGGAGGTTTCTTTCAAACCCTGATTTCTAGACAAATCACCAAAACGCAGGCAGCCTGAGAATAACAGGCTGCCCAATGATCTTGTTTATAAACTGGATAAGATCCAACGATTCAGGCCCGAACAGCCTTATTGATTAGAATGGGATCCAACGGAACATCGCCGTGCCCCCTGGAGTTGCCTGTCTTAACGACCTTGATCAGGTCGAGAACATCAAGTCCTTCTATGACATTTCCGAATACGCAGTAGCCAACTCTGTCCTGTGCATTCGCCTTGTCCAGGAAAGAATTGTCAACCACATTGATGAAAAATTGGGATGAGGCACTGTTGGGCGCGGAAGTGCGCGCCATGGCAATAGCGCCTCTCTTATTTTGAAGCCCGTTCGTGGATTCGTTGACTATTTCAGCATGGGTTTTCTTCTGAACCATGTCCTTGGTAAAACCGCCTCCCTGAATCATAAAGTTTGCAATAACCCTGTGAAATATCGTGCCATCATAAAATCCCTCGTCAATGTAACGAAGAAAATTGGCAACAGTGACTGGAGCCTTGGCGTCGTCCAATTCCAAGGTGATGTTGCCTTTACTTGTCTCGAGTCGAACCTTGATCACGGTCTTTCCTTTCCTTATGGGTAGTACTCAAAAACCAATCAAAATTGTCCTATTGGCGGCGAATCGATTTAATCACCGCGTCCTTGGTGGGTTTGTCCCGAACCGTATCCAGGGAACGAATCTTGTCGGCGACATCCATGCCTTCAACAACTTTTCCGAACACGCAGTAACCGACGCCGTCAGCGCACTTGTTTTTGTCAAGTCTGTCATTATCCACGACATTAATGAAGAATTGGGAGGTTGCGCTATCGGGAATCGAGGTACGGGCCATGGCTATCGTGCCTCTCTTGTTAGACAGGCCATTGGTTGATTCATTGACAATCGGAGGGGCAGTCCGCTTTTCGTTCATCTGCGAATCGTACCCTCCACCCTGAATCATGAATTCCCTGATCACTCGGTGAAATATCAGGCCATCGTAATGCTTCTTTTCAACATAATCCATGAAATTTTTGACCGTCTTGGGAGCCTTGTCAGCATAAAGTTCCACCTTCATGTCCCCGAGATTCGTGCTGATCACGACCACGGGGTTTTGCGCCACCGCGTGGCCAGCCATGATCGCCAACCAACCCGCAACCAATAATCCGATGCGCACCATTCGTCACTCCTTTGAAGAAGCCCTCACCAAGCTTCGTGATTAGCATAAGAATGGGGGCCGAGGAAAAAAACAAGGTGGAGGAACTTGATAAGTCCACAGGCTTCGAGATCCCAACCAATCAATTGTTTGGATACCATAGACTATTGAATTCGCAGGCAAGGAATGTCTCATGGCAGCCTCGACAAGAACCTCCTTGGATCTGGTCGCAAATCCAACTTCCATTGGCAGACGACTTCCTGATTGGTTGAAAAGGCCATTGCCATCCGGGAATGCCCATTTTTTCACCGACAACCTTTTAGCAGAGCTGCGCCTCGAAACCGTTTGTGATAACGCCCGTTGCCCAAACCGCCCCGAATGTTATTCACGCCGCACCGCGACTTTCATGGTCTTGGGTAATCAATGCACCAGGCCCTGCGGTTTTTGCTCAGTTCCTAAAGGGGAGCCAGAAACTGTTGAACTGGATGAACCCGCCCGAGTGGCTGAAGCCGCCCATAGGCTTGGCCTTCGACATGTTGTAATCACCTCGGTCACGAGGGATGACTTGCCAGATGGAGGTGCTGAGCACTTCAGACAATGCATCGTTGCGGTAAGGGAACGAACAGGGGCCGCGGTCGAGGTTTTAACTCCGGATTTTCTCGGTAATTTCGATTCCGTAGACGTTGTTCTCTCCGGAAAACCTGAGGTTTTCAATCACAACTTGGAAACCGTGCCAAGGCTTTACCGGCGAGCACGTGGAAAGGCGGATTATCGCCGAAGCCTTGATGTATTGCGGCATGTCAAAACGAGGCACCCTGAAAGCCTTACGAAAACCGGACTGATGCTTGGCTTGGGAGAAACCAACCATGAAGTATTGGAGGTCTTGGCCGACCTTCGTGAGACCGGCTGCGACATGCTGACATTAGGCCAGTATCTGGCTCCGACCTTGCGACACATGCCGGTGGAACGATTTGTTTCTCCCGAGGAATTTCAAGACCTCAAGGAACTGGCCATGAAATTGGGTTTTAGCCATGTAGCCTCAGGGCCGTTTGTCCGGTCCAGCTATCATGCCGGCGAAACAGCGGCGGAAGCCAACACGATCGGAGCTTGATTCATGGTCATCCGGCAGGGATGCCTGATCACCCTTGACGGGCTGGATGGATCCGGTAAGAGCACCCAGTGCAGGCTGCTCGCTGAACATTTTCGTTCGTTGGGAAAAACCACTTGCTTGTGTCAGGACCCTGGCTCCACAGAATTGGGGCGTATATTGCGCCAAATTCTCCTACATCATCCAAACGAATTATGCCGAATGAGTGAAGCCGCCATGTTCATGGCAGCCCGCGCCCAAATGATTTCCGAAGTGATTCTGCCTGCCCTGGAACGGAACGAGATGGTGGTTTGCGACCGTTTCGTTTTGGCGACAATAGCCTATCAAGGATACGGATCGGGACTGGAAATCGCTGGTCTCAGGGAAGCCACTCGATTTGCCACTGGCGGCCTTTTGCCAGACTTCTCCATCGTTTTGGACTTGCCGGTTTCGAGCGCGCGGGCCCGGTTGGGCTCCGATCCGGACCGTCTTGAACGCCGATCCCATGAGTTTCACCAACGGGTTAGGGAAGGGTTCCTTGCGGAGGCCAAACTCGATCTGGAAAGGATTTGTGTCATTGATGCGGACACCTCAGCCGACCTTGTATTCAAATCCGTGATACAAGCCATTGCGAATTGGGAGGTTCGCCGTGCAATGGTCTGACCTCATGGGGATGGAAGAGGCCCGAAAGCGCCTGGGAAAGGCAAGCAATTCGAAAAAGCTTGGTCATGCCCATATCCTTGCCGGGCCGGCAGGAACTGGACGACGATTGTTCGCGACGATGGTTGCCCGCCACCTTTTATGTGAAATCGGTGGGGAAGGCGACCTATCAAGCTGCGGCCTATGCCCTTCTTGCAAGCAGGTCGAAGCGGGCACACACCCCGACTTCCAAACGTGGATCAAGCCGGAGGAAGACAAGGAATTCAAGATCGAATTCATGAGGCGGATGATTGAAAGCGCCCAATTCAAGTCCACAAGTGGAGGCGCCAAGGCCTTCATTCTGGAACCGGCAGACTCGTTTAATGAGGAATCATCCAACTGCTTTTTGAAAACCTTGGAGGAACCACCTCCTGGAATGTGGATCGCCTTGTTGTGTGAAAATCCTGAAAACCTTTTGCCGACAATCCGCTCTCGCTGCCAAATGATCAGGTTCCACCCGCTGCCCGTCGCAACAGTATCGCAAATCCTGGAGACCAAGGGGTTGGCAGAGGCGAGCGCCAGGCTTGAAATCGCCCGCCTTTCCGAAGGCCTTCCGGGATTGGCCGTCATTCTGAGCGAACCAAGCCGCAGGGCGTTGTGGCATGATTTCCTGAAAATTCTGCTTTCCAAGCCATTCAAAGGGACCGTTTGGGCCGATCTATTGAAGGGAGCGATCGAGGATGTGACGGGGGGGCCGGCGCAAAGGTCCATCGTTCGATCAATCCTGAGACTCCACATGGGCTTGTGGGGAGACCTCCTGCGAGTGCTTCATGGGTTGGATCCACGCGTCCAGCCGGAATCCGCCACCCGACCCATGCGCGAGTTGACCCAATCTCTGGATGCCAGGCGGATATCGGGCATGGCGGAGGCAACCATGATCGCTGATGACAGGCTTAAATGGGGTGCCTTGGTACCTCTTGCCATCGAGGCCCTCGGCGACACCTTGGAAGATTTTTTAAACCAATAAGGCTATTTAATAATTATATTTTTGGCTTTCCCCGCATGATTCTTGCGACCAAGCGCGAATCCTCCGCGGCTCGGGACGCCCTTTTCGCCAATTCACCGGCGCGCTCGACCACATCCCGCATGGAGGACGAGGCTTGTTCGAGCCTGGCAAACCCGGCATCCAAAAAACCGATGAATTCCCGTTCCATCTCGTTCGCATTCACAGCTTGCAATCTCTGCTTCAGTTCCGCCCGTATTGACGACCATTGAAACGGCATCACCATCCCAAGCAACGCCTGGATCGCGAACAGGACCAGGACAAGGCAGGCGGCCGGAAGGAAGAGATCAATCCATTGTGGAGTTCTTTTCCAGCCCATGGGATCGAAAAACAGAATGACAGGCCATGAGAGAATCGCCAGTAGGCACAGGGGTGGAAGATAATTGGCTATTCCCAAGACTGTTTCCCGAACCAAACCGCGAATTCCTCCCGAGGACAGACGCTTGTTTTCAAATTCTTCAAGCACGGTTCTTGCCTGGCCAAGCAACTGGTCGCGCCAACTCATGTTTTCTGGTGTTGAAAAAATCACTTCAACACATTCCAACGGCAACCCCCGTGACACCAGAACCGATCGCAATCGCATCGAAAGATCCTCCCGGCGCTTGTCCGCTTTGATTGCGTCAAAAGCGGGTTCAAGGGCCAATCGGGTTGTCTGGTCGCGACGGGTTTTCTGATCCTGATGGCCCCACGCGACTTGGCCGATGATTGCCCTCCATCCCCCTGCCAAAAAACCGTTTCCAGAGCGCGCGCCAGCGACATACTTGAGCCAGAAAGCCATGATTCCTCTTAGCCGGGCATGCAAATCCGCCTCAAGCAATGCCTCCATATCAAACCGCCTGGCATCAAGTCCTTCCATCACCGCCTCCGCCAGATGCTCGGCTTCCACCCCGATTTCACAACGCCATTCACCACGAATCTCTTGAAAGTCCATCCCGGACTGGACACTCAACCCAGACTCCAAGCCAACTGACAGCCCAATGGCGACATTTGAAATACGTTTAAGACGAATTTTATCAAGAACTTCAGGATTTAATTCCGAACGAAGCCAATCCCGGATTTTCGCACCATCCCTGGGAATGGCGAATACCACTGGATTGCCATAACCCGACATGGCCAATTCCACGATCCATGCCCGAAGGATGGCTTCGGATTCCCCTTCAACGCAATCGTCGAGATGGGAAAGGACAAAAACAACAGGGGATTCAAGAAGTTTGTTGGCCGCCGCCCATCGTTCGCCTGAGTCGTCTTGGAATCGTTGCGGGGTTGAGATCCAAAGAACCATGTCCGCGACCTGCGTCCAGCCCGAGACCACCGACCGCGAATCCTCGCCCAAGTGGTCCACATCAGGGGTGTCCACAACTCCGGCAAACCAACCAATTTTTGGTTCCAAGAGAATCCGAGTCTTGTCCATCAAGGAGGCAACCCCGGCACATTCCCGCAAGTCACCACTAATCCGGGCGGTCGTCTCAACAGTCGCAGGCCTTTTCCAACTAGGCTCACCCACAGGGTGATCGCAAATAGAATTCAGAAAAGCGGTTTTCCCAACCCCGGATGCGCCGCGCGCCACGATCAGCGGCATGGGCAAGCCGGATTCAAGCAATTCGATTGCAGTTTCCAAAGATAACAGCAGTAAATTATTTGATTCGGACCATTGATCCGCCCCGGGAAATATGGCCAGGGCTTTCCTGCAATCCAAAGCCAATTGCCTAAAATCTGCGATTAATACGGACAGATGCTGCTTTGGCGCGGCTTTCATAAGCCGGCCTCCACTCCCGTTCGCGAAGTAGCCAACGCCCGCCGTGCCCGGTCAATGGCGGCAATCGCATCCGCCCAAGGGCCGGCGCCTACCGCGAAGTGTTCCTCCATCAATCGGGCACAAGGATCAATGATCTCTGTTCCTACTCTCTTTTCCCAATCCCGCAAGGTTTGGCGCTCAATAAAAAACAATGGTATCCGGACAGACAAAACGAGAACCATGTCCGCAAGTCCGGCAAAAACTCCCAAATAAACCAAGGAAAGGATTCCCGCGCTTCCATACCAGATCGCCGCGGCAACGCTAAATCCCTGTGCAAACGCGATGACTGCCCGAAGCAAGCCAAGAACGCCAGGCCTTGCCATCAACCATTCGCACATGGTCGCATTCGCCTGGGAATCCAAAAATGCGTCCAATTCCTTGGCTTTGGCAATAAGGGGAGCCAAATCAATTTTTGAGGCCTTTCCCAACACAAAAGGGGCGAATGCTGGAACTTTATCAACGGATTGGCTTTCCTTCTTCCACAACCTGGCGACTGATAAACTAACTTTTGCGATCCAATTACCAAGCACGCGCCGTACCGTGGATTCCGAATTCTCAGGAGCGGCCTCGCTCTTACCACCCAAAAGCCACTGCCGGAGCGGCCAACCTGCAAATCTGAAAGAAAGGCTCAAAATTCGGCCATGGCCGGGCAACTCGAGCAACTCGAGTATTTTCGCACCAGCGGCGGAAAGACCCTTCGACCTAAGCCTTGCTTGGGTGACCTTGATCAAATCACGACCCGCAATCTTTCCCTCGGCCTGAATCGCGAGAGCGGCACTGGCAAGGATATCCCTGTGCTGACGCAAACCGCTTCTGTCAATCAACTCAATGAATTCAACCAAGCACCGGTATTGCTTTTGTCTTTTTTTTACACCGGCATTCTCCTGAACCATCCTGCAAACCGATTGCCAAATAATCTTGGCAATGCCGGAACCCTTTGTTTGAGATGAATCGCCGGGAATCCACGGAAGCGAAAGGGGGACGACGGATTGGTCAGCGAGTCGTGAAACCAGCATCCGCTCCCAATATTCTCCCATGGCAACTGCAAGTGGGTCTCGAACCATGTTGAGAACCGGGACAATCCCACAACCGGCCAAGGAACTCCACCAGGCGCAATCCAGCGGGAGTCGATCGGCGTACCGTTCGGCTGAAGCGACCAGCACGACATCATCGGACCTGCCGAGCGCTGCTCCCAGTCCGACCAAATCCCTTGGGGAATCCTGAATGATCAACTTGAATGCAAATCCTCCTAGTGCCACCTTGTGAACCGTATCGCCTATTTCGGGAGCGATCGGAATCCAACCCTCGTTCCCGGCATCAACCGCGCCAGGTTCGACAAGGAAATCAACAACAGAATCCGGACCGGATTGGGGAAGCCATCCGGTTCGAGCCAAGGGACTCCCAGCCATCCAGTTGAACAGAGTGCTTTTGCCTACACCCCTGGCACCCAAAAAAGTTACCTTCACCCGCCCTTCATCACCTGAATCGGTAAGCCATCTTGCGGCTATTTCTGGCAAAAAGCCTTCCAAAAACTTTGACAAATCACTTTCTGCTTCGATGGATTGAAACAATTTTGCAAGAAGCCTGATATCCTTGACCAGGTCCGTCACCTCTCCT
>CAWUNZ010000075.1:0-13526 GCA_963923445.1 uncultured bacterium
GAACCCGTCTCACAGCCTTGGGAAGGCTGGGCACAGCCGATATACCAATCCCGCAACATGAAAAATTATGTCAGGAACTGCCCACGGGGGCAAGCGACCCGAAGGATCAATAAAATAAGCCCTCCGGGTTCACCGGGCCACCTCTCCCCTTGGCCCGATGAACTCCGGAAGGCTTGGCTTTTGACGCCCGGAGCGTTGATTTGAAACCCGGGCGGACAGGCCCACCTCTCCCTTGAACCTGCCCGCCCGAGGCGAGTGTTCGTCTCTGTCCCCGAGTCGAACAAAACGAATAGAGCACGAAGCGTGCCAAACAGAATGGCGGCCAAAAAAAGTTGTTGATTTTTGATTTAAATGCTTTGAATTCAAGTGTTTACGAATTGACAACTTCAATTGCCAACGGTCTCAGCCAACAGGAGATGTGGATTGGGATGCTGTTCGTGCATGCATCGCGGGCATGGATGTGCCCGTTTGTTGTGCAGAGGCGGGCGCGCTCATTTCAGGCTCTGATTCTTTGAGGGACCGATCGAACCACATCCGCTAACATGAAAGCCACTGGTGGGAGAGTCTTAGGGTGCCATCGCGTGATTCATTTCCTGAAGACCTGACTCAGGCGCTGGTGGCGTCTTACGGCAGGCATTCCAGAACTTGCAATTTGGGCCATTCGCCCATTCCTTCCCGCGATGCCATCTCCGGGATTGTTGAAGACCTCTTGGAATTGCTTTTCCCGGGTTTTCATCGGCGTCAGAACCTGAACGAAGGCAACATCCGGTACCATGTCGGCGACCTGCTCGATGACCTCCGCAACCGTTTGGCCGACCAGATTTCCCGGGTGCATTCTCCCGAAGCCGATTTGGAAACAGTCCGCAGCCGTTCGCTGGACCAAGCCAAGGGACTGTTGGAGCGGTTGCCAGCCCTTCGGGAATTGCTGGAGGCCGATGTCGCCGCCGCCTATGAGGGCGACCCGGCCGCTCACAGCTGCCAGGAAGTGGTTTTCTGCTATCCCGGCCTTTACGCGGTGGCGGTTTTCCGTTTGGCGCACGAACTCCTGTTGCAGGATGTTCCGATCATTCCCCGGATGATGACGGAACTGGCGCATGGTCAAACCGGCATCGACCTGCATCCCGGCGCCAAGATCGGGCCGGGTTTCTTCATTGACCATGGCACGGGCGTGGTGGTGGGTGGCACCTGCGTGATCGGCACCCGGGTGAAGCTCTACCAAGGCGTGACCCTCGGGGCCCTTTCCTTCCCGCGCGATGCCGACGGCAACATCATTCGCGGGCGGAAGCGCCATCCCACCCTTGAGGATGATGTGGTGGTGTACGCCAATGCCACCATCCTTGGCGGGGAAACCGTGGTGGGGCACCACTCGGTGATCGGTTCAAGCGTCTGGCTGACGCAGTCGGTGGCGCCACACAGCATGGTGATGATGGAGAAGCCATCGCTGCGCATACGCGGGGCCACCAAGCCTGATGCCGATGATTTTTCCGGGTTTTACCAGATCTGATCACATGATCGTCGCGGCGGATGCGGGTGGAATCGCGCGTGCCGCCCGGCTGTTGGCCGGGGGCGGACTGGTGGCTTTTCCCACCGAAACCGTTTACGGCCTAGGCGCTGTGGCAACGGATGCCGAGGCCGTGGCCCGCATCTACCGCGCCAAGGGGCGGCCCTCAACAAATCCCCTGATCGTGCATGTTGCTGATGTTGACGCGGCACGGGCACTGGCAGGTTCCGGTTGGAATGGTGTCGCGGAGGCCTTGGCGCGAGAATTTTGGCCCGGGCCGCTCACGCTGGTGCTGCCGAGGGCGGCCGGATTGGCTGACGCGGTCACCTCGGGTGGGCCGACCATGGCGGTCCGGGTTCCAAGGCATCCTGTTGCCCGGTCGTTGTTGAGCACTTGCGCACATCCCGTGGTGGCGCCCAGCGCCAATTCCAGCGGGAGGTTGTCGCCCACTCTGGCGGAGCATGTCGCCGCGGACTTGGGCGACCGGGTTGACCTTATTCTTGATGGCGGGCCGTGCGAGGCCGGGGTGGAGAGCACGGTGATGGATGTGACGGTATCCCCGCCAAGGATGCTGCGGCCGGGCCCGATTCCACCCGTAAAACTGGAACAGGTGCTGGGGCGGTTTGCAGTCGGGCCCGGAACCGAGGCGATTGCCCGTTCTCCGGGGTTGGAAACCCGGCATTACGCGCCGCAAACCCCCTTGGAATTGGCGTTTTCGGCGACCATGGCGATTCGACGGGTGGAGGCGGTCAGGGCCAGTGGAAGGAGCGCCTTTTGGGTGTCGTTCGGTATCGACGGGGCCGACACGGTTCTTCCGAGCGATCCTTCCGCGGCTGAGCATGCCCTTTTCGCCGCCCTGCACCAGTTGGATTGCTTGGGTTTGGACCTGCTGGTGGTGGTGCCGCCGCCTGATCAACCGGAGTGGTGGGCGGTTCGGGACCGCCTGGCGCGCGCCGCGGCATCCTGAAGGCTTGCACGGTCGTAGACGGCTGATATGATTCAATCTTGGAAAAAGTGGCAAGAACGAAAACCCCGTCACAAGCAACGGGATCAGGTGAGGAAGCGATGGCAGTCACGAAGGAGCGGAAAACCGAAATCATCCAATCGTTCCGTAAGGAGGAGCAGGATACCGGTTCTCCCGAAGTTCAAATCGCCCTGTTGACCGAGCGCATCAACGACCTGCACGGTCATATGAAGACCCACAGCAAGGACCACGCCAGCCGGCGCGGACTCCTCAAGATGGTCAGCAAGCGATCCTCGCTTCTTGGCTATCTTCGCAACAAGGATCACGCGCGGTACGCCGCCGTGATCGCCCGACTGGGCCTGCGCAAGTAACCGTCAAACTGGGCCCCGGGTTACACCGGGGTCTTTCGTTTCAGGGCGCGTGGCGGGGGGTGGTCGGTTCCATCCCCGTGGCAGTCCGGGCGAGGCGGTTGTTTCCGCCACGACAAATTCGGTCAGGGAAAATTCCCACCCCGAGTCTCACGGAACACCATTTAGCTCGAGCCTTTTCGCATCAACAGCCATGATCCTGATCCCCCGCGTGGGGCGAACAGGAAAAACACCTAAGGAATCCGCATCATGCAAATCACCCGCCTCGAACTCCCCATGGGGAATGTCAATCTGGTTCTGGAAACCGGCAAGCTGGCCAAGCAGGCGCATGGCGCCGTGGTCGTGGGCATGGGCGAGTCGAATGTGCTGGTCACCGCCGTCGAGGGCGCGGCTGATCCCAAGCGCGACTTCTTCCCGCTCACGGTTGATTACCGTGAAAAAACCTACGCCGCTGGCAAGTTCCCCGGTGGTTACATCAAGCGGGAAACCCGCCCCTCCACCAAGGAGACGCTCACCTCGCGCCTGATCGACAGGCCAATCCGCCCACTGTTCCCCTTGAACTATCTCAACGAGGTTCAGGTGATGTGCAGCACCCTGTCGGCTGACAGGGCCTATGATCCCGATGTGCTGGCGATGATCGGGTCCAGCGCCGCGCTTCACATCTCGCACATTCCGTTCCTTGAGCCGACCGGCGCTGTGCGCGTCGGTCGCGTCGGCGGTCAGCTTGTCGCCATGCCCACTTACGATCAGCTCGAGGAAAGCGACCTCGACCTTGTGGTGGCCGGGACCAAGTCCGCGATCACGATGATCGAAGGGTTCGCCCGCGAGATGCCCGAGGAAGAGATGCTCAAGGCGATCCTGTTCGCCCACGAGCATATCCGGCGCATCGTCGAGGCGATCGAGCAATTCCGCACCCAGGCCGGTTTGCCTGCCAAGACGCTTCCACCAGCGCCCCCGGTGAACCCCCTGCACACCGAGATATCCGAAAAATTCGGCTCGGAATTCGTGGCCGCCAAGTACACCGCGGGGAAGGCCGCCCGCGCAGCCGCGGTCTCCGCCCTCAAGGACAAGATCAAGGCCGTTTACCTGGCCGCCGACCGCCAGCCTCCTGTCGAACCCGCGGTTCTTTCCTCCATCCTGTCGCAGATCGAGGAGAAGGTGGTCCGTGAAGCCATCCTTTCCGGCAAGCGCATCGACGGGCGTCAGGAAGACGAGATCCGTGCCCTCCACTGCGAGACCAACCTGCTTCCGAGGGTGCATGGTTCAGCCCTGTTCCAGCGTGGCGAGACCCAGGCCCTGGTGACCATCACCTTGGGGACATCGTCCGATGAGCAACGGGTGGAGGGCCTCCTGGACGAGACCGCCAAGAAGTTCATGCTCGACTACAACTTCCCGCCGTTCTCGGTCGGCGAGTGCAAGCCGATCCGCGGGCCGGGTCGCCGGGAGATCGGTCACGGCGCCCTCGCCGAGAGGTCGCTGAAGGCTGTGATCCCGTCCATCGACGAATTCCCCTACACCATCCGGCTGGTCTCGGACATTCTCGAGTCGAATGGTAGCTCGAGCATGGCGAGCGTCTGCGGCGGCACCTTGGCCCTCATGGACGCCGGTGTGCCGATCCTCAACCCCGTCGCGGGCATCAGCATCGGACTGGTGAAGGAAGGCGACCGCCACATCCTGCTCACCGACATCCAGGGTGACGAGGACCACTACGGCGACATGGACTTCAAGATCGCCGGCACCGGCCTCGGCATCACCGGCATCCAGCTCGACCTCAAGAACAACGGCATCAGCGAGCAGATCGTCCGCGAGACGCTTGAACGCGCCCGGCTTGCCCGCAGGCGCATCCTGCGCGCCATGCTGGGTGTCCTTCCGAAGCCCAATGCCGAGATCTCCAAGCACGCCCCGAGACTGCTCACCGTGCAGATCAATCCCGAGAAGATCGGGATGCTCATCGGGCCAGGCGGCAAGAACATCAAGGGCATCCAGGAGAGCACGGGCGCCAAGATCGACATCGAGGACAACGGCACCGTTTACATCAGCCACTCCGACGCCGAGGGCGCCGAGGCCGCCCGCCGGCGCGTGGCCGCCATCACCGAGGAGGTGCAGGTTGGCAGGGTGTACGACGGCAAGGTGACCAGCGTGAAGGAATTCGGCGCGTTCGTCGAGATTCTTCCCGGTCGCGACGGCCTCTGCCACATCAGCGAGCTTGACTCCGGATTCATTTCCCGGGTGGATGAGATCTGCAAGGTGGGTGACAGCATCCAGGTGAAGGTGATCGCCATCGACGAGCACGACCGAGTGAAGCTTTCTCGCAAGGCGCTGCTCAAGCCCGTGGAAGGCGCGCCCGCAGGCGAGGGAGGCGAGGCGCCTCCACCCCGCCGCGAGCGTCCCGAGGGCGAGCGCGAAGGCCGCCGGGAACGGGGCGAAGGCCGTGGCGATGGGCGCGGTCGCCGCGACCGCGGTGGTGACCGGGATCGTGACCGGTAAATCGGTTCCCAGCGGTCCTGCGACAATCTGGTGCGCCGGGTCCTGATGTCGGCCCGGCGTGGTCATTGGCGGGGATGGTCCGATGTCCACGAACCACTACACCGAACTCGCCGAAACCGCCGGCGTGTTCATCCACGAGATCAAGAACCACCTCTCCACGCTCGGGCTCAACCTCCAGTTGCTGGCCGAGGATTTTGAGACTCCGCAATCTCCCCGCGAGCGGCGGGCCTTGGAGCGCATCACACGCCTTCAGAACGAGTGCACACGGCTGGTGGAGGTCTCCAACGACTTCCTGCGCTTCACGCGGGTGACCGACCTGACCTTGCGGCCTTACGACTTGCGGAAAGTCCTTGAGGAACTTGTCGACTTCTACGAGCCGATGGCCCGGTCGTCGAATGTGCGGGTGAATGTCTTCCTGCCGGCGGACATGCCGCCGGTCCACCTCGATCCCGACCTGATGAAGCAGGCGCTTCTCAACCTGATGCTGAACGCCCAGCAGGCCATGCCGGGGGGTGGCGAACTCACCCTCCTGGCGGCCGCCGAGGGGCCGTGGCTGATCCTCCATGTCATCGACACGGGGCCGGGGATTCCTCCCGAGGCCATGGAAAACCTGTTCAAGCCGTTTTTCTCCACCAAGCCCGGAGGCAGCGGCCTGGGCCTTCCCACGGCCCGCAAGGTGCTTGAGGCCCATGGCGGTTTCCTCGATGTGCAGAGCCAGCCCGGGCGCGGCACCTGCTTCACACTGCGACTCCCCATCCGTCCCCCTGTCATTCCCAAGTCCGGCCCCGCCGTGGTCGAACCTGTGGCCGCCGAGGTTCCCTTGCCATGACCGACATCCTTGCCAGTCTCGATGGCGTGATCATGCCGCTTGCCGAGGCGCGGGTTCCGGTGACCGACCGGGGCTTTCTGTTCGGCGATGGGGTGTATGAATTTCTGCGGGTTTACAAGGGAAGAATCCACTTGGCGGATGGCCATTTTCGCAGGCTGGAACGCAGCCTTGGCGAAATCCGGATTCAGCACCCGGGGATTGGGTCCCTCAGGCGACGGGTTCAGGATCTGATAACCCGGTCCGGTCATGCTGAGGCGACGGTTTACATTCAAGTCACCCGGGGGGCAGCTCCCCGGGCACACGCGTTCCCCGTCGATGCCAAGCCCTGCGAACTCTTTTATGTCAGCCCGTTTGCCGATCCCTATGGCGAGAAAAGAGCCAATGGCGTGAAGGTGGCACGGCATCCGGATATTCGCTGGGGGCGGTGCGACATCAAATCGCTGAACCTTTTGGGAAACTGCATGGCGGTGCAGGCGGCCAAGGAAGCGGGCGGGCACGAGACACTGTTGCACAAGGAAGATGGCACGGTGACGGAATGTGGGCACTCGAGCTTTTTCGCGGTTTTGGATGGATGCATCATCACGCATCCATCCGGGCCGCGCATTCTCCCCGGTATCACCCGCGACCTCATTCTGGAATTGGCCGCAGGTTGCTCGATACCCGTTCGGCAAAGGCCGCTGAGAGTCGATGAACTTTCCAAGTGTCAGGAAATGTTCCTCACCAGCACTTCGGCCGAGATTCTTCCGATTGTCATGGTGGATGAAGACCGGGTTGGAACCGGTAAGCCCGGGCCTGTGACCAAGTCCATTCAGGCGGCCTTTGCCCGGCATCTTTCCGATTGGCTGGTAAGCGACGAATCGTCTGATTCGGCGTTGATCTGAGCGCCTGCCAAATTGGCAATAGGCGGTTGGCCCCCATTTTGAGCATGGCTGTCAAATTGGCGGCCAAGTGATATTTTAAGAATCTATCGTTTTATTTCACAAGACTTAAAGCATTTCAATGCAATAGTTTACCGCTCAATGACGGCAGAGGTGCCTGCCGTGGCACAGGGATTGCTCATGCCGTTGCAGGGATCTTCACAGAACCATAAAGCACGATCGAATCAACCGAGCGCCACCCTGGAGGTGGCAGAAACGGAAGTGGGTCATGGCAGAGGAAAAAATCATCGGCATCGACCTTGGAACCACCAACTCGGTGGTTGCCGTGATGGAAGGTGGCGAAGTCAAGGTGATCGCCAATCAGGAAGGCAACCGGATCACGCCCAGCGTGGTGGCGTTCACCGACAAGGGCGAGCGATTGGTGGGTGACCAGGCCAAGCGGCAGGCGGTGACGAATCCACGCCGAACCCTTTACAGCATCAAGAGGTTCATGGGTCGCAGGCGCAAGGAAGTGGAGGGGGAGGAGAAGTTCGTCCCCTACAAGATCGTCGGCGGCGGCGACGATCCGGCGAAGGTGGATATCGACGGCAAGACCTATACCGCCCCCGAGATCTCGGCGATGATCCTGCGCAAGCTGAAGGAGTCGGCCGAGGCCTACCTTGGGCACACCGTGCGCAAGGCGGTGATCACCGTGCCCGCGTACTTCAACGACGCCCAACGCCAGGCGACCATCGAGGCCGCGCAGATTGCCGGTTTCGACACGGAATGGGACATCGAGGATCCCAAGACAGGCAAGAAAACCAAGCAGCGCATGCGCATCATCAACGAGCCCACCGCGGCCAGCCTGGCCTACGGCATGGACCGCAAGGCCAACGAGAAGATCGCGGTCTTCGACCTTGGCGGCGGCACCTTCGACATCTCGATCCTCGATGTCGGCGACGGGGTTTTCAAAGTGGAGTCGACCAACGGTGACACCCACCTGGGCGGTGACGACTTCGACCAGGTCATCATCGACCACATTGCCGACGACTTCAAGAAGTCCAATGGCATCGACCTGCGCAAGGACCAGATGGCTCTGCAGCGCCTCAAGGAGGCCGCGGAGCGCGCCAAGAAGGACCTGAGCCAGCAGCCTTCCACCGACATCAACCTGCCGTTCATCACGGCGGATGCCTCCGGGCCCAAGCACCTTCAGATGTCGCTGACCAAGGCCCAGCTTGAAAGGCTTTGCGAACCACTCTTCGAGCGCTGCAAAACACCGGTGATGAAAGCCCTTTCCGATGCCAAGCTCAAGCCGGGCGAGATCGACCAGGTGGTGATGGTGGGTGGCATGACACGCATGCCGCGGATCCAGCAACTGGTGAAGGAGATCTTCGGCAAGGAAGGCCACCGGGGCGTGAATCCGGACGAGGTGGTCGCCGTGGGCGCCGCCATTCAGGGTGCCCAGCTTTTGCTGGGCAGCAAGTCCGATGTGCTGCTGGTGGATGTGACACCGCTGTCGATGGGCATCGAGACCCTTGGCGGCCGGCTGACCCGGTTGATCGAGCGGAACTCGTCGATTCCCACCGAGCGCAAGCAGGTGTTCTCCACCGCCGCCGATGGTCAGACCGCGGTGACCATCTCGGTGTTCCAAGGGGAGAGCGAGATCGCCGCGAGTCCGTCGAACCGCAAGCTTGGCGAGTTCAACCTGGAGGGCATTCCGCCCGCGCCGCGTGGCGAACCTCAGATTGAGGTGACCTTCTCGCTGGATGCCAACGGCATTCTCAAGGTGACGGCCAAGGATGTCGGCACCGGCAAGCAGGCCCATGTCGAAATCAAGGGCTCATCGGGCCTGTCGCCCGACGAGGTTGACAAGATGCGCAAGGACGCCGAGGCCCATGCCGCGGACGAAAAGCGCAAGCTGGAACTGATCGACGCGCGCAACGAGGCGGACAATGCCGCCCACCGCGTGGAAAAGTTCCTGAAGGAAAACGGCGACAAACTTGGTGACAACGCCAAGCCCCTCGAACTGGCTGCCCAGAAGGCCCGCGAAGCCATGAAGGGCGATGATTTAGCCGCCATCAAACGCGCCACGCAGGACCTGCAGCAGGCCATGGCCGCCGCGGCCCAGATGGGGGCAGGTCAGGCCGGTCCCGGTGGCGCCGCTCCCGGTGCCGGTGGAACGGGTGCCGACGATGTCATCGACGCCGAGTATGAGGTGAAGAAGTAACAGCAGGTTTGCGATAGTTTGGATCGCTCATCGGGCCAAGGATAAGTCCTTGGCCCGATTCTTTTTCATCAGGTCACTCGCTTGGGGATCAATAAGGATCGATTCCCTTGATCAACATCTGTGCCCGGCTCATGGATGGGTAAAAGGAAGAGATCTTTTTGCCCATCCTTCGCAGTCCCCCAGTTCTCTCGGCATGACTGATTGTTCGGGACTCGAAATGATCAAAATCTAAATAGAAACCAGATTTCCTCAAGTTGGCGTTAAGGTTTGCCTCCCGCCCTTTCCGATTCATGAATGTGAGACGGACTCGGCCGGGAGTGCGACCATGCCACGCAGCCTGTTTGTGTTGGAATCGTTGGAATCCAGGTCCGTTCCCGCGGTGTCTTTTCTCCTCCTGCCGCCCGTTGGGGCCGATGCCCCCTTCCTTCTGGGAGGCTTGGATTCGGACCATCCAGATGAGGCCATCCCTCCCGTCCCGATTTCGGGCTTGGCCGAAGGGGAAATTCCAGCGGTGTTGGTGGAACCGGCCGAAGGGCCGGAAGCATTCCTGTTGACCGTTTCAATGACCGGCGAATGGGCAACATTTCGAGCCATCGACACCGGTAGCGGAACCGCTTCACCTTCAAACGGTTTGATCACGCTCAGTACTTCCGGGGCAGACCCGATCCCATTTCCAAACCCAGCCGCAAGCTTTTACGAGGCCGATTTTCAGGATGACGGAACGGTGGCCGTGACCGTTTCTGCCGATGGGTTCGGGTGTTCGTTCCTTGCGGATCCGGCGACAGGCATGGCGATTGACGCCGACCCTGTGGCTGACGGTTTCCAGCCGGAAACCTGGCGGTCGATGCCTGTCGGCCTACCGTTTGGAGTTCCCAACGAGGGTATTCCGTCTTGTGGCGGTTTGGCTCCGGACTTGATCGGGGTCACTGGCATTGATTCAACGGAACGACCGGCGCTGGTGTTGACGGCCGGAACAGCGGAATACATTCTCGCGGTGGATTCCGCCGGAATGGGGGCCACCCTCTATGTTGACGCCGATTCCAGCGATGGAATTCGCGACTTCATGCCAGCGGGGCCATCATGCGGCGTGACGCTTGTCAACGGTGCCGGCCAAGGCTTGTACTTTCCCGACCCTTCAACTGCTTATTACTGGAGCTGGGTCGATTCTGAATCTGGCGAAATCCATGTCTCGTACGCGTCTGATGGAATGGTGACCGGCTTCCGAATCAGCCTGGAGACCGGCCTTGCCATTGACGGCGATGACTCAGCGGACGGCACTCAGCCTGATTATTGCGAAAAAGACCGATTGTTTTCCTTGATTGCCAGTGAGCTTCCCCCGATTTCAGAGTTGGGCGATCTGCCGGTGGATCCGGTGGAATTCGCGAACGGTTTCATGCATTTTCTGTTTCGGGGAATCTCGGATTTCTTTATGTCGGCAGGCGGGTTATCGGCCTTTGGTTTCATCAATGATGCGGCCTCAACGGCGCCGAAAACGGCGGCCACCCTGGAAAACCCGATGCTGGCGCGGGCGCTTGATTGTGGACCGAGTGTTGGCGCCAGGATCGTTCCCGATGTTTCACTGGTCCCCATTCCGACCACCGGTTTTGTTGTTTCGGGAGCAAGGAATTCCGAAGGGGCGATACCGGTTGCCTCCCCTGTTTATGGATCAAAGTCCTCGGGTGTCAGGCGCGTTGTTGATCGGGTGGCGGAAAACATTGCCGAGGGTGAGAAGGAACCGGAAATCGAGGATGCCCCGCAGTTGCCCCCCGTTCCGACAGGTGGCGCGCTTCCAGCCAAGGCGGCGGATCCTGAACAGTCAAACAACGACATGGACGCTTCCGAAACGGCCTTGTGGCTGCCCTCGGCCGAGGATTCCCTGCCAGCAGATCCAGCCGAGGTCTCGGTGGTTGATGCCCATCCTATTACCGGTTACTGGGCGTTGGCTGGTTTCGTGGGCGGGGTAAGCATCGCCACAATGCCTTTGGCGAGGCAGCGGGACGCCGAGTTTTCCCTGCGCCGGCAACGCAGGGAAAACCTGGTCGACTCCTGTTTTGGCGGGTTCGGAATCTAACCCAAGCGACAAGGCTGGCCGTTTTCAGGCCAGCGTCGCGACCACTTCGGCCGCTGCTCGTTGCCCACTCATGTACGCTCCATGGACGGTGCCCCGGTAGGCGCCGTTGGTGTGCTCTCCCGCGAAATAAAGCCTGCCCTGCGGCCGTGCGATAGTGTCGAAATCCGTGGCCTTGGTGCCCACGGCGGCAAAGCTGTAGGAACCCTTCGAGAAAGCCTCGCTCTTCCAACGGGTCACCCGGGAGGACTTCAGGGCGGGAGGGGTTGCTCCAAGAATGGGTCGGATGCCCGCCAGGGCGTCCTGAGTGGCTTGGGCGTCTGACAGGGTTTCCAATCGGATGGCCTCGGAACCTGTGTAAATGACAACCAGGACATTGGCCCTGCTGTTGAGGCGCTTGACATTCATGGCGTAGCAGGCGCGTCCCGCGGCACCGACGGCCCTGCAGAAGCCGTAATACTGCAATCCTGACGGCCAGGTTGCCTGCGCGAATTCCAAGACGACCTTGTTGACGGTGCCAAAACCGACGCGGTTAATCGCCGCGAGCTTGGTGGTGGATAGTCCCGGGGAGAACTGAATCGATCCCGCCTTCAAGACTCCCAAGGGAACGGTGAGGATGACGGCATCGGCGCTGATGGTTCCTCCCGAGTATTCCACGGTGATATCGCTGGCCGTTTGGCTGATGGAACTCACGGCGGCGCCGGTGCGGATTTCGTATCCGTTGGAAAGGGGTTGGAAAATTCGGTCGTAGCCGTTGGTGACGATCACATCGGTGCCTCCGAATTCCTCGTCTTCCATGCCTTGGAGGGCCGAAAGCTGGTCGAGCGGGGCTCCCGTGTCGAATTCCGTCCATGCGGCGCCGAAATATCGCATGACCGCGTCGTTGAAAAGGCCGGCCTGCTGCGCGGCCATCGCCTGTTGAAATGACATGTCGCGGCCTGTCCGCGCCGCCGTCGACCTCGCCCTGCTGGTGAGCCTGTCGTAAATGGTTTCCTTGGGATCCACGGTGGAATAGGGAAGGGGCGCTCCAGTGGTGGCGTAGACCCGGACGAGATCATCCGGGGTCACCGCCGTGGTGATTCCCGCCCTGGCAGCCAGGGCGACCAGCGGGTTGGCTTGGGAAGGTCCGTGAATCCATGAGGCACCCAAGTCGATGGGCATTGGAAAGGAGTGGTCGGTGTTGATGCGACCGCCCAGGCGGGACCTTGCTTCGAGCATCACCACCTGATGCCCCTGGGAAGTGAGTTGGGCTGCCGCCGAGGCACCGGAAACGCCGCCACCCACGACGACAACATCGAGTGGAGACCCTGCGGCTTTCAAACGGCCCGCGGTGGCTAATCCCGCCGCCGCGCCGACAAAACCACGCCTTGAGATCATGTTTTAACTCCCGCCCATGATGAATGAATGATGAGGGCATCAGACCCTAGGTCAGGTTTTCGTAACTTGCAAATCGTTCAGGATTATTTTTGAAAGGTTGCAGACAAAAAGAGACCCCGGCCCAAGCCGGGGTCTCGTAAGGGTGGTGGGTCAGATCAGGGTCATTTCACCGGTTGTGACCGGAAGGCGATGGCACGGCGCACGGCGGGGGGCAAGGGAGCGTTAACACCCTTGATGTGCCGCCAGAGGATCTCGTTGAGTTCGAAATCATCGATCCTGTCGTACTCGCTGAAATCCATCTTGGCGGAACGGGCGGCGCCATAGGCGGTGGATTTGTTCACGGCGTTCAAATCGATTTCCGCGGGGACATGGTTGAAGGGGGTCGCGTCAGCCTTGTCGGTGAACGACTCGAACATCGGCCTCGCGGCGGCATCGTACTGGCTGAGCGGGGGAAGGCCGAGGATCAGTTCCATGGTGCGGATCATGCTCACCGTGGCGTACTGCGTGCTGTCGAGGTGCTTGCGACGGACATAGGGCGAAACCACCAGGCCGATGGTGCGGTGGGCATCCACATGGTCTGGTCCGTTTTGGGCGTCGTCCTCGATGACGAAGATGGCGGTCTTGGGCCAGTACTTCGACTTGCTGACGGCATCGACCAGGCGACCCAGAGCCAGGTCGTTGCTGGCCACGCAGGCTTCCGGGGTGAAGGCGCCCGGCGAGGTGCCTGAGGTATGGTCCTCGCCCAGGCTCATGATGATGAACCGGGGAAGGTCTCCATTCTTTTCGTATTCGCTGAATTCCTTGAGAAACGAATCAACCTTGTCGGTATCGCGCACGGGGCGCTTTCC
>CAWUNZ010000076.1:0-13355 GCA_963923445.1 uncultured bacterium
GAGAGGGTGGACACTAGGGACTTGAAGGAATCAGCCAAATATGCGGCTTTTTTGTCAGTCATTTCGCATAAGGCCGCCCATTCAGAATCCGGGGTGCCGCGGACCCGAGGTGCTGTCGATACTTCCACATAGGCCTTTGCTTTGGGTTCGGTTCCCGATGGCCGCAGGACGATCTGGGCGCAATCGCCTAAACGAAAAACCAGAACATTCCGACTGGCTGCGTCTGTGGCACCCTTGTGGGGGCCCAATGGCCCGTTTGGATCCTGCAAATCCTGAAAACTTGAGACTGTTTCTGAACCGATTTTCACAGGTGGATTTGAACGAAGCGCTTCCAGCATGCGTGCCATTTGCTGGCGCCCCTCCAAGCCGGTCATCGCCAGGTTCACAGTGATATTCGAGAAATAGCCGAATCTTTCCTCGATCTCCTTGAGGTAAGCCCAAGCTGTCGAACCCTGCCGTCGACGGGCCAATACAAGTTCCGCCATGAGGAGGGCCGCACCACCGGCATCCTTGTCGCGGATGGCGGAAGTGACAAGAACGCCATGACTTTCCTCGACTCCTATCACAAAATCATTAACTGATGCGCGAAGATCACCGTGTCTGCCGGTTGATTCCAAATTATGAAGGACTTCTGCGATATACTTAAATCCGACAAGTAGGTCATCAATCACCTGAATCCCGGCTGACTGGGCCATCCGGTTGATGATCGAGGTTGTTACCCGCGTGCGCACGACAAAGTTGGACGGCTTAAGCCGTCCAAGCTTCCGAAGTTCCTCAAGTTTGAAGCAGGTTAGCAAAGCGGCAATTTGATGTCCCGTGATGAAGCGGAAATGCCCGTGTTCATCGGGGAACATTGCTCCAAGGCGGTCCGCGTCGGGATCCGTGGACAGGACAAGGTCGGCCTTGCGGGCCGTGGCCAGAACCGCCGCTTTGTCCATCGATTCTGGAACTTCGGGGTTTGGACTTTTGGTGACATTTGGAAACTGACCATTTGGTTCCATCTGTTCGACGACGGGAACCATTTGGAACCCACGAAGCTGCAGGATTTCCATGGCCGTCATCGATCCAACCCCGTGCAAGGGGGTGAAGACAACGCTCACTTCTCCCGCGCGAGGCTGATCGAGGAGGGCCTCGCGTTCCAGTGCCCGGATGTAAGCCTTGTGGGGAGCGTCGTCGACGAATCGAATCAAATTGCCTCTGACTCCCTCATGCCAGGAGACACGGCGGGTTTTCTCCACCTTTTCAACCAAATCGGCCATGATCTGGTCATCGGGAGGCACCGGCTGGGCTCCCCTTTCGTCGTAAAATTTCCCTCCATTGTCATCAGGCGGATTGTGGGAAGCCGAAATATTCAGCCCACCATCCAGATTTAAATATCTGATAAGGTATGACAATTCCGGGGTGGCTTGAAAATGTTTGCTATCCCTTGGCAGAATCCATGCAATTATTCCGTTGGCCGCATAAACCTCCGCAGCCAATTCAGCAAGTGAACGGCTGGAAAGACCAAGTACCGGGTTGGGAATATCCGGGCAGTATTGGCGGCGAGCGTCATTGAACTTTCGAACATCATAAGCGAGGCCAACCTGAAGGGATTTTCCAGGAAACCGCTGCCTTAAGTACTCGCAATGTCCCTGTACGGATGCCCCCAAAGTCCAGGCATTCATGCGATTGGGACCAATTCCGACAGCGCCCCTACGGCCACCGGTTCCAAAGGGGAGTATTTGAAAAAACCGGTCAACCAAACCTGAAAATTGTTTCTGGCCCACCAGCCATTCCAACTGCGGCCGATAATCCTTGAATTCCGGGGAGGTCAACCAGCGAGTCAGATGTGCAAGAGCCGCAGCCTTCACATCTGTCGGCGCCTGGACTTTTCTAAAGCCTTGTTCAATTTCTATGGCAAGTTCCATGAAAAGAGGGCCCTTGAATCATGGCATTTACAAGTTTCTACCCAAGGATGCTAAATTAGGGATTCGCCAACCCCATCGACAGCCAAATCGATAGAAGCCCATGGAAACTCTAAGTTACGAATTCGATGTCATCGTTGTTGGAGCTGGCCACGCCGGAACGGAAGCGGCTGCTGCCTCCGCGCGGCTGGGTTTGCGAACCTGCCTGCTCACCATGAATGCCGACACTGTTGGGCAAATGAGTTGCAATCCGGCTATCGGAGGCGTGGCCAAAGGTCAGATTGTCAGGGAGATTGACGCCTTGGGTGGGCTGATGGGCGAGGCCATTGATGCCACGGCCATTCAGTTCAGAATGCTGAATCAAACAAAGGGGCCGGCAATGCATTCGCCCCGGGCCCAAGCAGACAAAAAGCTCTACCAGGCAGCAATCAAGCTGGCGATTGAATCACAGCCAGGACTGACACTCAGACAAGAAACCATTGAAGGTCTGTTACTTGAACCTGATCCGGACGGAGGCCGGTCGGGTTCCGGAAAGCGAGTGGCTGGCGTCGCTGCCAGCGGTGGAACCTTGTATCGCGCCAAGGCGGTGGTTTTGACAACGGGAACGTTTCTCAAGGCCCTGATGCACACAGGAGAGGCTAAATCGATTGGTGGCAGGGCAGGCGACCAAGCCTCGGTGGAACTTTCAGAAGCCCTTGCCACCACCGGTTTTCAACTGAGTCGATTCAAAACCGGTACACCTTGCCGGCTAAATGGAAGGACAATCGATTTCCGTTCACTCGAAATTCAGATGGGCGACGACAATCCCAGACCATTCAGCTTCCTGAACCGAAAAGTGGCCCAAAGCCAGCTTCCTTGTCACATCACCCACACGAACAACGCTGTACACGAACTCATCAAGGCCAACTTGCATAGAGCCCCGATGTACAGCGGCCAAATCAATTCTCGAGGACCCCGTTATTGTCCCTCCATTGAGGACAAAGTGGTGAGGTTTGCGGACAAGGAAGGACACCAAATCTTTCTGGAACCAGAGGGAAGGAACACACTCGAATATTACTGCAATGGCATCAGCACCAGCCTTCCCAAGGATGTGCAGCAAGGTGTTCTGAGTTTGATACCTGGATTGGAAAAAGCCGAAGTCATGCGCTGGGGATATGCGGTTGAGTACGATTATGCTCCGCCGACCCAGCTGCACCCAACCTTGGAAACCAAGCAAGTGGCGGGGCTCTTCTTTGCCGGTCAAATCAATGGAACCACCGGATATGAGGAAGCCGGAGCCCAAGGGTTGATTGCCGGGGCAAATGCTGGCCTGCTCGTTCTGGGCAAGGATCCTTTCATAATCGACCGAAGTGTTTCTTATATCGGAGTGATGATTGATGATTTGGTTACGAAGGGTGTTGATGAACCGTACCGAATGTTTACAAGTCGAGCCGAATACCGACTCATGCTTAGGCACGACAATGCCGACCGCAGACTTACACCGCTAGGAGCCAGAATCGGACTTGTTAGCCACAAACGAATCGAGGCGCTTGCAAGGAAAGAGGCCGAACTTAACCATTTGGAAACTTTGGCTAGGCATCGCAGAATCGAAGGGGTCACTTGCCACGACTGGCTTAGAAGGCCCGAGTCGGATTGGAATACGGTCAGAGAAGCCCTAACCCCTGAAAATCACGAAACCCATGGTGGTTGGACCGATGAGGTTATCGAACAATTAGTACTCGAAGCTAAATACATGGGGTACATCAAAAGACAGGAGCAAGAAATTGAGCGGTTTCGTCGAAACGAAGATTTGAATATACCGGCGCATTTTCAATTCGAATCAGTCGTGCAACTTAGGGCTGAGGCCAGAGAAAAGTTGTCTCGAATCCGACCACGGAATCTTGGGCAGGCTGGAAGAATCAGCGGGATCAATCCCGCTGACTTGGCGGTTTTGATGCTGTATTTAAAATAGGTTTTGCGGGTAAGGCCGCCGAACAATACAAAAGATGCGTCAACTTTGCCGAAGGCAATGGTGTTGACACGGCGGGGTAAAAAATTAGGATCAGGCTAGATGGGTCATCCTTGGGAAATATTCCTTAGGTTGCTCCCGATTTCTTGGAGCTGGCTTTTTGCCAACTTCAAGGCGCTTGGTCTATCACGGCATGGTGCCGTGGTGGTCGTGGCTCGGATCCTTGCGGAAAACTCCAGGATGGAGGTCTTCGCCGTTCCCATCCATCAGCACCGGGCGTGGATACTTGGAATCAAGCGAAGGTAGTCAAGAAAGGAATTCAATTAAGCCATGAAGACTGTCTTCACCACGGGCGAAGCCGCCAAGATATGCAAAGTCAGCCAGCAAACGATCATTCGATGCTTCGACAACGGTCAACTTAAAGGTTTTCGGGTGCCGGGATCGCGTTTCCGTCGCATTCCCCGGGACCAACTCTACAAGTTCATGAAAGACAACGGCATCCCTACAGACGCACTCGAAACTGGTAAGCGCAAGGTGTTGGTTGTTGATGATGAAAATTCACTTCTGGAACTAATCTCCACCGCATTGAATGAAGACGGACGATTTGAAACCAGAACCGCAAGCAACGGTTTTGATGCCGGCATGATGGTTAAGGAATACCGGCCCGATATCATTATTCTGGATGTTATGCTTCCAGATATCAATGGCAAGGAAGTGTGCCATCGTGTTCGTGCGGACTCCAGCCTTGAGGATGTTCGCATCTTATGCATAAGTGGCATGGTGGAAGACGATAAGATTCAAGAGCTTAAGCTGGCTGGGGCTGATGATTTCTTGCACAAGCCATTCGAGATGGAATCGCTCATCGAACGAATGTGCGCTCTGCTTGATATGGAATCACCGGCCAAAGCCTGATGTGATGCTGGCAGGAGGCACGGATGCCTCGATTGCCGCCATGCATGGAGGCACCTTGTGGCCGGATTCGGTCCATCTTTAACTCAAAGATTTGAAATGGAATGCGGCCTAGGGGCTATTCCGTCATTTTGTTTTGTTGCCGACTTGCTGGATGCGGCCGAATCCAAGGGGCAACCGCGGGATCTGCTCCAAGATCCCGTCACTTGGGCCTACCTCGTGTCCACATCCGAAAGCTTTAGAACAGGGCCCGATGCGCTCGGCAATCATCTTGATTTGCCTGCCAGCTTTTTTGAACTGCTCGAAGGAATGATCTCTCAGCCCAGCCAACGCAGGTCCTGCTTGGAAATTCGAAGGTTTGCTTCCCTTCGTGGGCGAATTCGTGATCAGGCCAGAATTGCATGGCAACTTGCCGGGAGGTTTCCTTCCTTAGGTCGGAACGCCATTTGGAACGCCACGGTGTTTTCCTCGCTGGGTTGGGTTCTTCTTGCAAATGCTGATGGAGCCAGGGTTTCATCATTGGCTTGCGATCACGAAGTTTACTGCCCGGGTGGTACCAACGAATCCAGCCAGCTTATTAAAAAAGCGGCACTATTAGCCCGTGATTTCTGCTTGAAATGGAACCTGCCGGAATGGTGCTTGCTGTGGACAACCCGTATGTCTTGGCCGGCTACAGTCGCTTCATTGGGCGGCGCGCCAGCCACTGAATGGCATTTGGCAAGGGTTGCTTCATTTCTGGAAGCCCAAGGCAGGCCAACATTGAACGGTGTCACATCCGAGGGTTACGCGGACTCCTGTCATTTTCTGGGATTGGATCCGCGGGGCGCTTGGCGAGAAGGGTTGCTGCGGTTGGCTACCACGGTTTTCCCGGAAAAAGAATCACCTTTGGGTGATTATCCTGAACCTGACAAACGGTGGATTCAGATAGCTCTCCGACAATCTTCCGCTCGCATTTCGGATTTCACTCGTTTGGAATATGCCCATCTGGCCCACGAAAGGGAATTGGCCATCCGTTCCATGGAGGCAATGCAACAGGACCTTTCGAGGCTTACATTCGAACGAGTGATGGCTGGAATGGCGGAATTCACCGCAGGCGCAGGCCATGAGATCAATAACCCTCTCGCCATCATCCAAGGAAGGGCACGGCAACTCCACCTATCTGCGAAATCATTGGTTAAAAAGCAGGGTTTGACCGAATTTCGCACTCGCCTTGAAGACATTCAGGAACAATGCCAAAGACTTCATGGTTTGCTGAAAAAACTTATGCGATTTGCCAGGCCGGGTTCACCGGTTCTTGAGGCTGTTCATGCGCAAGAAATAATCGAGCGACTGAGCAACATTTGCCGAAGCAACTTCGAAAATATCGCGTTTGATTGCCTATCAACGGCTGATTGGAATGCGATCCCAGCCCAGATGACCCATATAGGCTATCTTTCTGATGCATGGACGGAGCTATGCCGAAACGCCTCGTTCGCCGCCGGGGAAAACGGGACCGTTTCCATGCGGGTGGATTTGGCTCCTACTGGGCGACTGAGCATTCGCCTGAGCAATTCCGGGGCAGCCGTTCCTGAAGAAATCAAGCAAAACCTTTTCACTCCCTTCTTTTCATCCAGGCAAGCGGGAAGGGCGCCCGGTTTGGGTTTGCCCTTGGCATGGCGCCTGCTTGATTCCATAGGCGCGAAACTCACCCTTGAGTCCGATGGGAAAGACACCCCGGTCTGCTGGAAGGTGGAAATGCCCTTAATGAACATCTCCATTTCAACAAGGGATATTCCCGAAAGCCAACCCGTCAGGAATGCGGCTTGATTTGTCAAGTAAATACAAGCGAAACTTCCGTCAAGTATGGAGGCTGAGCTTGTGGAAACTATGGCGGTTTCAAGTGGCAAACTCGACTCTTCTGTTATTGAAGCCTTTGAATTAGGTTCCATTGTTTCAATTAAAAACCAAACCGATTTCCCGAAGCCTTCAAAAGATTTGATTAATCGAGTGGAGCGTTGGCCGGTGCGGGGATGGGGCCTGAAAAATCCCACTTGGGATCCTTTGACCAAGGAACTTCACCCGAAACAATTAGCCCGTGAACCAGATGCTAATGAATTCATTAAGTTCCTCGATTCCTTCAAACAAGCCGCCGGGAAAACTCTCGCTGAAGCAATACCTCAATGGAAAGGTTCACTCATTCCCGATCGTGTTTGCTGGCGGCCTTGGGAACTGGCGACACGCAGAGTGCGGGAAAACGCCCGAGACGACTTCTTTCACATCGATCATTTTCCCAATCGTCCCTCCATGGGCAATCGCGTGATTCGGGTATTCATGAATCTGGGAAGCGATGATGACATCGTTTGGGCCAGCACCAAGCCGCTCCATCAGTTGCTGGAGGAAGGCAGGAAATATGGTCAACCGAAAGTGTTTCGTGACATGGAATCTATTAGGCAAGAAGCCAAAAGAAAAACCAAATGGTGGGGCTGGGCCGACAAAGGAGGATCCTTCCATGATACTATATTTAAGATAGTTCATGATGGATTAAAAAAAGACGATTTGTTTCAAGAGGAAGCTGTACGGAAAATTCATCATTTCCCACCAGGGTCAATATGGATGGCAATGACTGATGCTTGCTGCCATTCGTTCCTGCGTGGGAGTTGGATGGTGGATGCCACCTGGTTCCTTCCCATTGAGTATTGTTTCCATCAGGAGGCAGCACCTGCGCACTTGCTTGAAACCGTGACAAAAATTCAACAGCCAGCGGCAGTGCGGGTGTCGAAGGCAGCCTGAGAGACGATCCATCCCACTACAGCAGGGGGCCAAGGATGGTCAAATGGCTGCGCGAACTACTTGACTTTGTCGCGCCAGAATTATGCCATGGCTGTTTGTCTGAATCATTCCAAAACACTAGCTACCAGCCTTTTTGTGATGATTGTGTTCGAAAAATGAAGTCCGGGCACCGCCTATCATGCTCAAGATGCGGAGCTGATGTTGGGGATGGCAACAAGGTATCGCACGGATGTGCAGCCTGCAGAAATGAAAGGTTCTCATTCTCAGGTACTTGGAAGTATGGTCCCTATGACGGACTCATCAAAGAATTAGTATTGAAGTGCAAACTCCCCAAGGGCGAAGTCTTAGCCGAAGCGGTTGGTTGGTTGATGGCTCAGGAATTGAGATTCTGTTTAACGCCCAATCGTCCAGATGCAATAGTTCCAATCCCCTCCCATTGGACTAAATCCATTTTCCGAGGCCACAATCCCTCGCACGGCATGGCACTGGGCTTGGCTAGGTCTCTCAAGATTCCGTGCCAGCCAAGCTGGTTAAGGAAAGTCCGCTCCACACCAAGCCAAACATCTCTCGCACCCAACAAAAGACGGACAATGCCTCGCGATGCGTTCCGAGCATTCATCCCTGGGCCAAACCGCAATGGGATTATTTGGCTGGTGGATGATGTTCTCACAACAGGCACAACAGCTACTGTTTGCGCCGAGGCCCTATTGGGACAAGGCGCAAAAGAGGTTGTAGCGATTGTGCTGGCACGAGGTGGCTAAGAGGAATTCTGACGGCGACTTGGAATCAATTTTTAATAAGCCTCAGGCCGATTAAAAAAATGACACTAATCATTTTGCAGCCTTAAACAGGCACTTGGGCCTGTTTGTTTGCTGCTTTTGTTTGACCAGGTCTGGCAAGGAGGCCAGTCTTGATCGAGCCCCTCCAAGCATCCACGATTCAGTGGGTCAACTTGAATTCCCGTGGGGTGTTCAAGGGTTTATCTACCATGTCGCGTCTCTGTCTCGCCCTTCTGGCGGGGATGGTTATCGCATTACCGGCCTCCGCGTCGTCTTGGGCCGATGGATTATTCGACGAACTCAACAAAGATTTCGGGGCAGTCCCCCGAGGCCCCGTTTTGCAGCATCAATTCGTAATCAAGAACACAACCCAACAGATTGTCTCGTTCGGTGCTGTCCGGGTTTCGTGCGGTTGCACCAGCACACAACTTAATCAGAGTGTTTTAAACCCCGGGGAGCAGACAACCCTCATCGCGCGGATGGACACAAGCAGGTTTCGTGGTTCCAAAACCGTAACCATTTATGTGAAATTCCTGCGCCCCGAAAGTCAGGAAGTACGGCTTTGGGTGAAGGCGAACGCCCGAGAAGATGTGGCCATCACGCCTGAAACCTTGGAATTTGGAACCATCCGTGCGGGAGAAACGCGCACCGCCAAGGCTGTTCTCCATTTCTTCGGTGGGCAAGGGCTGGAAATTGGCAATCCCAAAACCTCTTCGGGATATCTGGACGCTTCCGTCAAGGAGGTCAAAAGCTCTGACTTGGAAAGAGTTTATGAGATTATTGTGACCGTTCGTTCCGACCTTCCCGCTGGGCGTTGGTATGCGGATGTCTGGGTGGAAACCAACCTGTCCCAAATGCCAAAGTTGAGGGTTCCCCTCAATGTTGAAGTGGAGGCTGAACTTGTAGTCAGTCCCGGAGAAGCCGCTTTGGGAGAATGGAAAGAGGGTCAAGACGCTGAAAGAAGAATCATCATTCGATCAGGAAAGCCTTTCAAAATTGTGAGGTTTGAAAATGAATCCGATATTTTAAAAGCCAGAGCGAGCAGTGATGAGTCAAAGTCCGTTCATGTTGTCACTCTTTCAGCAAAAGGCGTCAAAGCGGGAAATGTTGATACCCAGTTGAAAGTGCATACCGATTTACCCGAAAATGGAATAGTTACTGTGCCTGTCAAAGGTAAAGTCGTGGCTCGTTAAGAAATCGAAAGCTGTAATGAAGAAGGGGGCCTCTTTGGCCCCCTTCTTCATTTGGCTCAATGGGCTCAATAACAGTTGCTTTAAATTGACCGTCCACGGGGCCATGGCCAATTGCTAACCTGTCTAGACGGATTCTTCCGGATCCTCTCTCCTCCTAGAACCGGTGAACTGTTTATGAAATTCAAGAAGATCCTTGTCGCGAACAGAAGCGAAATCGCCATCCGGGTATTCAGGACTGCTCACGAATTGGGTCTAAGGACTGTTGCGATTTATTCACACGAGGACCGGTTCGCGCTTCATCGTTTCAAGGCTGACGAAGCTTATATGGTCGGCAAAGCCGGAGAACCAATCAGATCCTACCTCGACATCGACTCGATTGTTGAACTAGCAAGAGCGAATGGCGTGGATGCCATTCATCCAGGTTACGGATTCCTCTCTGAGAACGCCAAATTCGCCCAAGCCGTGCGGGATGCTGGAATCGCATTTGTCGGTCCGCGGACCGACATTCTGGAAAACCTGGGAGACAAGGTGGTTGCTCGCGGCATTGCCATCAAAGCGGGAGTACCTGTTCTTGCGGGTTCAAGCGAAGCCGTGAAATCCGATGCGGATGCCACAAATCAAGCAGAAAAACTAGGTTTTCCGGTGATTGTAAAAGCCTCCATGGGAGGAGGAGGCAGGGGCATGCGGGTGGCAAACAACCCGGACCAACTCCATGATGCCCTCGATCAGGCAAGGCGTGAGGCCGGTACCGCCTTTGGCGTGGCAGATGTCTTTCTGGAAAAGTTCATTCGGAAAGCCAAACACATCGAGGTTCAACTTCTCGGGGACTCCCATGGAGGCCTTGTCCACCTTTACGAAAGGGATTGTTCCGTTCAAAGAAGGCACCAGAAAATCGTGGAGATCGCCCCGGCGGTGAACCTCAATCCGCGTTTGCGGAAAGAAATCCTGGACTCGGCCCTTGCGATCGGAAACGCCGTCGGCCTCAATAACGCGGGAACAGTTGAGTTTCTCGTCGACACTGAACGGGATGAATTTTATTTCATCGAGGTGAATCCACGGATCCAGGTAGAGCACACGGTCACCGAGGAAATAACAGGATACGATATAGTCAAATGCCAGATTCTGGTAGCCTCGGGACTGCAGTTGGCCCACCCGGATATCGGATTGGGGACCCAATCCGATATCCGCACGAACGGCTACGCCATCCAGTGCCGCGTGACAACGGAGAACCCCGCGCGGCAGTTCCTTCCCGATTACGGTAGGGTCACAAACTACCGCTCCACGGGAGGCACGGGGATCCGCCTCGACGCCGGATCCGCGTATACCGGGGCGGTAATAACTCCTTTTTACGACTCGCTGTTGGTCAAGGTCACAACCCGGGCACTTGATTTCAAGGACGCGACCCGGCGCATGCTCAGGGGACTTCAGGAGTTCCGGGTTCGGGGCGTGCAGACCAACATTCCATTCCTAATCAACCTCGTGGGGCACCCAAGCCTGCTGCGAGGCGAATGCACGACGCGATTTATCGATGAAACCCCGTCACTCTTTGAGCTTCCCGTCCGGCAAGACAGGGCAAGCAAATTGCTTCGATACATAGCTGAAATAATCGTCAACGGCCACCCGGAATCCAAGGACAAAGGCGGCAAAAGGACTGGGACAACTGAGGAGCCCAAGGTTCCGTCTCCCGAAGTCACCGAGTGTCCCAAGGGAACCAGAGACAAATTCCTAGAGTTGGGCGCCGACGGCTTTTCCAAGTGGCTCCGGGCGGAAAAACGCCTTCACATCACCGACACCACATTCAGGGATGCCCACCAGTCCCTTCTGGCCACCAGGCTTCGAACCCGCGACATGACCAGGATCGCTCCTCACTATGCCAAAAGACACGCCGACTTTTTTTCCCTGGAAATGTGGGGCGGGGCAACCTTTGACACTTCCATGCGGTTTCTGAAGGAATGCCCTTGGGAGAGGTTGGCCGGCATGCGCAAGGCTATCCCGAACATCCTCTTCCAAATGCTGCTGAGATCCGCAAGCGCCGTCGGTTACACCAATTACCCCGACAACGCCGTCCATGCTTTCGTTGCCGAGGCCGCAAGCTCAGGCATCGACATTTTCAGGGTTTTTGATGCAAACAACGGGATCGAAAACCTCACGCTCGCGATCGAAGCCGTGCGCGGAACAAAATCCTTGTGCGAGGCTGCCATTTGCTACACGGGCGACATCACCGACCCAACAAAGACTAAGTACGATCTGAAATACTATGTCTCACTCGCAAAGGAGCTTGCCAAGCGTGGAGCGCACATCCTTGCCATCAAAGACATGGCGGGCCTGTGCAAGCCTTTGGCCGCAAGGGACCTTGTCAAGGCCATACGCGATTCAGTGGATCTGCCCCTCCATTTCCACACACATGACTGCCCGGGTGGGCAAATGGCCAGTCTCCTGCTAGCCGCAGATGCCGGGGTGGATGTGGTTGATACCGCCATGGCCCCCATGGCTGGCATGACAAGCCAAGTTTCGCTGCATGCGCTGGTGGAGGCGATGCGCGGTCATCCACGAGACCCCGGGATTGACCGAAGTCACTTGCAGCAAACCGCTGATTACTGGGAAAAAACCAGATCCATGTACCGGATGTTCGAAACCGGCCAACTCGCTCCGGGTTCTGATGTCTACGAAAATGAGATGCCAGGCGGTCAATACACGAACCTTTACCATCAGGCTGCGGCCCTTGGCTTGGCGCCAAGGTGGCGTGAAGCTTGCCAGATGTATGCCACGGTCAACCGAATGTTTGGTGACATCGTCAAGGTCACCCCCACATCCAAGGTCGTGGGAGACATGGCGCTGTTCATGGTCTCCAACAATCTGACGCCAGAGGATGTTCTTTCAAACAAACGCGATCTTTCATTTCCTGAATCAGTGGTCGAATTCTTTGAGGGACGGCTTGGCTCACCTCCTGGCGGTTTTCCCCAACCACTTCGAACCATCATCCTCAAAGGCCGCCCTCCACTCCAAGGCAGGCCCGGAGCCTTGCTGCCGCCAGTGGATTGGAATGCTGAGCGAAAAGCTTGCGAGAAGGAAACAGGAAGCGCCTGCTCCCCATTCGACTTGCTCAGTTATGTGATGTACCCGAAGGTTTTTCCGGCCTTGGCGAAACATCGGAACCTTTATTCGGACACGAGTGTCTTGCCAACGCCTGTCTTTTTTCACGGATTGCAGCCCGGCGAGGAAGCAAGCATTGACATCGAAAAGGGTAAAACGCTCATCGTCAGGTTTTTAACAATAGGCGACCCTCAGCCAGGAGGCACCCGAACCGTTTTCTTTGAACTCAACGGACAACCTCGCGAGATCGTAGTCACCGATCAAGCATTGGCAGGGAAGGGCGCCGCCCGGGCAAAGGCCAACCCCGACAATCCCAAGGAGGTGGGGGCTCCGATGCCGGGTTCGATCTCCAGGATTCTGGTTGGACCAGGCGAAACCATTCAGCAAGGCCACAAGATGTTCACTCTTGAAGCCATGAAAATGGAGACCACCGTTCTAAGCCAAACTGGTGGCAAGATCGCGGAGATCCTGATTCCAGTTGGAACCCAAGTGGACGGAGGGGATCTTGTTCTCAGGATGACCTGATTGGTCCAAGGCCAAAGCCTAATCATGAGTTGAAACGGCCCGGGAACATTGCAGAAGCCGCAGGTCATAATTAGAATGCCCAAACCTGATAAGGCGCAAGAGGTTTGGGCATGTCCATCCCCAAGTTGACCATCACGAAGGGGCCTGAAGAGGGCAAAGCGTATGACCTGACCAAGGAATCCATGAAATTTGGCCGGCAGGTCACCTGCGATATCGTGATACCAGTCACCTCAGT
>CAWUNZ010000077.1:0-13310 GCA_963923445.1 uncultured bacterium
AGGCCAGATCGGTTGGGTTGCCAACACTTTTATGGGCGATGCCGGCGTGCTTTGGATGATGGAACTCGACCCGGCGCTTCTAATGGCTGAAGTAAGATTTGAAAGTGCCGGGTCGGACGGGGATTTTCCCCACCTTTACGGTCCGATCCCGCATGAAGCCGTATGCCGACAGATGCCATTGGCCCGAGATGCGGGCCTCAAATGGGCTCCGCCCCCTCAAATGGGGTTGGCACTTATTGAACCCTTCAAAAAGTTACCCTAGTACTTGGCCAGTTCACCAGCTCCATGCAAACCGATGGTTGTCAGTGCCTGCGAAGCTCCGTCGGCCATGAACTTGAGGTCGCTTGAAACAGCGACAAAACGCCACCCTTGCTCAACCCGATGCCGTGCCTCGGCGGCGTTCATGGCATGGAATCCAGGTGCCACTTTGTGCCGCTGGCAAGCAGCCAAAATGGCGGCATGGGCTTCGGCAGTGGCCTGGGCGGAGGGTGGCGACCCGTCAGCGCCCCGCATGCTGGCGGCCAAGTCATTTGGTCCCACAAAAATGGCATCGATTCCCGGAACTGAAAAAATCTCGTCGGCGTGGTGAACCGCCTCGATGTGCTCGCATTGGAGCACAACCAGAATTTGTTGATTGGCGCCAGCGTAATACTCCGCGGCCGGGGCGGCAAAATTCATGGCGTGCAGGTTACCGCCCACTGAGCGCGTCCCAATGGGTGGATAGCGGCATGCCGCGACAGCATCAAGGGCCTCCTGACGGCTGTTCACCATGGGCACAACCACGCCAAAGGCGCCGCAATCCAACGCGCGCTTGATGTGATCGTGCCTGTTGGCGGGTACTCGCGCCAGCGGCACGCAACCCGCGTCGGCGATGGCGCCGAACAACCAGGCGGCTGTTTCCCATGATGTTCCCGTGTGTTCCAAGTCCACGGTCAGCCAGTGGAACCCGCTGCGGGCCAACAACCTCGTGGCGGGGCCGTTGCCCATGGAAAGCCATGTGCCCAATGCGGCCTCACCTCGTTCAAGCCGTTTCTTGGCGGTGTTTGATTTCATGGCGCGCTTTCTCCAGTTGAATTCCATGGCATTATCTTGCCAACGAACGGGTCGGTTTTATTGTCGAATCGCTCCAGGTCACGCTCGGTATATCCCAGATGGTGGGCCAATTCGTGGATCACCGTTTTCCTGATTTCCGTCACCAGCCGCTCCCCATCCGGAAATTCTTCCAATAGTGGCAGGCGGAAAATTCGAATCCGGCTGGGCAATTCGCCTGCATCGAAACCCAGCTCAGGGCTGAGCCCACCTTCAAGACCGGGTTCATAGATTCCAAACAGGGTATCGCCTGATTCAATTTCCTCTTGGGTGAGGCCCGCGGCCAGAAGGGTATTCTCGTCTGGTTCGTCCTCGCAGTCGACAACCAAGTTGCTCAGGTACGGAAGGAATTCTCCGGGAAGGGTGTCCATGACCTCGGCGACCAAGGCGCGGAATTCTCGGCGGGAAAGCCTTGCCATTTGAACGCCACCGGTTTCACCAAGGACCTCGCTGCCATAGTGTACTGTCACGCCTTTGATTTGTCGGGGTAATTGCATGACTGATTCAGGCCGCCTCAACATGGATGAGATGGCATGGGCCACTCGATGCCTTGAAAAACTTGAAAGCGCCCTGGGGAGGGTGATTGTCGGAATGATCCGGCAAAGAAGGGAATTGCTCGCCTGCTTATTGGCGGGAGGGCATGTCTTACTAGAGGGAGTTCCCGGTATAGCCAAAACGGCACTTGCCAGAACGATCGCCGGCGCGCTCGGACTTGATTTTGCCCGGGTCCAGTTCACTCCCGACTTGCTCCCCGGGGACTTGACTGGAACGGTGATTTACGACCCCATGGAAAGGCGATTCATTCGCCAGAATGGGCCGATTTTCACTCAGGTTCTTCTTGCTGATGAAATCAACCGTGCCCCGGCCAAGGTTCAGAGCGCCTTATTGGAAGCCATGGAGGAGAAGCAGGTTACCGTGGGTGGGGAATCCATGCCGCTTCCCGAGCCTTTTTGGGTGCTGGCAACCCAGAACCCGGTCGAAATGGAAGGCACATTTCCATTGCCGGAGGCGCAGCAGGATCGCTTCATGGCCCGCGTGCGTGTTCCCTATCCAGGACTGGAGGATGAGCGTGAAATAGCGGAAAGAGGGCCGGTTAAATGGACTGGAAAAACAGAACCTTCGGTTTTGGAAAAGGAAGAGTTGATTCGTTTGCAGGCATTGGCTTTCCGGGTTCATTGCTCCAATCCGATCAGGAACTACGCGGTAGACCTGGCAAGGGCGACGAGGAAGGGTCAGCCTGGGGCAGTTCCCACCATATCTGAATCGTTGAGGATGGGTGCCGGTCCAAGAGGCCCACTGGCGCTTCTGGCTTTTTCCAAAGGGATTGCCTTGCAAAACAAACGCGACCATGTGCGCCCCGAGGACATTCAAAGCGCCGCCTTGGCGGTCTTGGGGCACCGCATGGTTTTGGATTATGCTGCGATGGCCAAGGGCCAGACGATGGAGCAACTGGTGGAGCGCCTTCTGGACCTGATTCCGGTTCCTTAGTTGATTGGCCTGATTTCAAGGGGATGTTGTCGAACAAAAGTGTCGAGTTCCAGTCGATTAAAGACCCCTGCGGTGGTTCCCAGTGCCCTTACGCATGAGGCACCCACGGCCGAGGCGATCCGAAGTGCCTCAGGTTCGCTCATTTCCTCATGCAGCGCGAGGATCAGTCCTGCTGCGAACGCATCGCCACTACCTGAACCGTCCAGGTAGGTCACCTTGTCCACCCCTGCAGACCATTTACCCTTTTCACCGACCCAAAGTGTTCCGCGCTCTCCCATCGTGATGATGGCATTTCGGACCCCCATTTTTCGGAATATCGCGGCCTGCTCATTTGGGTCAGCTTTTCCCGTAATTAATTGAGCTTCGTGGTCATTGGGGAGGAAGTAATCGACAAATGGAAGAACTGGTTCTAGCCAAGAGATGTAATCAGCAGGCTTTGGGGTGACTACATCGAGAACCACCCGACTTCCTTGGGATTGGGCTTTTTTCAAAATTGGGGCCAAATCATTGGGCAGGCATGAGGACATTAAAAGATATCCTCCAAGATAAAGGATGCTCGGAGGTGGTTCGCTTGGTATATCGCATGCTTTGTAATGGGCATTGGCACCGTAAGTATGGATAAATCTTCTGTCTTGGCCGGCGACATTCACAATGAGAGTCTGGCTGGTGTCGCATTCCGGTGTGGTGATGATTCGGGAAATATCGATGCCTTCTTTCTTGAGCAGTGAGCGGGTTAGATCGCCAAATGAGTCGTCACCCACCCTTCCGCTGACGATGCACGGCACGCCGAGGCGATGCAGATTCGTGCCGACATTCGCCGCGCATCCTCCAAGAGTCAGTCGAAGACTGTCGGCAAGGATAAGTTCACCCGCGGTGGGAAGGTGGTGAAGGGGGGATGAGACATGGTCGGCCACGATGATGCCGGCGCACACGATGGGTTTCATAAGGTTAATCCTGAGAAATCCGGATTTCGGCTGAACCTGTTTCGAATCCATTCGAATACAGATCAGACTGGATCATGGGAAGCGTACCATGATGACGGTTGGTACGGCTCATGCGCTCATATTTCTTAATGGAACAAGGAGGCTGATCCAAATGCTGGGACGCTTGCTGTACCGGATCCTTGGCATTGGGTTCCCCGGAAAAGCAGACACTCGTTCCGACGAGATGGGCGCGATAGCGGAATCCTGTGCGATAGCCGTGGCAGAAGCCCCAGCATTGATTGATCCTGTAGCAACAGGAACCCAAAGTCTGAATCAAGAACCGCCATCTTCTGATGTGAAAATTCATTCTGGCGTTCTGAAAACGATGTTCGAAGATTTCCATGCCCACAGGCAAACAGAGCGTGGAGAGGAAGAAACCGGGTGGTTGCTTTTGGGAAGAAGGACAGAATCCGGCGCTGTGATTGAAGCCGCACTGCCACCCGGCGAATTTCGGGATGCCGGTACGGCGCATGTGAACATGAACAGCACGGCTCAGGCCGTAGCCATGCGGATTTTGAAAAAGCATCATCCCGAACTTGATGTTCTTGGTGTGGCCCACACCCATCCTGGAAGGTTGAACCGGCCGAGCCAAGGTGATTATCAGGGGGACAGCTTGTGGGTTTCAAAATTGCGGAAGCGTGAGGGGATTTTTGCCATAGGGGTATGGGATTTTGATCATTTTCTGAATTTCAGTGCTGGTCACCCGAACTATCAACAGGAGGACGATCCTGCTGATGTTCGTGGAGAGTCCTATTCTTCGCATTCCAGCGGGCGAGCCAGGTTTTTTTGGTTTGCCCTGGCCGAAGGAGAGAAATGGTACAGGCATCTTTCCTTGGAGGAAACTCCCGGAAAAGATTTAGGCCATGAGATCCGAGGGCATTGGGAAGTGATTGAGGAATTCGCGGGATCCATCGACAGGCTGGTTCGCATGCAACCAGCACTTCAAATGGGACTGATCCCATTGGAGATGATGGAAGTCCCGACCATGGTCCTTTGCCAACCGTTGGCGCGGGAAGGCGAGGAACTGCAGGTGATCCTGCAGGGTGGAGAAGTCGGTTTTTTCCGGATGACATCGGAAAATTCCGAGGAAATCGTCGGGCCGTCGGACCGGCTTGACGCTGCCTTTTACGAGGTCATGGCGCGCTTGGCGCGTGGGCCCCGCTAATCTGCGAGGCTTTGTTCCGCTTGCCGGAACCGTGGACTCGATGATTTGGGTTTCTTGTAAGGGCCATAGGCCCGGGAGGTTCGAGATGGATTTTCGACCGATGGATTCTGATGAAAGGCGCCGACTTCTGGATGCGCTGCGTGGGAACGCGGCCGGAGCCTCATCCATTAAAATGGATCCACGCAACACGAGCTTTGCCGGAACAGGATCGATGGAGGCCGACGCGCCCCGCGGGGAAAACCAAGTGATCGACGCGATCAAGTCGGTGCCTGTGCATTACGCAGGTTGATAAACGAATGCCGTGAAGGCTCTGTCCTAGGAGCCTTCACGGTTTTGAATCTTCATGAGGACCAGGAATGGGCATCCTTGACAATCCGGTAAGCAAGGAGCGGTTGCTCAATGTCGAATTGCCGGCCATTCAGGCATATAACTCGCAAAGAGATCTGGATTATCGTGTAACTGTTGAGCCCAAGGGTGGCGAGCTTCACCTTAAATACCGGCTCAAGCCCGCCCACAATTGCTATGAACTGGTCACCATGCTTTCGGAGTCCTACCCGGTCATTGCGCCCACCACCCGGGTTTTGACCAAACTGCAACCATGCCCTCATCTTCTTTATCAGCAAACCCTCTGCTTGTGGAAACAGGGAAGCAAATTGGCTGATAGCCGGTGGGATCCGGCCCGGTTCACCACGGTTTTCGCCATTCAGGCAGCTTGGCGATGGCTTGCGTGTTACGAAATCTGGATGGTTGAAAAAACATGGCCTATGCCCGAGGCCAGATAAACGGGAGGGAATCGCTTGGCTTGCATAGTTCAAGTGGGTGCCGGAAGCGGCGGAATGGCCGTACTGGATCTTATCGGCAGGGATCCGCGAATCGACTCTATCCTGCTGATCGAACCTGATGTCTACAAGCCGCATAATGTGGCGAGACATTATTTCCCGGCTGGAAGGTGTGGCCAGAAGAAGGCGGAATTGGCTGCTGAATGGCTTCGTGAAAGACGGCCTGAACTCAAAGTAGAACTATTTGTTGGTGACCTTTGCGATCCTGGCAAGGCTGAAATTGTCGAATCCATGGTGATGCGAGCGGATGTCGGAGTGTGCGCCGTTGACAACGACAGGGCTAAGTCTCATTGGGATTGGCTCATGCGCAGGCACTCAAAGCCATGGACCATGGGAGAGGTGCTTGCAGGAGGCATCGGCGGTTTCATCCATATGTTCGTTCCCGGTGGGCCATGTTTTGCATGTGTCATGAGCCAATTGCAGAGGGACATCCAAACGGATAACAGTCCCCCACCCGACTACAGCGCTCCCGGTCATGCTGTTCCCGAGGTGAGCATCCCCGCGAGTATCTCGAGTGTTCATGCCATTGCCTCACTTCATGCCCTAGCGACCCTTGCCCTGCTGGGTGATGAGGACGCCCGGGGTTGGGATGTGACAAGCCAATTAGTTCCACTTCGTGGAGTATCGAATATTTTTGAAAAAGCCTTGGCGACAGTCAGGCTGCCATTTCGACGGTTGCCCGAATGCCTCAATTGTTCAATCCGAAAGGATTCAGGCGGCAACTTGATGGATGCGTTGCTGGCGATCAACCGATCAACGGGAGGTTAGGCGGGGTGGATGTGCAAAAGGACGCAAAAGACGCCTTGGTCATTTCGTATGAGGCAGGGGGAATAGTAGTTAAAAAACCTTTCGCTCCCTGGTGTGCTGAATGGATTACCGTGGAGGCCAGGTTGTCCGGTCAGGCCGAGGTTGCGCAAGCGTCTGACTTTGTCCTCTCAGTTTCCGATTTTGGTGATGTCGCATGCCAACAGTTCAGCCCTGGTGAGGGAGGGGTTCATCTTGCCCGTTTCAGGTTGGCGCCGACGGGCAAGGACATTTCCTGTGTTGTAAAATTCCGAGGAAAAGCGCTTCATTCCCGCCCTAATGTGATTCCTTTTTTGGACAGGTCGGCCTACCTCAGGCAATTGAATCTTCTTTTTCCAACCGTCTCATGCCAATTTCACGGTGAAACCGTCGCCTGCAAAACATATGTTTCCTCCCAAGCGCGGAATCTTGTCGCCACATGCGCATTGGTTTCCGAAGCTGGGTTGGCGCCACTGCGGGAATTGGAGCCGGAAACGCGACTCATGCTCAGTGAGGAGAACTTGGTGGATCGATGGGCGATTCGCCTGAGCAACGCGCAAGCCTCGGGAACCAGGGCTCTTGTCTCCACCGTGCTGGACGGCGTACCCAAGCGGGCCGGAAGTTGGGATGTGGTATGGGGGGCCGGGTCATTAGAGCTTGGAAGAGCTGAGATATCGGCTTGTCACCTTTCCACTTTTATCAAGTCCTTGAGAATGGCGCCTCCGCGGTACTTTCATAAAAACTCCGCCGGCGTTTGCACCTTGCTTGATAGCCCCGTGAAACTCAAGAAGAATGAAATGATTGGTCCTGTTTTTGGGATTCAAAGTTCCCTCGCAGGTGTTGCGGGCCAACTTCCCGTGACCATTGAGGCGATACCAAAGACTGGCGAACCGGTATCCCTTCAGGTCAACACCTTGATGATTACCGACGGATTCAATCTGTTGGCTCCGGGTATGCTTGACGCTGGTGAACTTGGCAAAATTCTTGGTTTCCGTCTGATGTACCGTAAGCAGGTTCTTCAAGCATGCCCTGCTGATCCTCGACCTACCGTCCGGATATCCAGTGAAGGTGGCTTTGATTCACCCGTCAGCTTGGGATGGACTTTGGAAAGTGAAAACCAATTGCAATTGTTGATGGACACCCTGTCCGCCAAAAATCAGACGGGTGGCACCTAAGAACGCCAAGCACTTGAATCATCAAAGTGTTGGAATTCATTCAATGCTTGTAACTCCTGAATGTTTTGAGCTAACAACATTCCAAATAGTAGGGCATTGAACAGGCTTCCCCCAACTGAAACAATCCAAATGATCATGGCGGAACAAATGAGTCCCGAGAGATAGAGACTCAGCTTGAGCCCTTTGGCCCCAAGAAGAGATGTACCCAACTCCCTGCAAACTCGACCGCCATCAAGTGGGAAAATCGGTATGAGATTGAGAAGGGGCCAAGCTAAATTGATCAAAAGCAGTTGATTGACAAATTGATTTGCCAATTCAGATGAATTCAACATGGAATTTAGTGGACCCAAATGGATTGCAGCGAGAAGTAAGCCCCATGCCGCCAACTGGTTGCAGGGACCAGCTAGTGCAATCAGAATTCGCTGCCATGGCCTTGAAGCCCTGGAATGGGTGAACGCATAGCCTCCAAAGCCCGTTAAAACGATTTCCACATATCGGGCACCGAACCATCGCATCGTCCAGGCGTGGCCAAGTTCGTGCCAAAGGATTGAAACCGTGCAGGCAACGACAAAGAGAATCACTGGCCATGGCCTTGGTTCGTCACTGAACCATGGGCCAGCCAAAACAAAACTAGTGAGCCAGAACCAAGGTTGAATTCGGACGGGCATGGAACCCAGACGAAAATTCAATTCCCCCGGAGACCCAGGTTGGTTGGAAAACATAGCTGACATTGATTTGCTCCCCGTTGTATTGAAGCATAGCAACGATGTTTCAACTGGTGCCAACGCTTTGGCAGTAGTCTTGTAAAGCCCATTTCTTCCCATGGGGGATTCACCGATGTCGCGAGTCGCCGTTTACACGGGGACATTTGATCCTGTGCATTTGGGCCATTTGGACATCATTGAAAGGGGCTGCCGCGTATTTGATCGGCTGATAGTCGCCGTGGGTATCAATCCGGACAAGTCCCCGCTACTGACCGTGGATGAGCGAGTTGCCTTGCTAAGGGAAGTAACCGCCCCTTTTGGAAATGTTGAGGTTGAACCGTTTACCGGCTTGGCGGTTCACTTTGTTCGTCAGGTTGGCGGAAGCTGTATGCTTCGAGGCCTGAGAACAACCAGCGACATGGAGTATGAATTCACCATGTCATTGGCGAACATGACACTGGATCCAGAAATCGAGACAGTTTTTTTGATGGCCAAGGATATTTATTCACATTTGAGCAGCAGCTTGCTCAAGCAGATCGCTGCTTTTGGAGGTGATCTGGGTAAATTCCTTCCAGCACCCGCTTTGCTCATGATTCGGCAGAAAGTGGATGCACTCCAGAAGGGGGCTTAGTTTCGGATTGCGGCAAAAGGTTGGGTTGGATATTGGTCTGGCCAGTATTCAATAACAAAGCCTCATGATGGGGCTGCACCTTGGGATGGATTCCATGCGTTGCGTCGTCACGGGAGCCGCGGGGTTTATCGGTTCCAGTCTGAGCGAAAGACTTGTTCGTGACGGCCACGAGGTGGTGGGCATAGATTCATTCGTCCCTTACTACCCAAAGCATTACAAGGAAGCGAATCTGTCCGGCCTGTTGGGTAGGCCTGGTTTCAAGTTTGTTCCATGCGATTTGAGGTCGGATTCATTTGATAGCCATTTGGTTGATGCGGAGGCTATTTTTCATTTGGCAGCCATGCCAGGGCTTGTTCGCAGCTGGATTGACTTCGACTTGTATACATCTTGCAATCTTATCGCAACCGAACGGTTGCTGACCGCTGCCAGGGAAGCTTCGAAGCTCAAAAGATTTGTATACGCATCAACATCTTCCGTTTACGGAAAATACGCATCAGGTGACGAGACTTTGCCAACGCGACCTTGTTCACCTTATGGCGTGACCAAGCTTGCCGGTGAGTTGCTTTGCAGGGGCATGGCGGAAGAGCGTGGGTTGCCTCTGGTGGTGCTCCGTTTCTTTTCAGTTTATGGACCTCGCCAGAGACCTGATATGGCTTACCACCGGTTTATCGAGGGTATGCTTGCGGGCCAGCCGATAACAATCTACGGCGATGGTCAGCAAATACGAGGCAACACCTATATCGATGATTGCCTCGAAGCCATGATTGCCTCCTTGGATTCCCCGATAGGTGAAATTTACAATCTTGGTGGCGGGGAAACGGCAAGTGTCCTTGATGTTTTAAGGCGCCTTGGATCGATCATCGGGGTGAAGCCAAACCTCAGGTTCGATGATGTTCGCGAAGGCGACCAAAGGTTTACTGGCGCCGACACTTCAAAATTAAAGCGGCATCTGGGTTGGAAGCCTGCGGTCGGATTGGATGAAGGTTTGGGCCGACAGGTCGCATGGCACCTCTCCCGACAAGCGCGGGTCGCGGCGTGATCCGAATCAATGGAGAATTAGCCCGATGGAAATCACGCTGGGGGAGTTGGCTGAAATCGCAGGGGGTACCATCGAAGGCGACTCATCCATGGTCCTGCTAGGCGCCAAATCTCTGTATGCCGCCGGTCCCACGGAAATCGCTTTTTTGGATCAGGCGCATAGAGTGAAGGCGCTGGACGAATCCAATGCGGGTGCGTTTGTTGTCCCTGCCGATACCCCTCCAATTAAGCGTCCGGTTATTCGTGTAACGGATCCTTTTCTTGCTTTTGTCAGGATTGTCCAAAAGTATCAGCCAGAGCCGGCTCCGCGGATTACCGGTATTGATCCAAGGGCTGTGATCGACGAAACCGCCAAGCTTTCACCAGGGGTTGTTGTTCATCCGTTTGCGGTCATTGGATATTTGTCGGAAATCGGGCCTGATACGGAAATACGAGCCGGTGCCGTGATTGGTTCCCGTTGCAAGATCGGCGCAGGGTGTGTCATCCATCCTCACGCTGTGATTTATGACAATTGTGTCTTGAAGGACAGAGTTGTAATACATGCGGGCACTGTTATCGGCGCGGATGGCTTTGGTTACAAGTCCGGTCGCTTGGGCCACGAAAAGGTGCCACAGCTAGGAAATGTTGAGATTGCTGATGATTGCGAGATAGGCGCTTGCACCACGGTGGATCGCGGGACTTTTGGTCCTACTCAAATTGGAGCAGGCACCAAGATAGACAACCTTGTTCAGGTTGGGCACAATTGCCAAATTGGCAACAATAATCTTATTGTATCTCAAACAGGGATTGCTGGTTCATGCAAGACGGGGAGCTTCGTTGTGATTGCCGGGCAGGTGGGCTTGGCCGACCATGTCAAGTTGGCGGATGGTACCGTGGTTGGCGCTAAAAGTGGAGTTATGCGAGATAGCAAATCTGGTGAGCGATTGCTGGGTGCTCCGGCCCGCCCCGAAAGGGAGGAGAAAAGAATCCTTATCAGTTTGGAAAAATTGCCCGAGATGATCAGGGAAATCAGGCGATTATCAAACCTTCACCCCAAGGAATCCTCCGGACAGGAAGCTGAGGCATGAGCCGACTAAGTGTTGGTTTGCTTGCTGGAGCGGGTGAATTCCCCATTTCATTTGCCAGAAAGGCAAAGGAATTGGGAATGGCGGTTGTGACCGTGGCATTGTCAGGGGAAGCTTCTCCTGAAATTCGAGAAATGAGCGCCCATTTTTATTGGAGCGGGCTTGCGCGATTGGGTCGGATGATCAAATGTTTCAAGCGTCATGGTTGTTCAGAAATCATCATGGCTGGCAAAGTGCGCAAGCATAACTACATGCACCGCCCCTGGAAACTTATGACTCTCTGGCCGGATTTGCGGACTATTCGGTGGTGGTATTCAAGGACCAGGTCCGACAACAAGGACGATACGCTTTTGCTGAGTGTTATCCGGGAGTTTGAAAAGGAGGGTCTTCGTGTGGGATCCGCGCTAGATTTGTGCCCTGAATTATTGGCTCGGGAAGGTTGCCTGACCAAGGTGATTCCAGACAAAGCGGCAATGCAAGATATTGCGTTCGGTTGGAATCTCGCCCGTGAAATGGGTCGGTTAGATGTGGGTCAAAGTGTGGCAGTCAAGGATTTGGCGGTTTTGGCGGTGGAAGCCATTGAAGGGACTGATGCTGCGATTATTCGCGCCGGAAGCTTGTGCCGGTCAGGTAGATTCACTCTTGTTAAGGTTGCAAAACCCAAGCAGGACATGCGGTTTGATGTTCCTACTGTCGGAGTGACCACAATTCAAAACTTACACAGGGCGGGCGGGAAATATTTGGCAATTGAGGCCGGGAAAACCATTTTGCTTAATGAAGCCGAAACATTGGATATTGCTGACCAATTGGGTATTTGCATTGTGGCTCTGCAAGATGCCCAAATAGGGGCAAACGATAGGAAACTCGCGTCCTGACGCTTGCAAAACATTGCGGTATTATAATGGCTGGGCAAATGATTTGAGTGAATCAAGCGTGTCGAAACGGGAGTCGTATGCCGGCGTTCTGTTTTCATATACCGGCCGGCATTTTGCCTTCTGATCGGGAAGCCTTACTGACACATGTAGGATTGTGTTCAGGTCCCTCCGCAGATGCCTTTCCTGAGCTAACCTTCAGGGCAATGGAAGGTGAAAACCTGACGATTCGATCGGAAAGTTCGGAATCGTGCCATTTGGTCGCCCCTTGGGTGATTGGCGACAAGGGGCGTGTGTTGCTGAAAACCGCAACTTTGTCCCCGGATTTCTCCCCTTATGATCTACAATTGGAATTAGCAAGGGGGAAGATTCATCAAATTTACTCAATTGTTTCCGACATGGGATACCGTGGTCTTAAGATCGGAAACATGGCGCCTGAATTAATCGAAGAGGCAACAAAGTCATTTGGCAAAGCGTTGTGCTCACCATCAATAATGGAAAGCGCAGGCCATGCAGATAGCGCTATCAGATTGGCATCGCAAGCAGCAGATGCCTACTTAGCGGACTACCAGCGGCATTTGGTTTCATTGAAAACTCAGGGTTCTGGCAAAGTTGAAACCGTCTTGTCCTTCACGCTTCGCGGAAGAATTCCCAACCCTGATCAGGCTTCCGTGCTGCGCAAAGCTTTTTCCGGCGTTTCTATTTGTATACCGTGGAGCCGTTTGCAATCAGGCAAAGCTCAATGGAATTGGGAACCGTTGGATTCAGCATTGGCTTGGGCTCGTTCGCATGGATTTGTTATTACAATAGGGCCTATTTTGACACCGGATCCTTCTTTGATCCCTTCTTGGTTGACCGAATCCAAAGTTGATGTCAACTCTATTGCCTCCCATTTTTCACGATATGTTGACCAGTTATTGAAACGCTACATCTCCTTGGGATTTTCAGGTCGATTCAACATCATCAATTCCGGAAATGTGGCGCAGGTTGGTGAACTTTCCGAGGATGAATGGCTGAGGCTTTCCTGGCAGGCGCTTGACGCTGCCAAGCAGGTTGATGGCCCCAATGAGATCACCATGGGAATAAGACAACCTTGGGGTGACATCATGGCAAGGGAGGCCCGTGACCATAATCCGGCAAACTACCTTGACACACTCGTCAGGTCTGTTGGCAACATCTCGTCCGTTGAAATTGAAGCTCTTACCGGTTCAATAACTGGAGCGACCCATTGTCGGGATTTTCTCGATTATTATCGATTGCCTGAAATTTTTTATGGGATTAGTCAAAAGCCTATCAGGATGGTTATCGCTTTGCCCTCTAACAAAAAATGCAATTCTGAAGAACCAACATCTGCCGTTGGTTTTTCGCAAGCGCATCAAGCGGCTTTCATGCATCGCCTTGGTGAAATATTTGCTGCCAGTCCCTATGTGAATGAAATCAGGTGGCACCAGACTTTTGATGATGACCCGGGTGGAGTTG
>CAWUNZ010000078.1:0-13255 GCA_963923445.1 uncultured bacterium
GCCGCAGGCTGGAGGCGCTCGCGCGCATTCAGCGGGTTCCCCCCGCCGGGGGCCTCGCCGCGACCCTCGGCGCCTACCAGGAGAAGGCGCGCGACCTGATGTCCTCTCCCGCCGCGATGCGCGCCTTCGACCTGTCGCGGGAACCCGATTCCCTGCGTGACGCCTACGGCCGGACATCGCTCGGCCAGTGCGCCCTTTTGGCCCGCAGGCTGGTCGAGGCGGGTTGCCGGTTCGTCGGCGTCGACCACGGAAGCTGGGACACGCATTTCACCTGCTTCCCCAGCCTGGAGAAGGACCTCATCCCGCACGCGGACATGGCGTTCAGCGCGCTGGTGACCGACCTTGCCGACCGGGGCCTCTTGGGCGAGACCCTCGTGGTGATGATGGGGGAAATGGGACGCACCCCCCGCATCAACAAGGACGCCGGGCGCGACCACTGGTCGATGACGCAGAGCGTGCTCCTGGCGGGCGGGGGCGTGCCCCCGGGGCGGGTGATCGGCGCCACCGACAAGACCTGCTCGTACCCCGTGAGCGACCCGGTGGGTATTTCGGACCTGTCGCGGACCATATTCCATCTCATGGGGATCGACCCCGACAAGGTCTACCTCACGCCCCTGGGCAGGCCGGTGCCGATCGTGAGCGGCGGCCGCGTGGTTGACAAGCTTCTGGCCGGCTGAGGGATGCCGACATGCCGACCGTGTTGGTGACGCTGCTTGTGGCCTGGTCGCTTCCGGGCCAGCGCCCTCCCGAGGCCTTGTACTGCTATCCGCCCTGCGGTGTCGCGGGGACCGTGGTTCAGGCCGTGCTGGCGGGCGCCGATTGGACTCCCGATACGAAGATTATCTGCGATGATCCGAGGTTGGGGATCGAGGCGCTGGGGGCGCCGGGCCCGGTCCTTGTCCCCGAACCGCCCTACTGGCAGGGGATCAGGAGCTACCTGAACGATCCGCCTCTTCCCCGGGAAATGCCCGCGCGCCTGACCATACCGGCCGATATGCCCGACGGACCCGTGCGTTGGCGCGCCGTGAACGCCTGTGGCTCCAAGGGCGCCGGAACCTTCTGGGTCGGCCGTGGCCGGCTGGTTGCCGAGTCGCCGGAAAACGCCCGGGCCACCGACGCCGGCACCCTGCCCGTGACGGTGTTCGGGCGCCTGGGAAGAATCGAGGAGATCGACCGGTACCGCTTCATCCCTCCATCGACGGGGATGTACGAGGCGGAAGTCTTCGCCCGCAGGCTCGGCTCCGATTTCAACGCCGTGGTGCAGGTGCGGGATTCCGCCGGATCCGTGGTCGCGGAGCAGGCCGACACCCTGGGGCGGGATGCCCGCGTCCGCTTCAGGGCCGAGGGGGGCAAGGCGCTCGAATTGTCGATCCGTGACATCGATTATAAGGGATACCGGTCGATGGCCTACCGGGTGGCCCTGAGGCCGGTCACCGATTCCCCCGGACCAACTGCCGGGGAAGTCGCGGGCGGTTCGGTGCTTGTCGCGCCGAGTGATTCCCGCGGGGCGATCGGGCCGGGCGCGGCCGAATGCCGGTTTGTTCTCCGGTGCGCCAAGGGTGAGGCGCTTCGGGTGGAGGCGCGCGTTCTGGGGGGCGCCCCGGCCGACCTGTACCTCAGGCTGGCCGGGCCGGACGGCAAGGTCGCTTTCAAGGCGGACGACCATGCCGGCGCGCTCGACCCCGTGCTGACCGCGGTCGCCGCCGCCGATGGCGAGCATGTGCTCATCGTGGGGGACCATTCAGGATTGTCGATGTCCGGAAAGGTTTCATTCAGGCTCGGGGTCACCCGCCCGCCGCCCGGCTTCCGCCTCGAGGTTCCGGCGGTTTTGCAGGTGGCCCCCGGCGGGGAATCTCCCCTTGAGGTCAAGGTGGCGCGCCTGGGCGGTTTCAGCGGTCCGGTGCGGATTGCCGCCTCCGGCCTGCCGCCGTGGTTGTCGTTGTCGGGACCGATGGAGATCGATGCCAAGTCCGAGGTGGCAAAGCTGAAGGCCGCCGCGGCCAAGGATGCTCCCGCCGCGCACGCGATGGTCCGGTTCACCGGCACCGCCGACATCGGCGGTCGCCCGGTGGTGGTGGAGGGAAGGGCGCCCCCGACCGGTCTCGGCGGCGCCCCCTGGCCCGAATCGGGCCCGGCGTTCACCCTGTGCTGTGCCACCCTGGCCCCGCCGTTCAAGGCCCGCGTGGTGGAGGCCGACGGGGGCAGGAGGGTGCATCGTGGGGCGACCCACCTGCCCGAGATTTCCATCCAGCGGTTGGACCGGTTCGCCGGGGAGGTTGTGCTCGACATGGCGGCCAGCCAGCAGCGGCACAGGCAGGGGATCAGGGGCGGGCAGGTCGTGGTCCCGCCGGGGGCCTCCAAGGTGGAATACCCGGTGTTCCTGCCCGAGGGACTCGAGACTTCGCGCACCTCGAGGATCGGATTAGTGGCCATGGCCCGCATCCCCGACGCCGCCGGGGTTCCCCGCTGGGTGCTCGCCCCCGTTGAGGGGCAGGTCACCATGTCGATCGAGGGGGCGCTGATGAAACTCTCGGCCGTCGAGGCCGAGATGATTCCGTCCGCGGGGGGAACCGGCGTGGCCCGGCTGAGGATCACGCGGGCGGGGGAACTGGCCGAACCGGTGGAGATCACCCTTGCCCAGGGCCCGCCGGGGGCCTCGGCGCCTGTGGTGCGCGTGCCCCCCGGCAAGGATTCCGTTGAGGTGCCCGTCACCTTCGGTTCCGTCGGCGGCGGCGCGCTGCTGTTCCGCGCCGAGACCAGGCGCCGTGGCCAACCGGTGGTGTCCGAGGCGGAAATCGAGATTATCTCGCCCGCTGGAACCGCTCCGCGAGAACCGGAGCCCAAAGCTCGCCAATCCGGTCCCGGCGCGGTTTCCCCAAGGCCGTGATCTCGCCCAGTTCAGCGGACAGCGGCCTGTCGGCGAACACCACCACAGCCGGCCGATGGCGCGGATCAACGGCGCCCATCGCCCGCATCACCTCCGCTTCCGTCCCGCCGATACCGTTGCGCCAAACCAGAAGCGCGGGCTGTGGCAGCCCGTTTCCGCACAAAATGGCCCGGTCCACCCACGGCAGGGCCAGCGCCGCGGCTTCCGCGGGCAAAGGCGGCACATTCCGGCCGGTGGACAGGACCACCATCTCCTTCTTCCGGCCGTTCACCACCAGGTAGCCATCCTCCCAACGCCCGAGGTCGCCTGTGCGCAGCCAGCCGTCGGCGATGGCCAAGTTGGTGCATTCCGGATCGTTCCAGTAGCCTTTCATGATCCCCGGGCCCCGCGCCAAAATCTCGCCGTCGTCCGCGAGGCGGACCTCCGTGCCGGGAACCACGCGGCCGGCGGTGCCGGGGCGGTGCTGCCCGGGCGTGTTCAGGCTGATCAGCGGTGAGGCCTCGGTAAGCCCGTAGCCCTCCAGCAACGGCAGGCCCCGGCCGGCGAACCATGTGGCCAGCCAGCTTGGAAGCGGCGCGCCGCCGCAACCGGCCCAGCGCAACCTGCCACCGGTCAGGCGGTGAAGCGATTGTCCCCCGACCGCGAGGCGGTGGATCTTCTCGTATAGCCTCGGCACCGCGTGCAGGTGCGTGGGCCTGGCTTGCCTGAGGGCGCGAATGATCCGCCCGGGCGAGGCCACCCGGCGAACCGGCACCCGGGAAATCAACGATTTCAACAGGTCCGCGTTGAAGGCGTAGGCATGGTGAAGCGGCAACCAGCTCAGCACCAGGTCGCCGGGCCTGTGTTCCGCCAGGCTGGCGCGCGCGCCGCAACTGTACAGCAGGTTGGCGTGTGTCAGGGTGACCAGCCGGGGTTCGCCCGAGGTTCCCGAGGTGCCTAGGAGCGCCGCCGGCGCCTCCGGATCCACCACCGGCCACGGCACGCTGGCCCGGCGATGCGCGGCGGGGGAACCGGTCACGCGGAAGGCCTTGCGCCCCGGCCATGCCGTCACCAGCAGGCGGGCGCCCGCCAAGGCCATCACCCGGTTCGCGGCATCGGGAGCGACCGGATCGAGCGGCACCACCACGCCACCGGCCTTCCAGATGCCGGCGACGGCGGCGGGCCAGCAGGCGGTACCGGAAAGGCGCAAGGCGACCCGGTCGCCCGTTTTCAGGCCCTGATGAATGAGGGTTTTACCCAGCTGGCACGCAGCTTGTGCAACCCTCCTCGCCTTCCATGCCCGGTGACCCACCAGCCAGACCGGGTCATCGGGTGCCTCATCGGCCCAGGCTTCCAACTTTTCCGTGAACATCAGGCCCATGGCGGCTTTCCGGCGTTGCCTGAGCGGTCGGGTCTGGTGGCCTGACGCGCCGTGGTCAGGTTTTCCCCCGGTGGTCCCATGGCGCATCGGGACGATGTCGGCATAATTCCCTTCTTGGCGCGGGTGAAAGCCCGTCGCCTGAAACCTGAACCGCGCGGGGGGTGCATTTCATGGCCCGCCGGTTCGGCCCCCTGCTCGGGGCTCATGGTTTCAATATCCGGCAGGTGGTGGAACGGCATTTTGGCAATTTCCAGCGTTACGCCGCGGGAACACAAGCCTGGTGTCTGCCGTTCATCCCTCCGGAGGTTTCGGGCCTGGGAACCCGGAACCACCAGTATCGGCGGTCACCGCTCCGCACCCCGCGGGCCCGTTGATGCCTCGTTTTTCAGCGCCAACAATCTTGATTCATCCCTCACCAGCAAGAGGCCCCGGGCGGCGACCGGGGCGGTCCAGCATCGGCCGTTGCGGGGTCCGGCCTGGCCGAACGGTTCGCTTCTGGTCAATTCGGTGGGCGCCTCGGGGGTGGCCTTGAGCAACGCGACGACGCCCTTCTCGCCCAGAACAGCCAAGTAATCTTCCAGCGCGATGAGGCTGCCCTTGGCATAGCCCCGGTGCTTCCAGACCGTCTTGCCGGTGCGCCAGTCGAGGCAGACAAGCATCTGCTCGTCGAAGCCGTAGATGTGGTCGCCCACCCGCACCGGCGTGCCGAAGTGCCCGCGCAGGCCGCGCACATGGTAAACCTGCCGCGCCTCGAAGGCCCCGGCGGAACCCGCGACCCGCACCAGCGCGCAGCCCTTGCCGTACCCCGAGGTGACAAAGACATAGCGGATCTCCGGATGATCATCGCCACCCGCCCAGACCAGCGGCGTGGCGGCGTTCACCTCGAAGTCGGTCTCCCACGGGAATTCCCACAGCAATGAGCCGGTCGCCGGGTCGAGGCCCGCCACCCGCTTGGCGGTGAGCGCCACCACCTGCGTGCCGCCGGGAAACGCCGCGGCCACGGGTGAGCTGTAACCCGCCGGGTCGTTTTCCAAGCCCTTGGCCCGCCAGGCCTCCTTGCCGGTGGCCAGGTCCCAGGCCACCACGCCCGAGGGGGCGCCCGGCTGGGCGATGACCAGGTTGCCCAGCACCAGCGGCGAGCCCGAAAATCCCCACTGGGGAGCTGTTTTCGACAGCCCCTCGCTAAAGCCCACGCTCCAAGCCATGGCGCCATCGGCGGCGTTGACCACGCGCAGGTCGCCCGCGATCCCCAGCGAGACCACCTTGTCGCCCGCCAAGGCGGGGGTGGAGCGGGGCCCGTTGCCGAAATCGCTTTTGAAGGGGGTGGGCCAGGCTTTTTCCCACACGGTTTTGCCGGTGGCCGGGTCGAGGCAGGCCAAAGTCTCATCGGGGTCGCGGCGCCCCATCACGAACAGCCGGTTCCCCGAGACGATGGGCGAGGAGTAGCCCTCGCCCAAGGCGTGTTCCCATGCCGTTGCCGAGGGGAAGGCGCCCGCGAGTTGCCTGCCGATGTCGGCTGGAGGCCTCCCCTCGCGGGCGGGCCCGCGCCATTGGGCCCAGTCGCCCGGCAACTCAAGGCCGCCGGGCGTGGTGCCGGGTGCCTTGGCGCCTTGCGCCTCGCCCACCAGTTCCTCCGAAAATTCGTCGCGTTGGTGGGCCTGACGCCATGCGAACAGCCCCAAACCGAGCAAAACAACCGCCCCGGCGACCATCCATAAGGTCGATCTGATGTTCATAAGTCGCTCCATCCGTGGTGGGGCCATGTTACGGTGAGGGCGCCGCCCGGGCACAGGTCGGATGCCTGGCCGTGAAAAACCTGTTTTATTCCTCATTTTCTCATTAATTATCGGCTATATATTTCAGATGAGGAATCAGGAGGCGGTTCCATGTCCATGCGTATGGGTGCGGCGGTTTTAGCGGCTCTCCTCACCGGAGTGGCCTTGGCCCAGTTCCCCCAGCCTGGCGGCGGGCCTCCGGGTGGCTTTGGCGGCGGTGATCGTGGTGGCGACCGCGGCGGTTTTGGCCGTGGCGGTTTCGGTGGGCCGGGCGGCGGCAATTTCGACCCCAGCCAGTTTGCCGGCATGGCGTTCGACCGCGCATCCAATGGCAAGCCGACCATCACCATCAGCGAATACACCTCGCGCATGGATCCCGAGGCCAGCAAAAAGCTCGGCGAATGGGCCAGCAAAAAGGGCATCACTTCCGGTCAGGTCACCCGCGACCAGTTTTCCGAGTTCTTCAAGGAACGCATGGCCGAGCGCATGTCCCAAGGGGGCGGCATGTCGTTCCGGATGAGCGGCGGTCCCGGCGGCGGACCTCCCGGTTCCCCCACCTCGGGAAGCGATCCCGGTGCCCAACCCGGCGGTGGCCCCACCGGACCGGGCGGTATGGATCCCGAGGCGTTTGCCAAGCAACGGTTCGAGCAATACGACACCAACAAGGACGGCCAACTCGACCCGACCGAGGCCGAGGCCTCCAGTCGCCTTCGCGAGTCGTACAAGGAAGTCGATACCGATCGCAACGGGCTGATCAGCCTGGCCGAATACACCCAGTACATCCGCATGAGGTTCGCCAGCGGCGGACCCGGCGGCAACCCGAACGACCCGAATGCCAATCCGTGGGGCCAGCCCGGGTTTTATGTGCCGGTGGTGCCCGAGCAAAAGAAGGTCGCCGTGTACCGTTTCGGCTCGCTGCCCAAGGACCTGCCCGAGTGGTTCAGCAAGATCGACGCCGACAAGGACGCGCAGGTGGGCCTCTACGAATGGCGCAAGGCCGGCCGCGACCTGGCCGAGTTCCGGTCGTTCGACCTCAACGGCGACGGCTTCATCACGGTTGATGAGGGACTTCTGCCCTCCAAGATCGCCGCCCGCAAGAAGGATATGATGCTCGACCCCAACGCCACGGCTTCCACCGGAGGCAAACCGGGCGGCGATTCCTCTCGCATGCGCGGCGGTCCCGGCGGCGACCGTCCCGACCGTGGAGGCTTCGGCCGGCCCGACCGCGGTTCGTTCGGCAGGCCCGATTCGGGTTCCTCCGACCGCCCCTCGAAACCCGAGAAACCCGACCGCGGTTCGTTCGGCAAGTCTGATTCGAGTTCATCCGACCGCCCATCGAAATCCGACCGGCCGGAAAAGCCATCCAAGGGCGACCGGATGGAAATGAAGAAGGACCGGGGCGGCAAGAACTAAGGCTCGTTACCTATCCAAGCGGACCCGGCGCCTGACGGCGCTCGGCTCCCCAGCAGTCAGTTGGGAGCCGAGCGCCGTCAGGCGCCGGGTTCTTTTCACAATCCCAAACATCGCAACCGCAACGGGTTACCACCGTAATGCCGCCGTTTTCCGAGCATTCGCGAATGTGAATTTGGGAAATCCGCTGAAAGAAGTCCGGCGACCGGTCCGCTGATCACCGTAGAGGATTCCACGCCCGGAAACCTCGCCACGGAATGATTCGGCACGGGCACCCCCGCACGGGGTCCGCGCTGGTTTGGTCACGACGCACCCGGAGATATCCCACACATGGCTCGCCGCACCTGGTTCTCGCTTTTCAAGTCCCTCTTCGGCGCCTCCGTCACATCGACACCACCACCAGACGCGGCGTGGTTGATCGCCACCCAGTTCGTTCGCGGCGACACGAAGCTGGCGCGCGAGTCATGTTTCTCAGACTGCCTACATCGCTTTCGGCCGGGGAGAAGGTGGAGATGTTTTACCAGGTCATGAGCCAGAATCTGGTGGTGCATAAGAGCGAGGATTATCGATCCTTGGCCTGCCGGAATATTTTTTTGAAATGGTGAAAGAAATGCGCCTAGCGGAAAAATGACATAAAAAAGGATTTAATCGACGGTAAAATATGGCTGCTTGATTCCGACGGGGCCTGGAAGCGATATTCAACCGCCTAGGCGCGTGTGCGCCGGCGCGGCGTTCGGCGGGGAATCTGGCTTGCAGACGGTTGGGGAAAGCGGAGACCGGCCCGTCGGCTTCCTGCTGACCACGCACGACCTGGGGGCGCCCGAGGGGCGCAACATGGGCGCCGCGGGGTATTCCTACGAGTTTGTGCTGCGCGCCATTCGGCCGCTGTTGGAAAAGCTGGGCACCGTGGTGCGGGTGCCGAACACGGCCCGAGACCTGGCGGAGGCGGTGCGCGCCTTCAAGGACCGCGGCCTTGTGCCAGTGCATCTTGGTTTTCTCCCCTATCAGGATTTTTTGTTTGTTCCCGGTGTGGCCCATGTGGTCATGCCCATGTGGGAATTTCCGGATGTGCCGCGCGAGGCGTGGAAGGGGAACAGGCAGTACAACTGGCCAGAAACGGCCAACCGCGCCGACTTGTCGCTGGTGAGCGGGCCTTTTCTGGAAGGGGCGCTCAGGCGCGCGGGAGTGACCAAGCCGCTGCGGATCGTGCCGGTTCCGGTGCCCGACGGCTATTTCGACATTCCGCCCTGGGACCCCGCGGAGACAACCCGGCTGGAATGCCCGGCCTATGTGTTCGGGCCATGCGAGGAAGCGGTGGCGCAGTCAGGGAAACCAGGATCGGCCACGGGTCTTTGGGAGGGCGCGCGCTGGACCGCTTCCACGGCCATGGCCTGGACCCTGGGGAGGAGGCGCTACGACCATTTGGCCCGGGCGGTCAAGCGTTGGATGCGCAAGCGGGTGCTGCCCTACCCCCTGGCCAACGGCCTCACCCTCTCGGGCGTGGTTTACACCAGCGTGCTCAACCCCAACGACCGCCGCAAGAACTGGCAGGGCCTGATCCGGGCGTTCCTGACGGCGCTCGGAGACCAACCCGACGCGACATTGGTGTTGAAACTGGCGACCGACGACATGGGTTGCGTGCGCCATGTGATCCACACCTACCAGGCGATGGGCCCGCACCGGTGCGCGGTGGTGTTCATTTGCGATTACCTGGGCGAGGAGACCATGCTGCGGCTGTGCCGGGCGACCACCTTCTACGCGCACGCGACCCGCGCGGAGGGGAGTTGCCTGCCGCTGATGAACCACATGGCGGCGGGCCGGCCCGCCATTTCGCCGGTGCACTCGGCGATCGCGGACTATTTCGGAAAAGAGTCGGGCTTTGTCGTGGAATCGGTGCAGGAGGCCGCGGGTTGGCCGCACGAGAGCCGTTTCAGGGCGCGCACCACCTGGGCGCGGATCGACATCGACTCGTTGGCGCGCGCCTTCGCCGACAGCCACGCCATGGCGCGCCACCGGCCGGAGGACCATGCCGGGCTGGCGGGCCGGGGCAGGGAGGCCATAAGGGCCTGGGCCGGGCGGCAGGCGGTGATGGCCCGCCTGACCAACGCCCTGGGGGAACTGGGCTTGAGCCGACGATAAATGGGTGCGCGCGCCATGGCGACCGTTCAGGGTGGCCCCCGGCGATCAGCCGCGCCGGGTCCGCAGGTCGGCCAGCACGGCTTGGAGCGGCCGGGAGTTGTACACATGGCCGGCTGACAGCCAGGCGCGGCGCGCCACATTCACCCCGTGGGCGAAGTAAGCCAATTCCTCCCTCGAATGGGCGTCGGGATTGATCACCAGGGGCACGCCCAACTCGCGGGCCCGGCGGCAGTGGACCCAGTCGAGGTCGAGGCGCATCGGGTTGGCGTTGATCTCGATCATTTTCCCGTGGCGCGCCGCCGCCTGGATCACCGCCTCCAGGTCGACCGCGTAGGCCTCGCGGCGCAGCAGCAGTCGCCCGGTGGCGTGGCCGAGCATGGTCACGCGCGGATGCGCCAGGGCCCGGCAGATGCGCGCGGTCATCTCCTCGCGGGTTTGTCCGAAATGGGTGTGGACGCTGGCCACGACATAGTCGAAGCCGGCCAGAAGCTCGTCGTCGAAGTCGAGCGACCCGTCGGGCAGGATGTCGCACTCGGTGCCCTTGAGCACGGTGATGCCCTTGAGGCGGGCGTTGAGGGCGTCGATCTCCCGCCACTGGGCGCGCACGCGGTCGGGCGTGAGGCCGTTGGCGACCGTGAGCGATTGGGAATGGTCGCCGATTCCCAGGTACTCGAGGCCGAGGTCGCGCGCGGCCAGCGCCATGGCCTCGAGCGTGTCGGCGCCGTCGGAGGCGGTGGTGTGGTTGTGGAACACGCCGCGGATGTCGGAAACCTTGACCAGTTCGGGCAGGGTGCCCGCCTGGGCGGCGGCATCCTCGCCGGTGCCCTCGCGCAGTTCGGGTTCCACATAGGCCAGGCCCAGGGCGCGGTAGAGGTCGGCCTCGTGGGCGATGGGGGCGTCGCATCCGGCAAGCTCGTACTCGTTGAGCCTCCAGCCTCGGTCGATCGCCCGCTGCCTGAGCACCACATTGTGCTCCTTGCTGCCGGTGAAATAGTTGAGCGCGAAGGGGAATTGGCCCTCGGCCACCACGCGCAGGTCGGCGTTGATGCCCAGCCTGCCCCCCAGCGACAGCCTGCCGGCGGACGACTCGGCCTCGATCACCACGCTGGCCTTGGTGTCGCCTTGGCCGACGATCGACTTCACCCCCGGGCCGGAGACGAAGGCGGCGATGAGGGCGGCGGGGTCGTCGGCGGTGGCGACGATGTCGATGTCCTTGACGGTCTCGCGGCGGCGGCGGAGGCTGCCGGCCAGTTCCGCCCGGCCGACACCCGGCACCGCGCGGACGCGGTCGAGCAGCGTGGAGGCGAGTTCGAGAGCCTGGTCGAGGCGGACCCGGCGGCCCGAGGTGGTGACAAAGGCGATCCCTTGGAGGATTTTCTCGCTGGTCTTGGCGCCGAAACCCTTGATGGCGGCGACCCGGCCGGCCTCGCATGCCGCGGCCAGTTCGGGCAGGGTGGTGATGCCCAGTTCCAGGTGCAGGGCGCGCACCTTCTTGGGGCCCACGCCGGGGATGCGGAGCATTTCCAGATGGCCGGGGGGCGTGCGGGCGCGCAGATCGTCGAGGGTGGGGCAAGGTTCCCCGGCGATAAGCTGGCCGATGACCTCAAGCTGGGTTTTTCCAAGGCTGGAAACGGCGTCCTTGAGGGAGCCGGACCGGAAGAGGTCGGCCGCGGACTGGGTGAGGGTTTCGAGGCGGCGCGCGGTGTTGCGGAACGCCTGGCTGCGGAACCCGTCCTCCCCCTGGAGTTCCTTGAGGGTGGCGATCTCCTCGAAGGCGGCGGCGAGCGATGCGTTGTCCATGGCTTCATGCCCGGCGGCGGCCCGCTCCCTGTCGGCGGTGCCGCCCTCATGGTAGCGGAATCAGTCCTCGCCCGCCCCGGGCATGGGCGCGGCAGGCTGGCCCGGGCCGGGTTCGCCCACCAGCGGAACCGGCGCGCGCTCGGGCGCCAGCTTGCGGACCCGCTCGGAGGCCCAGTCGGCGATTCCGGGCAGGAGGCGCATGCCGGTGATGCGGTCGTGCCGGCCGTTGGGGTCGCAGACCACGGTGACGGGGATGTCGAGCTGGGCGGCGCGGTGGGCGAAGCTCTGTACCTGCGCGGCCACATTGAACTCGTCGCGGCCGCCATAGGCCAGGTAGAGGTCGAGGTCGCCCTTTTTCATGCCGGAGCGTTCGAGCACCTCGAGCGGGTTGATGCGCGCCATTCCCGGGATGACCTCGTCGCCGCGGCCGAACATGGGCTGGAACAGGTCGCGGAAGCGCAGTGTGAACATCTTGCGGGTGCCCAGGGGTTCGAAGAGCTTGGGCTTCTCGCGGACCCCCTCGTTGAGCGGGTTGAAGTGCGTGCGGTACTTGCCGCGGCCGTCGACATAGCGCAGGTTCACCAGGGGCATGATGCCGACGGCCATGCCGATGCTCTCGCGGTATTCGATACCGATGCGCACGGCGGCGGAGCCGCCCATGCTGACGCCCATGACGGCGTGCGCCTCGCGCTCGGGGCGGATCGAGTAGTTCCGGTGCATGAAATTCCAGATATCGCGCATCAGGTAAGTTTCGAACTTGCCGGCGCGCGAGTCGGCCCAGAAGCTGGCGAGGTCGTGGAGCGTGGCGTGGCCGTGGATGCTGCCGTCGGGCGCCGCCACGATGACCGGGGGCATGCGCCCCGCGGCGATCTCGCGGTCGAACGGTTCCACCAAAGCCTGGAGGAAGAACTGCTCGTCCTGCGCGGCGCCATGGAGGAAGAGCGCCAGCGGGTAGTGCTTGCCGTGGGTGTAGCCGGGGGGCAGGTAGACCAGCAGGTCGCGCTTGCGGTTCAACGCGGGCGACCAGACGCGGTTGTCCTTGAAACCGCGCCGGGTGTGCGCCACCAGCGTTCCATGCAGGCGGCGGTTCATCCGCTCGATCTGGTGCCAGCCGAGCATCCAAGGGGGCGCCTGCCCCAGGCCGATGCCATCGACCCAGAGCGAGACCATCCAGACAAGGCCTTGCATCGCCATTCCAATTTTCAAGATAGGCGCGGCGGAGACGGGTTGGCCCGCCGCATGGGGAAGCCTACCCCCGGATCCGGGGGCGTGTCGGCCGGGGCGGCAAGCGACTTGAGGAATTTTGGATATTATTCGGATCCGCGGTGCGGATCGCGACGATGGTGCCGGTTATGCCACCAGCCGGACAGGCTGCTCGATCTCCCGGACCATCTCGACGGTGAGGATGCGCTCCAGGTCGGTCAGGGCGCGGGCGGCGGTGGCGCCGTCGAACACGCGGTGGTCCCAGGTGAGGCGCACGGCCAGCGAATGGTCCTTTTCCAGCATGCCGTAATGGATGGCGGAGGTGAGAATCGGCTTGATGCTGAGCAGGCCGGCGCCCTGCGACCCGATGGACGAGAGGCTGAAGGTGCCGAAATTGTGGCAGCGCCTTCGGCCGAACAGGTTGAGGGAAAGAAACCAGAACAGCGGGCGGATCGGCCAGGGGATCCGGCTGACCCCGACGGCCCGCTGGTGGGAGCGGAGTTCGGCGATGGGCGCGTCGCGGTGGTGCCGGACGATGGACTCGATTTCCTCGAAGGAGCGGTTTTCAGGGGCGCGCACCAGGCAGAACAGCACGACATCCTCCTCGGGAAGCCTGCGTTCCACATTCAGGGCGACGATGCTGTGCGGGTGCTCGTAAAAGCGTGGCCAAGGGAGCTTGAG
>CAWUNZ010000079.1:0-13141 GCA_963923445.1 uncultured bacterium
GTGGGGGAAGATTGTGATATCGGCGCTTACAGCGTCATTGAGGGCAGGGTACGCCTGGGTGCCGGTTGCGTGGTGCGCCCCCATGCCGTTTTGGTCGGCCCATTGGAAATGGGTGAGGGCAACACGATCTACAGCGGGGCGATCATCGGTGAGGTGCCCCAGCACCTCAAGTTCGGCGGCGAGGATACCCGCACGGTGATCGGCAACAACAACATCTTTCGCGAGAATGTCACCATTCACCGAGGCACCGCTGAGCGATTCGAGACACGCATCGGCGACAACAACTTCTTCATGGCTGGAAGCCATGTCGCCCATGATTGCACCGTGGGCAACAAGGTCATCTTGGCCAACGGGGCGTTGCTTGGCGGCCATTGCCATGTGGAGGACGGCGTCTTCCTTTCAGGCAACAGCGCGGTTCATCAGCATTGCAGGGTGGGAAGACTGGCCTTGTTGAGCGGTGTGTCTTCCACCACCAAGGACATGCCGCCCTTCATCATCCAGCAGCACATCAATCATGTCTGCGGGATCAATGTAGTCGGCATGCGCCGGGCCGGTATTCCCAACGCGGGGATCGATGCTGTTCGCCGGGCCTACGCCATCATTTACCGCGATTGTGGCAACCTGTCCACCGGCTTGGAAAAGGCCGAGTCGGAACTGGGTGATGTCGATGTCGTCGCTGAAATGATCGCTTTCATCCGAACCGCCGGTCGGGGAATCAACATGACCTTCCAGTCACAACAACCCGACAAGAAGGTGGCCTAGCGCTGGCTGATGATTTGAGCCAGCAGTTCAGGACTGTCTTGTGAGATAATGTGCTGGATTCGCTCGGCTGGGATTTTCAGGCCTTTGAGCGCCTGCTCCGCCTGTTTCCAGAGTTTTGCCCGTTCCTTGCCCTCCGCCAGGTACAACTCGGTCACCAGTTCGCCAAGCTTTTGCAAGGCGATGGTCTCGCGATTGTCATAAAACCGCTTAATGATGCCCTGCTGGTGGCGTGAGAATTCATCCATGCCCATGGGCTTGCGCTCCCTGACCTTGGCTTGCCGAACCTCCCCGACGGACGGCAAACAGATATTTCTCTAATATAACCGATGATTTTGATCGGTGGGATGGTGGACTGGGGATGAGGGCGGTTATCCAGCGAGTCACGCGAGCCCGTGTGACGGTTGATGGAACCGAAGTCGGGGCGATTGGTCCCGGATTGCTGCTTTTATTAGGTGTTCATCAAGCTGATGGCGCCCGCGAAGCGGAATGGCTGGCTGGAAAAATCGCCAATTTGCGGATTTTTGCCGACGAATCGGGCAAGATGAACCGAGATGTGCGGGAATGCCGAGGGTCGGTGCTGGTGGTGAGCCAATTCACCCTTTATGGCGATTGCGAAAAAGGTCGGCGCCCGAGTTTTCTCGCCGCGGCGCCCCCGGCATTGGCCGAACCTCTTTACGAGAGGCTGGTCCTCGAGTTGAAGGCGTTGGGCGTGCCTGTCGCCACCGGGCGATTCCGCGCCGATATGCAGGTTGAATTGGTGAACGACGGTCCGGTCACCTTGGTGATCGACTCGCCCGTCGCTGCAGGGGCCCCGGCCCCGGGGGAGGAAAGATGAGCTTTCGGCAACTCTTCGCGACAAAGTCCCTTGAACATGTGATGGAGGAGGTGGAATCGGGCCAGCGTCTCAAGCGCGCGCTGGGGCCGTGGTCATTGGTGGCCCTGGGCATCGGGGCGATCATCGGGACCGGCATCTTCGTGCTGGTGGGCAAGGCGGCGCGCGACACGACCGGCCCGGCGCTGATGTTGTCGTTCGTGGTGGCCGGCTTGGCGTGCATTTTCGCCGCCCTCTGCTACGCCGAGTTCGCCTCGATGGCGCCCGTCGCGGGCAGCGCCTACACCTACGCCTACCTCACGCTGGGGGAACTGATGGCGTGGATCATCGGCTGGGACCTGGTGCTGGAGTACGCGGTCGCCAGTTGCACCGTGGCCCATGGGTGGTCCAAATACTTTCAGGACCTATTAAAGATAGGAAAAATAGAGCTGCCACCGTTTCTGGGTGACGCGCCCCTTGGTGTTCACGAGGGTGCCATCGTCCTGACCGGCCACTGGCTCGACCTTCCGGCGCTGGTGATCGCGCTGGTGGTCACCGGGATCCTTGTCCGCGGCATCCGCGAGAGCGCCTTCCTCAACGGGATCATGGTGGCGGTGAAGCTTGGGGTGGTCCTTTTTGTCATTGTTGCCGGATTGCCTTATGTGAAGTTCAGCAACTGGACCGACAACTTCGCCCCCTACGGATACGGCGGGGTGAGCTTTTTCGGCCACCTGATCTGGGGCGATGTGAATCCGGTGACGAAACTTCCGGCGGGCGTGATGGCGGGCGCGGCGCTCATCTTCTTCGCCTACCTCGGCTTCGACGCCGTTTCCACCAACGCCGAGGAGGCGAAGAACCCCTCGCGCGATCTCCCCATCGGCATCATCGGGTCGCTGCTGGTCTGCACGGTGCTTTACATCGCCGTCGCGGCGGTGCTCACCGGCATGGTTCCCTACGCCGAGATCCAGAAGGAGGCGCCGGTGGCCAACGCCTTCGAGCATGTCGGGTTCCAAGGCGCCCGATTGCTGGTGTCCATTGGAGCGATCACCGGAATCACCTCGGTGCTTCTGGTGATGATGTGCGGTCAACCGCGCGTGTTCCTGGCCATGGCCCGGGACGGCCTGCTTCCCAGGTCCTTCTTCAGCGACATCCATCCGGTCTTCCAGACTCCATGGAAATCGACGATCGTCACGGGTTTGATCGTGGCCTTGGGCGGAAGTTTGCTTCCCCTCGACCTGCTGGCGGAGTTGACCAACATCGGCACGCTGTTCGCCTTCGTGGTGGTTTGCGCCGCGGTTTTGGTGCTTCGGGTGACCCACCCCGACACGCCTCGCGGTTACAAGGCGCCCTTCGGCCTGGCCACGCCGATTCTTGGCATCGCCTTGTGCCTGCTGCTCATGTTCTCGCTGGGTTGGGAGAACTGGCTGCGGCTGTTCATCTGGCTGGGAATCGGGCTGGTCATTTACTTCGGCTACGGGGTGCGCCATAGCCGGTTGAGGCAGGGGCAGGCCCAGTGAACTGCCAGCCCGCGGCCGGGGACGACGGCTTTCACAGGCGGATCGGCCTGTTCACCGCCACCATGCTGGTGGCCGGAAACATGGTTGGGTCGGGGATCTTCATTGTCTCCTCCGACATGTCGCGCGATGTCGGGGGAGGCGGCTGGCTGCTGGTGTTGTGGCTGCTGACCGGCCTGATGACGGTCCTGGGCGGCCTGTGTTACGCCGAATTGGCGGGAGCCTTTCCCAAGGCCGGCGGACAGTACCTGTTCCTGAAGGAGGCTTTTAGCCCCCTGTGGGGATTCCTTTACGGCTGGAGCGCCTTCACGGTGATCCAGTGCGGGTCAATCGCCGCGGTGGCCGTGGCCTTCACCAAGTTCCTGGGGGTGCTTTGGCCCGTGCTGGGTGCCGGTGCCGAGGCCACGCTGCTCAAGGTGCCGATGGAGGTCAGCATTCCTCTGCAACTGCCTTGGATGCCTGAGCCCGTCACCATTTTTGAAAGGCATTTCTACACGATCAGCACCGGCCAACTGATCGCCACCGGTGTCATCGTGCTTTTGACCTTTATCAACTGTCTTGGGGTTGCCAGCGGCGCGCTCGTTCAGAATGTCTTCACGGTGGCCAAGCTGTTGGCCTTGTCGCTGGTGATCGTCATGGGCCTCGGCGTGGCGATCGACTGGTCTGTCGTGAGGCAGAACCTTGACGGCGCCTGGGTTCCGGCGATCGAGACGACCCGGGTCAGCAGGACCATGATGCTGACAGATCTGGGACCGCACATGGCCTTCGCCCTGGTGGCCGGGGCCGCGATGGTGGGTTCGTTGTTTTCCGCCGACGCTTGGGCCAATGTCACGCTGACAGCCGGCGAGGTGAAGAACCCGGGCCGGAACATGCCCCTGAGCCTTGTGCTGGGCACCTGCATGGTGATCGCCCTGTACATCCTTTGCAACCTCGCCTACATGGCGGTGCTGCCCGTGACGGGCAATGAGGCCTTGGCGGCAAACCTCAGGGAACAGGCCGAGCGGGAACCCGGCCGGACAGCGGCCATTTATCGGGGGCATGCCAGGGAACTCGGCATCAGCCAGGCGCAGGATGACCGCGTCGGCACGGCGGTGATGGATGCCGCCTCTCCCGGTTGGGGCCGGATCGCCATGGCCTGCGGGATCATGGTGAGCACCTTCGGGTGCGTCAACGGCATGATCCTCGTGACCGCGAGGCTTTACTGGGCCATGGCTCGGGACGGTTTGTTCTTCCGGGTGGCCGGGACGCTCAACAGCAGGGGAGTTCCCCAGGCCTCGCTCATCATGCAGGCGGTCTGGTCCATCGTGCTGGTGTTCAGCGGAACCTACAGCGAACTGCTCGATTATGTGATTTTCGCGTCGTTGTTGTTTTACGCGATCACCGTGGCTGGCCTTGTGGTTTTGAGGATTCGCAGGCCGGACCTCGATCGCCCCTACCGGGTTCCCGGCTATCCGGTCGTTCCGATCCTTTATTTCATTCTTTGCCTGCTCATGATGAGCACGCTTTTGGTGGTGCGCCCTGAATACACCTGGCCCGGCCTCATTTTGGTGGGGCTTGGCGTTCCGGTTTATTTTGGCTGGAAGCTGGTCCGGGGCCGCGCCATCGGCCCAACGGGTGCGACCGGTTCCTGAACGATTCTTCAAAGCGTTTCCAAGGCCCCGGGCCGTTGACAGACGGCGGGACCCAACCCAACAATCGGGAGAGGCTTCGTCGTTCGCTTCCCCTTTTGGAAATCTCATGGACCGACCCGGAACCGCTAGGACCAGCCGTGACGGTCTCCTGCTCCTCCTGGCCGTGGCAGTTGTCGGTTCTGTTTGTATCCCCTTGTGGTATATCAAGTTCGGGCAAGAGGCGTTAGACGGAGGCACCAGGTGGGATCAGGAACGCCTGGCGCGCCTTTTGCTCGGACCCGAACAGATTGTCTGCTACGCGGCGTTCGTTTGGGCCCTGCTGCTGTTGGCTGCCCGATGGTTCGAGGTTGGGCGGCAGAGACGGGCCTTCAACATCGATTGGCTGCCCACCGATCCGGGGGTGAGAATCCTGCCCGAGGACGCGTTCGACCTGCTGCGGCGAACCGAGCAGCGCATGGCCCGCCATGGAACAAGCCTGCTGGGCAACCAGTTGCGCCTGGCTTTGACCAAGTTCGCGGCCAGTCGCTCGGGACGGGATGTGGGCGAGACTGTGCGTGCCCAGGCGGAAACGGATCTGGGCCGCTATGTGTCGGGGATGGCGACCGTCCACTACCTCGCATGGGCCCTGCCGGCGATCGGCTTCCTCGGCACGGTGCGGGGCCTGGCGACAAGCCTTTCGTTGGGCGGGCTTTCCGGACTTGATGTGGACGCGGTGGGCGAAAGGCTGGGTGAGGCGACTCGCCACCTGAATGTGGCGTTTGACTGCACGCTGGTGGCCTTGGGGTTGAGCGTGGTCCTGATGTTCCTGCTGAGCGCGGTGCAGCGCGACCAGGAGGAAGTGGTTCTCGACGGCCAGCAATACTGTCTGGAATATCTGGTGACCCGCCTCTACGAGGTCGAGTCGGGGGAGCGTCACCGGGCCTCATTGCCATGGGAGACCCAGCCCCGGGGATAGGCTAATCCACATGAGCGACATCGCGCTTCATCTTGATTCCACCCGTGCTCGCGCCGCCTGCCTCGGCCCGTCGGGGGTCATGGTGCCGGTGCTCGACTCCATGGGCCAGGTCGCCATGCCGATGGTGGTCGCCGAGGGGCACCGGGGCGAGTTGGTCTCGGGCCGCCAGGCAGCGATGCTGGCGCTGGATCATCCATCCCGTTGGAGCGGTCACTTCCTCCCCAACATCGGCGCCGCCAGGTTCGGTCGCCATGGCGCCGACACGGCGCGCCTGCTGGAACTGTCACTAGAACCCATGAAAAGGATCCGGAAACGGGATTCAATTGTTTCCCTGACGGCGCCGGCCTACCTCGACGACTCGTTGCTCACCGCGACGGCCCGCGCGGTGGAATCGGCCGGCTGGAAGGTGCGGGTCGCCTCATCCTCGGCCCTGGCCCTGTGGTGTGCCGCGCGCGAGCAGGCCGCCGCACCCTCCGGCATCGTTTGTGAATGCGACGAGCACGCCATGTCCCTCTCGCTGGTGGCGGAGAATGGGGACCGGGTCAGCGTTCACGCGGTCCGCGTGCTTCGAAACTTGTCGTTGTCCGCGTGGCGCAAGTGCATCGTCTCCGGGTTGGCCGATGCCACGGTGAGGTCCATCCGGCGGGATCCGCGCGCTGATTCCCGGCTGGATGGCGCCTTGGCCCGCCACGCGGCCTCATGGCTGGATGAGGAGGCGCCGCCGGCCCGCCCCACGGCCTTGGAATTGAACGGCAACGGTTGGAACGCCAAGCTGACCATCACGCCCGGCCAGGTGATTGATTGGTGCGCCCCGCTTCTTCGATTGCTGGGGAAGGCAATCTCCGAATTGCAGGCGGTCGCCGGGGCGACCGGCCCGGCCAAGGCCTTGATCCTGGCCTCCACCGCCCGGTTGCCGGGCGTGGCCCGCCTCGCGGAGTCGCTTCACGAGAATTGGCTGGGGCCCTTGCACCCCGACGCCCAGCTTGAAGCCCAGGTGGGTTGGCTTGGGGCGGTGAACCGTGGCGAAGCCGACCCCGGACTGTGGCGTTCGGCACCGGTTTCGCCTCCTGCGGTGGCATTGGCCTGTCAGGGGGCGCCATGAGGCTCAGGCACCGATTGCCGAGTGTCTTCGGCCTGTACATGGTCGATGTGCTGTGTTGTTCGCTGGGTTGCGTGATCCTGTTGTGGTTGTTCAACGATTACAAAAACGCCCTTCAGGCGCGACGCATCGGTGAGCAAAAGGAACGGCTCGACCTGATGGCCCGCGAACAGCAGCGACGGGAGGAAGACCTTTCCGCGGCCAAGGCCCAATTGGCGGAGAGGGAAAAGCAGGCCATGCGCCTTGGCGCCGAACTTTCCGCCCGCCAGGACGACCTCGACAAGCTCGGCAAGGACCTCTTCAGCCTGCAGGATCGCCTTCGCCTGACCGAAAAGGACCGGATGGAGGCGCGCTCGGCACTCGAAAAAACGAAAAAGAACCTCGAGGAGGAATCAAGGCTCAAGGTGGACCAGGCCAACCGCGCCCGCGACCTCGCGGCCCGACGGGCGGAGGCCGAGGCGCGCTTGGCGATGCTTTCCAAGGAGTTCGAGGATCGTGGTGTCCAGTTGTCCCAAAAGGATGCCACTGCCAAGGAACTGATGGCCAAGAAGAACGACCTCGAAAAGAAGATGTCCGTTGTGGAGGCGAGAAAAATCGACGCGGAGGGGAAAGTTCTCGCGCTTTCGAGGGAACTCGAGGACCGTGGCGCGCTTTTGGCCAAGAAGGACGCCTCGGCCAAGGAACTGATGGCGGAAAAGGCCGACTTGGAAAAAAGGATGAACACGGTCGCTGGGCGGGCCGCCGCGGCCGAAAAGGCACTTGCGGATGCCGCGGCGGCGGCGCGCAGGCAAAAGGAAACCGTCACCAGCATGGCCGCGGACAAGGAAAAGGCCGTCGCAGACATGGAATCGCTGCGCAAAAGGCTCTCGGCGTTGGAGGCCGCCTTGGTGGCCGAGACGACAACCCGCAAGGCCGTCGAGGGCAAGCGCGATTTGGCCATGATGGAGCGGGAACGCAAGGACCGTGACCTGCTCGAATTGCAGGCGCGCCTTTCCCGCCTGCAGCAGGTGACCGAGACCCGGTTCGCCGGCGTGCAATTGACGGGCAGGCGCGTGGTGCTGCTGATCGACTCGTCCGGGAGCATGGAACTGATCCGGTCCGACACCGCCTCTCCTGAAAAATGGGCCGAGGTGGGGCGGGTCGCGGGCCTCATCCTCGACAGCCTTCCTGAACTGGAAAAATTCCAGGTGATCGTCTTTTCGGAGTCGTCGAGGTGGTTGCTCGGCGGGACCGGCTGGATGGACTACAAGCGCGAGACCAGCAAGACCGCCGTGGTGGACGCCCTCTCCCGGGTGCAGCCCAAGGGCGGCACCAACCTATACGAGGCGTTCCGGATGGCGTTCTCGCTACGCTCCCAAGGAATGGACGCCGTTTACCTGCTTTCCGACGGTCTGCCGAACATGGGTGAGGGACTCTCCGAACGGCAGCGGGAATCGCTGCGCGAGCAGGAAAAGGGCGAGATATTGGGCCAACATCTCCGCAGAAAGTTGAAGGCGGAGTGGAACGCTGAGGTTCCAGGCCAATCCCCTGTCCGGGTCAACACCATCGGCTTCTTCTACGAAAGCCCTGAACTGGGGTCGTTTTTATGGGCTTTAGCCCGGGAGAATCGCGGCAATTTCGTCGGCATGAACAATCCCTGACCTGTTTCAAGCAGGAGAATCGCCCGTGAGCGAAGCCCCCGTTCCCCCCTTCTCGACGACCGATCCCGAGAGGCATCCGTTGCGCCTTCCCCGGGGCAGCATCCGGGCGCTGCTTACCTGGATGATCCTTGGCATCGTCGCCTGGGATGTGACCCGACCCGTCGTTCCGGGCGACGGCGACAAGGCGCTGAATGTTCTGTGGTCGGAATGCCTCATCATCGCCTTGGCCGGGTATTTCACTTCCCGAAGGTTTGTCAGCCTGCCCCGTGATGTGCTCGACAGGCTTGAGGCTGAAGGGACCTTGTCCCACGACCGGAGCATTTTCCACGGACCGGGAATGCGCTTCCTTCTGGTGGTCGCCTTTGCCGCGTTGGGAGTTTATCTCTACCAGGAGGGTCGGTTGCATGAATCCAAGGCGACCCAGGTTCTGGGCCTTGCCAGCGCGTTTCTGCTAGGAGCGATCACGAGGCCGGTGCTGGCGTGGTTGTTCAAGTCCGGTGGAGGAAGATGGGGGGAAATCTGGGAAGACATGAAGGCGATCAGCGCGCTGATCGCCGTTCTGGTTTGCGGAATCATTCACCTGGCCGAGGGGCCGGCGGCGCTGCCTGAATGGGCCACCAGCCTCACGGTTTGGCTCGTGCTTTTCTACTTCGGCTCGCGTTGAGCCGAGGGAGTCTTTTCCTCAAGCAGGGCAACGACCGCCTTCTCGAGGGCCTCTCCCCGAATGTTCTTGTGACGGATGACCCCGGCCTTGTCGATCACATAGATGGTCGGGAAGAACCGGATGTTCCAATCCTTGAGGAAACCCGTGCGTCCGGCGAACCAGTGAACCCAAGGCATGGGTTCCTTCGCCAGGAAATCACGCAGGGTCTCGACCTTCTCGTCGCCTGAAACCGAGATCAGGGTGAACGGCTTGTCCTTGAGGCGGTTGACCATCTCGCGCTCATGCGGAATCATGGCGCGGCAGGGCCCGCACCATGTGGCCCAGATGTCCACCACCACCACCTTGCCGCGGTGGGCCTTGAGCGTGTCGTCCATCATGGTGGAGCCGTCGCCAAGCTTCTGGCACTTCACCTCGGGAGCCTCGCGGCCGATTCCCAAGTTGCGGATCTCAAACAGCGATCCCTTGGCTTGGTCCGCGATTGACCGTCCCCTCGCGTCCTTGATGTCGGCGAATTCCTTTTCAACCCGAGCCATCGCCTTCTCCGCCTCGGCTTCGGCAACGGCCGCGTCCTTCGGTTCGACACCGGCGCCGCCTGCCTGCCTCAGCCAACTGTTGCCCAGGGCCAGGAGAGCCTTGGCCTTGGTTTCACGGGAAACCTTGGGATTCTCAACGATGGCTTGGCATGTGCCGCGGCCTTCGGCCCCCGCCATGGCCAAGGAATCGACCACCATTCCCAGTCGCGGATTCTCCACATGGTCGCGAACCATGATGGTTCGGGCTTCCGCGGTTTCGGGGGAACCGGGCATTCCCATCTGGGCCGCCATCAAAAGCGCGTCGAAGGCCGCTGGATCTTTAGGGTCGGCCTTCGCGAGGGCCAGTGCCTCCTTGGCCATGGGTTCCCTGGCGGGCAGATCCTTCAAAACCTTGGCTTTCTCCTCGGGAGTTGGCGCCGCTTGGTATTTCTTGAGGATTTCAGATTGTTTCTTTTGAAAGTCTGCCCGAAGTTCCGCCAGTTTTTTGGCCGTGGGGCTTGCGGGTTTGGCCTCGGCTGGTTGCTCTTGCCCGGGAGCGGGCCTTATGGCCGTTGCGGGGACCGCGCCCGCCTTGGGGGTGCCATTGGTGTTGGAAGGCGGGGTTTTCGGCTGATCCTGGGCGCCCACAAGCGTTCCACAGGCCAGCAGCAGCAGGCTTTTCATGCTTATCTCCGTGTCGCCAAAATGATCAAGGTTAATGAATAACTTATCATGCCGGGGTGGTCACCACCATTTTTCTCTCATTTTCATCAGGGCCGCCCGCTTGCCACCTTGCTTCGTGAAATGGCTCGACCTATAAGCCGGCAAGATTCTTCCTTGATTCGAGGATTTGCCTGTCCATGGTTCTGGCGGAAGAGTGGCTCGGCTCGTTGGCCCGCGTGGTCGCCCGGGCTGGAAATAGGCAACCCAAGCTTGTGTTGGTTGTCGCCTGCCTGATTTCATTGGTCTGCGTCGTCTATTCGTGCCTGAATTTGCGATTCCTCACCAGTCGCAACGACATGATCAGTCCCTCGAAGGAAGTGCAGCGGCGCTGGAAGGACCATTTGGCGCGGGTGGGTGGCACCGAGGACGACATGGTCGTGGTGTTTGCCGGTGCTGATGAAGCCGGCCTTCGACCCGCCGTTGAGGACCTGGTCTCGAGGTTGAGGCTCGAACCCGATCGGTTTCGTCGCGTTTGGCATGAGGCCGACCTGAGGGGTTTGGCTGATCGATCCCTGCGATTGGCACCGCCCGAAAAGCTCCAAGCGGTTCTGGGGCAGGTCCGGTCGATGCGCCCGCTGCTGGAACTGCCCCTGGCGTGGAACCTTTTCACGCTGCAGAACCTGGTCTATGAAACGCGGATGCGCCTCCGGGGCGTCACGGCTGAAGCCGACTTGGCTCGCCGCGACCGGGCCACGCGCAAGCCCGGCGCCGAGGCGGACGCGACCGTGCTGGACGGTTTTGTCCGAATTCTTGAATCGGCCGCCGCGACCTTGGCCAAAGGCGAATTGACCGGCTCGCCATGGGCCGCCACCGATGACGATCCCCGGGCCGCCCGCCTTTTGCACCCCACTTTGTTGACCGCCCCCGGGGGAAAGCTGGCGTTTGTCCTGGCCAGCCCGGTCCCGGATGAGTCGAACAAGCTCGACGCCAACAAGGCATCGGTTGTCCGCCTGCGGGAGATCGTGGCGGAGGTACAAAAAAGTTATTCCAGCTTTGAAATAGGTGTCACTGGTTTACCGGTCCTCGAATTTGACGAGATGGAGGCTTCCCAGGCGGACACCACCCGTTCCAGTTGGCTGGCGTTCGCCGGGGTGCTGGGGCTGTATCTGGTGGTTTTCCGCACCTGGCGGGCGCCGGCCATCTGCGCGGTCCCCCTGCTGGTTGGCACGGTGCTGGCCCTCGGTTGGGCCACCCTGACAGTGGGCCACCTCAACCTACTATCGGCGACATTCGCCGTCATGCTGATCGGCATGGGTGATTATTCCGTGCTGTATGTGAGTCGCTACCTTGGCGAACTCGCGGCGGGCGCCGGCCATGACGGGGCCCTTGACAATACCGCCGCCTCCCTTGGAACCAGCATCGCCACGGCGGCATTGACCTCGTCGCTGGCTTTCATGGCGGCGATGATGTCGGATTTCCAGGCCGTTGCCGAGCTTGGCTGGATTGCCGGCTGGGGCCTGGTTTTTTGCGCCGCCGCGGCCTTGCTGATGGTTCCCGCCTTACTGGCGATCCTGCGACCTGAGTCCACCAACCACGCCACCGCTACACCTCAGGCCGGATGGAACATATCCTCCTTGGGGCCTGTCATGGGCGTGTTGGCCTTGGTGTGCGGCATCGGAATGTTCCAACTCCGATACGATCACAACCTCCTTAAGTTGCAATCTCCCGCGCTTCCCAGCGTCGCGTGGGAACATCGGTTGCTTGAGGCCACTCCCGGCGCCTCCTGGCACGCGTTGGTTTGGGCCGACAACCGCTCGCAGGCGCTGGATCTGAAATCCCGGCTCGAGGCGTTGCCGCAAGTCTCGATGGTGACCGAGGTCGCGTCATTGGTCACTCCATCGGATTCCGCCTGCCCGGCCGAGGTGGTAGAGATCGCCCGTCTATTGGAGCGACTGCCGGCGGCAGGGACCCGTTTTCAGCATCCCAAACCCCATCCCGAGCAGTTGATCCGTGAGTTGCAGCAACTGCGCGTGGCGCTCCTTGCCGGGCCTCCTCCTGATGAACCTCAACTGGGGAAGTTGATGACCGCTGCCAAATCCCTCGAGGACGCGCTAGCCAAGGCAGGGCCCGTGGCGGCGCCAACCTTGGCCCGGTTTGACGACGCCTTGGCCGACGGACTGTTGGTTCGCCTGCGGGAATTGAGGGCGATGGCGGGCACCGGCCCGATCACCCTTGCCGATGTTCCCGAGCCCTTGCGTGAACGCCACTCCGACTCCGAGGGTCGGTTCCTGCTGCGCGTGTTCGCCAAGGCGCCGCTCTGGGAGTCGGAAAACCTGAAAAGCTTTAATCAGGCCGTGCTTTCGGTTGCCCCAAGAGCGACCGGAAAGCCATTCACGACATGGGAAGGCCTCATCGGGATGCAGGCCGGGTTTGTCAGGGCCGGGCTTTTGGCCCTGGTGGCGATTGTCGCCATATTGGCGATCGACTTCGGTTCATTCGTGGCCGTGGCTTTGGCGCTCATTCCCCTGTTGGTGGGCACGGCCATCAGTCTGGGTGTCTTTGGATGGATGGGCTGGGCTCTTAACCCGGCGAACATGATCGCCTTGCCACTGATCGTGGGCGTGGGAGTGGACAACGGCGTCCATGTGGTGCACGACTGGCGCGCCCGACGGGGTGCCGGCCCTTATCGCGTGGAACCGGGCGTGGCGCGGGGAATTCTGGTCGCTGGCCTGACCACCATCATTGGTTTCGGTGCCCTGATGATCAGCGAGCACCGCGGCTTGGCTGGTTTGGGGGCGATCCTGGCCTTGGGTGTGAGTGGAAGCCTGGGCACCGCCTTGTCGATTCTTCCCTGGATATTGTCCCGGCTTGGTTCCGAAGGTGGCCTAGC
>CAWUNZ010000080.1:0-13093 GCA_963923445.1 uncultured bacterium
CATGGCCTCGGTACCCTTCTACCCGGTGCTCGGCAATCATGATGTCGGCGCCAAGCTGCCGGCCTATCCCGACGCGCTGGGGGCGTATTATTTCTTCCGGGTTCCGCGCAACGGGCCCGGTGCCGGTCCATGGACCACACCGCTCGGCCCCGACACAACCGCCGCGGGCCGTTTCCGCACCCTGGCGGGTGATTCACATCCCCACATCGACGCCTATTCCTTCGACACCGGGCCGGTCCATTTCCTTGTTCTCCCGAGCAACGGCTCGGGCAACCCCGACCAACCCGCCCTGCGCCGCTGGGCCGAGCGCGACCTCATGTCGAGTTCGGCCCGCTGGAAAATCGTCTGCCACCACCATCCCGGTTTCTCGAGCTCATCCCAGCACTACACCGAGCAGGCCACCAGGCTCTGGCAACCGCTGTTCGAGGCGTGCGGGGTCGATGCCGTCTTCTCCGGGCATGTCCACAACTACCAGCGGACCGTGCCCCTCACCTTCAAGCCTTCCACCGGCAAACGCGACAAGCGCGGCCGCGTGGACGGCGTCTTCAAGCTCGACCGGGACTTCGACGGGGTCGCAAACACCCGCCCCAGCGGCGTGGTCCATGTCATCGCCGGCGGGGGCGGAGCCACGCTCTACGGCCCCGGCCTCGACAAGACGGCGCCCCTGCTGCGCATGCAGCATGGCGACAATTACGCCGACTTCACCGCGCGGATGGTGGCCGACAGGCACTCCTTCGTGATTCTCGATGCCTCCCCCGACGAGTTGCGCCTGCGCGCGATCGACGCCGAGGGAGAGACGATCGATTCCATCCGCATCACCAAAGCGGCCAGATAACCGACTTTCCCCATGCCAGGAGACCGCGGAATGAACCTCAACCCCTCACGCCGGGAATTTTCAGCGACAGCGCTCGGGCTGCCAGCGGCCCTGGGGGCGGTCGCCGACGGTGGCGACGCCGTCGCGTTTTTCGTGGTGGGCGACACCCATTTTCTTGCCGGGAAGGAGGATCCGGCGAAAATCGACCCCCGCTCGGCGAAGGTCACCTCGAGACTCATCGACACCCTCAACCGCTTGCCGGGAACCGAGATCCCCGCCGCCGCCGGCGGCGGAAAAGTGCTGGCCCCTCGGGGCGTGATCCACGCCGGAGACTGCATCGACACCGGCGACAAGGCCAGCGTCGCCATGCAGCGGACCGAATGGTCGGCCTTCACCGACGCCTTCGGCCTTGCCGGCGGCGACGGCAGGCTCAAGGTTCCCGTCTACGAGGTGCATGGCAACCACGACAGCCCGCGCGGCGACGGCCTGGCGGTGGCCAGGATCATCGAGCGCAACAAGAAAAGGCCGGGGGTGACGAATCTCTCGCCCAACGGGGTCCACTATTCTTGGGACTGGGCGGGTGTCCATTTCGTCTGCCTCGGCATCGTCGTCGGCCATGTCGCCGATGTCGGGCGCGCCCGGCGGTACGCGCCCCTTGGAAGCCTCGACTTCCTCAGGAAAGACCTGGAGGAGAAGGTGGGCCGGTCTGGCAGGCCCGTTGTCCTCGTCCAGCATGTGGACATGCTCCGGTACTCGCTCCCCCTTCCCGTCGATGATCGCAAGGCCATGACCATGGAGTGGGACCCCGCCGATGTGAGGGGGTATCACGACGCGATCAAGGGGTACAACATCGCCGGGATCTTCTACGGCCACACGCACGCGCGCAACATCTACCGCTGGGACGGATCGGCGAAACCGGCGGCGGAAGGACTTCCTGTCTTCAATGTTGACAACAGCAGCCACTTCGCCGGCAATCAGCAGGCTTTCTTTTATGTCGAGTTGCGCGCCGGCGTGCTGACGGCGCGTGAATACCAGACCAACGACGCCTGGGAATCCGGGTCATGGACGCCACGAACCTGGACGGCGTCCCACGCCGCCGCGGCGCGGTGAACCCGGCGGGAGAATCACCGATGCGCAAGCTCTTCGTGTTCGTTGGCGCCCTCGCCGCCATCGCCGCCTTTTCCGCGGCGGGACAACCCCCGGCCAACGCGCCGACCGAGTCGGCCGGGGAGGTCACCTTCCTCGTCACCTCCGATTCCCACTTCGCCTCGTTCCGCAACACCGACAGGAACGACAGGAACAAGGCGACCATCGAGCGGATGAACGGCCTGCCCGGCACCCTCTGGCCGGACAAGCTGGGAGGGGGCGCCATCGCCCGCCCGCGGGGCGTGCTTGTCCTGGGCGACCTGATCGACGATGGCGACCGCCGCGACGAGACCGCCGTTCAATGGCGACACTTCGAGTCGCAGTTCGGGCTCGACGGAACCGACGGCCTGCTGCGCTACCCCGTCTTCGAGGGGTGGGGCAACCACGATGGTCCGCCCATCGGCAAGGAGAAGTTCGGCTTCAGCGTCCAGGCGAAGCTCAGGGAACGCAACGCGCTCCGCAAGAGGGCCGGCCGCGTGTCGTCGGTCTCGGCGAACGGGCTGCATTATTCGTGGGACTGGGGCGGCGTCCACTTCGTGCAGACCAACCTCTACCCCGCCGACCGGCAGCACCCCAAGGTTCGCTATTCCCTGCCCTGGCACGACCCTCAGGGCGCGCTGACCTTCCTCAGGGAAGACCTCGCGGCCAGCGTGGGAACCAGCGGCCGGCCGGTGGTGGTGGCCTCGCATTGCGGCGTTGACACCGACTGGTGGCACCCCGAGGACTGGGCCGAATTCCACAAGGCGGTGGGCCCGTACAATGTGATCGCCTATTTCTACGGACACTCAGGAACCGGATTGAGGAAATTCAGGCCCGCCGAGGGCGACAAGCCCATCGACTGCGTCAACACCGGGCAAACCGAGAAGGGGTTCTTCGCCTGCCAGGTCACGCCTTCCCGGCTGCGCCTGGCCTACCACGCCAAGAAGGATCCCCGGGCCGAAAAACCCGAATGGGAATGGAAGTACATGCTCGACAAGCCCCTTGGCCGGGGGAACTGAGCCGATGCCGTTCCTGCGCGCGCTGCTCGCCCTTTTGATGATCCGGGCCGCCGCCGGCGCGGCCGAACCCGGCCCCATCGGCGAGGCGTTTCGGCAGGAGTGGAAACTCGCCCCCTTCTACGCGAAGGTGCTCGACGCCGGCATTCCGGTCGTGGGGTCGGCCCGGGTCTCCGACATGGCGATCGCCGAGGCGGGTTGGATCGTCGGCCGGATGCTCGACGGCCGCGACGACATCCTCCGCGCCATGCGCGCCAACAGGGTGCGCCTCGTGGTGATGGCGGCGGGGGAGTACACGACCGACATTCCCGAGCACGCGGGCCTCAAGCCGCCGCTGTTCTGGGACAGGCGGGCCAGGGGCCTGGGCGCCACCCTCGCCAACCCCGCCGTCAGTTGCGGCGAGGAGAACCTCCTGGCCTTCCCCGGCGATCCGTACCCCGGGGAGAACATCCTTGTGCACGAGTTCGCCCACGCGATCCATGGCACGGGCATGGTCACCGTCGATCCCGGATTCGACGCCCGCCTCAAGGCCGCGCACCGCGCCGCGGTCGATCGGGGCCTCTGGCGGGGGACCTACGCTGAAACCGATTCGGGCGAGTATTGGGCCGAAGGGGTTCAGTGCTGGTTCGACGACAACGCTCCCGCGGACGCGCTCCACAACGGCATCCGCACCCGCGCGGCGTTGACGCGCCACGACCCGACCCTGGCGGCGCTCTGCCGCGGGGTTTTCGGTGACAAGCCCTGGCGATACGCGCGCCCCGCGGCGCGCCCCGCCGCCGAAACGGCTCACCTTCGCGGCTACGACCCCTCGAGGCTGCCAAGGTTCCGCTGGCGGGAGGCGCCCCTGACGCCTCGGCCACGGGTTTTGGTGCAGACATCCGAGGGCGACATGGAACTGGAACTGGAGACCGACGCCGCCCGCGAGGCCGTGTCGCTTTTCCTGGCGGTGGCGCTCGCCGGGGGCTATCACGGGGCCAGGCTCCAGGCCGATTCCGCCGGCGCGCGCGCCTCGCCCTTGGCCTCCAGGCTCGAGGGCGTTGCCTTGCCGGGAAAAGGTCGCGAACTTCCCGCCTCCAGCCTCCGGCCCGGTTCGGCGGCGGTGGCGATGGTCCGCGGGGCGCCGGGCGATTTTCTGATCACAGGCGACACCGCGGCGGCCGAAGCTCCGGGCCTTGCCCCGGTGGGGAGGATCGTGAAGGGCGCCGAAACGGCGGGCAAAATCATGCGCGCCGTCGCCGGTGGCCCGGGCCGGGGCGTTGACATCCGCCGCGTGATCCGCACCGAATGAAACGGGAGGTCGCCATGCTTTCGCTGATGCTCGGGGCCGCGTTCGCCATGTCCGCCTGCGGATGGGCCCCGCCGGCCGGGAGGATCCTGGACGGGCGGGCCCTGCTGGACGCCGAGACCTTCTGGGATAACAAGGATTGGGATTGGTACATCGCCAACATCCCGTTCCTCGACTGCCCCGACGAAGGCATCAAAACCACTTACTACTACCGCTGGGAACTCCTCACCAAGCACCTCACCTACGGATCGCCCAACTCCGGCTACTCGTTCACCGAGTTCATCGACCGCCCGTTCTGGTCGGGCGCCTACGGCGCGATCTCGTGCCCCGCGGGACACCAGTTGTACGAGGCCCGCTGGCTCCGCGAACCCCGATACGCCCGCGACTACGCCCGTTACTGGTTCCGCACGCCCGGGGCCCAGCCTCGCAACTACAGCACCTGGATCGCGGACGCCCTGTGGGCCGTCCACAGGGTGCACCCCGACGACGCTTTCGCCCGCGGCCTCCTGCCCGACTTGGTCGCCAACCACGAGGGCTGGGAAAAGCGCCATTTCTCGCCGGAGGTGGGCCTGTTCTGGCAAACCGGCCACGACGACGGCATGGAGTTCAACATCAACAGCCGCCAGACCCGCGACATCCTCCGCGGCGCGCCGGGCTTCAGGCCCACCCTCAACGCCTACATGTACGCCGACGCCCTGGCCATCGCCCGCGTCGCCGACCTGGCCGGGCAGGCGCCCCTCGCCTCGCGGTTCCGCGACAAGGCCTCCGCCCTGAGGCGGAACCTGCAAGCCAAGCTGTGGGATCCGCGGCGGCAGTTCTTTTTCCACATGGCCCAGCGCGACGAGGAGGCCGATGGCGCCCGCGTCAAGGCCCTCTCCCTGACCCACCAGACCGGCCGGAACGCCGGCGACGAGCACGGGCGGGAGCTTATCGGCTATGTCCCCTGGCAGTTCTCGATGCCCGACCCGGGCCACGAGGCCGCGTGGAAAAAACTGGTCGATCCGGAGGGCTTCAAGGCACCCTTCGGCCCGACCACCGTCGAGCGCAACGACCCCATGTTCCTGCTCAAGAAAACCTGCTGCTGGTGGAGCGGGCAGTCGTGGCCCTACGCCACCAGCCAGACCCTCAAGGCCATGGCCAACCTGCTTCAGGAATACGACCAGAAGATCGTCACCCGCGAGGACTATGCCGACCTCCTCGCCGCGTTCGCGCTCACCCACCGGAAAAACGGCAAGCCCTACCTGGCCGAGGCCTGCCACCCCGAGACGGGCTCGTTCGAGGGGCACGACGGCTACAACCACAGCGAGCACTACTTCCACTCCTCGTTCAACGACCTTGTGATCACCGGTCTGGCCGGGCTTCGCCCCCGCGACGACGACACGCTCGAGGTGAGGCCGCTGGCGCCCGGGCGCTGGAGCCATTTCGCCGTGGATGCCATTCCCTACAAGGGGCGGACGGTGGCCATCGTCTGGGACGCGGACGGCACCCGCTACAAAAAGGGCGCGGGACTCAGGTTGTTCGCCGACGGCGTGGAGATCGCCTCCGCGGCGGCGCTGGGACCGCTCACCGGCAAGCTGCCGCCGCCACGGTCGCCCTCGGTGCCCGCTCCCGACCGCGTGAACTTCGCCGTCAACAATGACGGCACCTACTTTCCCCGCGTGCACGCCAGCCACTCCCGCCCCGGCGCGCCCCCGGCCAAGATGGTCGATGGCAACTACTGGTACCACCGCGACCCGCCCAACCGGTGGACCTCGGAAGGCTCGGCCTCCGATTCCGACTTTGTGGTGATCGACTTCGGCACGCCCCGCGGCATCGACACGGTGAAGCTTTACTTCCTCGACGACGGCAAGGGCATCGTCCCCCCCGCCTCATGGGAGCTGGAAACCTGGGACGGCGCCGGCTGGAAGCCCGTGCCCGGCGCCTCGCGCGTTCCCGAAAAGCCCGAGGGCCGCCGCGCCAACACCATCTCGTTTGGGCCTGTTGAGACCTCCAAAATCCGCGCCTTGTTCAGGCACGCCCCGGGCGGGCGCACGGGCCTGACCGAGTTCGAGGCCTGGGGGAACGCCCGGCTGCCGCTGCCCGAGCCGCCGCATCCCCCCGGCAACATCGCCCACAACCCGGGCGGCAAGCCGTTTCCCCGCGCCACCGCCTCCCACGCCGACAGGTTCGGCGGCAAGCCGATGAGCGCCATCGACGGCCGGACCAACTTCCTTCCCAGCCCCACCAACCGGTGGACCAGCTACGAGTCGCCCAACGCCTCCGACTGGCTCGAGGTGGACTTCGGCCAAAAGCGCGAATTCAACCGCGTGGAGATCGGCATCTACGACGACCGCGGCGGCGTGCAACCGCCGACCCGCTATGATGTGGAGTATTGGGATGGCAACGGGTGGAAGCCTGTTGCCAATCCGAGGCTCGCTCCCGAGAAACCCGTCGGCGGCCTGTTCAACGAGGCGCGGTTCGACCGGGTAAGTTCCGAAAAGCTGCGGATCGTCTTCACCCACGCCGGCAAGGCGCGCAGCGGGGCCACCGAGGTGCTCGTCTGGAACGACTGACACGGGCACCCGACACCGGTTCCCGCTTGCTTGGAAAGGCCGCCCCGGCGCCGTCAGCGGGCCGAGAGTCCGTCGGCGGCGGGCTTGCCGTCCAGGAAGAGGCGCATGCGCCTCTTGCCGTTTTCCGGCGTCACCGTCAGCGCCACATGGTGCCACCGGTCCGCCATCAGCACCGGCGCGGTCTGGATGCCGTCGTTGACATCCAGGCGCGCCGCAAGCCTGTAGGGCGGGGCATCACCCCGATCGCCTGAGCCAAGAAGCTTGAGGACATAATTCCGGTTGCCGTAGCCGATGATGTCGCCGCCGCCGGGGTGCGTGTTGTTTTTGCCTAGCCCGGCCGCCGGCTTCACCCAGGCGGCGAGCGTGACCCCCTTGGAATCGGCTGAAACCTCGGCCTCCGGCAGCGGTTCGTCGCGCGCCAGAAGCGCCACCTCCGCCTCGCCCACCGGCCTGCGCAGGATGACCACCCGGCCGATCAGCCCGCGGTAGTAAGCGCCGTGGAGGTAATACCGCTCGCAGCCGAGCACGATCGAACCGCCGGCACCCATCGCGAACGGCACGGAGCGCCTGCCCTCGTAGGCCTTGTAGGCAGCCAGGTAGTTGAAGTCCTGGGCGTTGCCGAAAATGTGCATGCCGATGTGGCCGTCGGGCTGGAAGCTTTCCCGGCCGGTTTCGTTTTCGGCGAACCGCAGCGCGTGGCGCCCGCCGTCAACCACCCACGACAGGTTCGCGAGTTCAAGCTGGGGCCCGCCGGCATGGTTCAGGCAACGGAAACCCTTGCCCTCGAGCATCCGAAAGTCGGCGACAGCACCCGGCGGCGCCGGGGGCACAGGGGCGGGCTTGCTGTTCGCCCGGGCCAGCACGCCCGCCGGCGGGGTCTCCCCTTCCCCCAGCTTGCGAATCTCCACCTCCGTGACGAGGAAATCGCCCGTGCCGGCGTTGCCGAAGGCGATGTTCAGGCCGGCGGCGCCCTGGGGAATGTCGAAGGTGAAGCCCTGCCTTTGCCAGCCGAACGAACCCGCGCCGACGAAATGCGTCTCCGATGAAAGCACCTTGTTCGACTTGGCCTGCACCGACTCCAGCTCGATCCGCCCGCCCGGGCCGAGCGTGTTGTCCGATTTCACCATCGCCGTGAGGGTATAACGCCCCGGCGAGGGCGCGCCGGCCTTGGCCAGCGGCGCCTTGCCATACGAAGCGGGGCCGAGCCTCATCGCGAAGCCGCTGCCGGCGCCGCAATTCCGCTCAAGCCCGTAGCTGGGTCGCTGGTTGTGGCCGGTCATGAAGGGCGACCGGCCAAGCTGCCAGGACTGGCTCATCGGCGTGAACTGGCTGAAGGTCAGCTTGGGCCACTCGTCGGCGAAGATGTAATGGTGGTCCGGGTCGAGCGTGGGCGATCGGTACACCTTCGACTGGTCGAACAGCGCCTTGGCCTCGTCGGCCGGATAGCCGGCGTACCGGTACTTGACCCGCACCCGGGTTCCGGGCTTGGCGGTCTCCGGCGCGAAGGCCACTCCCGTGTCGTAAAAAGCCGCGCACACCGCCGTGTTGCATTGCCGGCGGCCCGACTTGCCCCCGCCCTGTTCCACCTCGTTCCATTCAGGCCTGATCTCATATTCCACCGCCGGGGCGACCCTCATGTCGCCATTGTGCCGGCCATGCCAGACCCTCAGGCCGTGGTATGTCTCCAGATCGTGCTGCGGACCCGGATCGACCGGATACACGGGGCGGTTGTAAAGCTCCCCGCCCCTCTTTCGGGCAACCAGGTACTGCCAGTTGAACGGGTCCAGCGGCGTGTGGTGCTCGAAGTCGAAGCCGTAGCGAAAATGGAACGGCTGGCCGGGAAACACCTCGAGTTCGCTGTCGATGTCGTAGGAGTAGGTGCCGCGCTGCTTGTCGAACCCGACCACCATTTTGGTCTCGGTTCCGAACCGGTTGCCGGTGTGCTTGCCCCGCCAGGTGGCGGTGAGGGTCGGTCCGCCACCCGTGGCGCGCACATCGACCGTGGAGTTGGCGGCCTCCGGATACGCCCCCTGGTTCTGCGTGTCCCAGTGGCTGTTCCATGTGAGCAACGGCTTGAAGCCGGGCATCAGCTTGACATTCATCACGGTGGACGATTCGGTCGAAGGCAAAAGCAGAATGGGTTCGGCGCCGTCAAACACCCATTGCCTCCCGCCGATCCACCGTCGCGCGACGAAGTTCGGCTGGTGGGGCGACCTCGCCGGAGCAGGCCCTGCTTCCACGGGGCGGATCTCGAGGCCGGAAAACTGGACGCGCGCGCCGCTGGAAACCCCGATGCCGACCCGACCGCGTGCCGGCGCCGGGTCAAGCCTGTCGGCATGGCGAATGAATTCCTTGCCGTCGAGGAACACGCTGATCACGCCGCCGGCGACCCGGGCCCGCAACTTGAAAGGCGCCTTGGCCGGAACGGGGCACGGCACCGAGGCCAGGTAGCCGCCATCCGGAAACCGGACAAGGGCGACCTCCTGATATTTCGTCGAAACCTGCACACGGTAGCCGGTGGAACCGTCGGCACCGCCGCGCAGGAGCAGGGCGGCCTCGAAACCCATGTCGCCGAACTTGGGATCGGGCCATGCCGACCATGACGAGCCGAAATAGTCGAACCGGGTGGCGGGGTTCTCGATGCTCACGGTGGCGCCGACATCAATCCCGGCAAATGGGTCAGGAGCCAACAGATACGACCACGCGTTTCCCTGCAGGGTGGCGCGGGCCGGTTCCAGCGCCGCCGGCTTGGTTTCGGCGGGCAAGGGACTCCACCGGGTGAGATCCTCGGCGAACAATGCCTCCGCCGGCATGGTGGCGATGCAGCAAAGCAAGGGCAATAACCGGGGCATGCGCTCATTCCTCGCGGGGCGGATGGCCAGGGTCCAAGGATGATCGCGAATCGAAAAGCTGTCAACGCGTTGGGTGTCGCGATTTTTCCTGAAGACCCGGCGGCTGACGCCGCTCGGCTCCACCAGCAACAAATAGGTGAGCCGAGCGCCGTGAGGCGCCGGGTCCGTTCGATTTGCAAATGCTGGAGCCGAGCGCCGTGAGGCGCCGGGTCCTGTTCTTACTTGAACTCCCCTGTCTCCTCATCCCAAATCCCGGCTATCCAGGAATCGGCCTCGTCTTCCGCGGCTTGGATGAAATCCCCGGGGCCGTATTGGTCCAGGTTGTCCCAGTCGATGTCGCAGTGAATGCCTATCTCGATCATCTCATCGTCGGGGTTGGGAAAATCAGCCACCGTGTGGCCGATTTTCGCCATCAATATCTCATCGACCATATCCCTGAAAATGGCATGAGTGGAATCATCGGCGATCGCCTTGGCTTCCTCGTCGAATTTTTTCCCATTGGGAGGGCTCGATTCCCACATTTCAAGCAAGTCCTTGATGTCTACCTCCGGAACCGGCCTGCCCGTCCGCGCCATCACGATTTCATTCGCGCGCCTGATCAACTGTTCGCGAATCATCGTTTGCCCCATGCTCGTGGAATGGTTCGTCTTCGCGTCACGCTGAACCAGCGCCCCGCCCGGTTCTCACACCGCGGCCTTTTCCCTGAGCGCCTCGTACAGCCCGAAATGCTCCAGCAGCAGGTGCAGCATGCCGCTTTGCACGGTATCCGAGTTGAGGGCGCGCTTGCTGTGGTTTTGGTGCGCGTCCAGCGCGTCCATGATCGCCGACTGCTGCTGGTTCCTGAGGTCGGGCGAGGTTTTGAACTGCTCCTTGGTGTTGCTGGCGGCCTGCTGCCTTAGGGTCTCCGATTCCAGCATCTTCGCCTTCACCGTCTGCATGTAGCTGAGTTGGTCCTGGTCCGTGGTCTCCTTGCCGAACAGCTCGTTCACCTTCTCAATCACCTCGCTCAGCCGGATTTTCTGCTTCTCGTTCACCCCGCCGGTGCCCGCTTCCTTGATCGGGTCCAGAAGGGGCTTGTCCCCCTGGGCCAACTTGAGGTTTTGCTTGCCCAGGTCCTTCAGTTGGTGGTGGGTCAGCACCACCTTGGACAAGTCGATCCCCTCCCGTTCACGGCCGAATTCCAGAAGCGGGATCAGGCGCTTGTAGAAAATGGAGCGTTTCTCCACCTCGGGATTCTCGTAATCAATGATCTGCGACAGGAAGGTGTACAGGCGCTGGTAAACCGCCATGTCGCGCTTGAACAGGATGAGGGCCTCCATCTCGTCCCTGGCTTCCTGCGCCACCTTCTCGTTTTTGTCGGCCTGGGCGCCTTGAAGCTTCAACTGCGCCGACTGGTACCGCTTCATCAGCCGGTCCACCACCGGTTCCAAGGCCGCCACCAGTTCGCTTTGTTTGGCCTTGGGGTTCAGCTCCACCCGCACCACGCGGTCCACCTCGTGGGCGTCGTAATACCCCAGGGTGTCGAGCTTGTCCTTCAGGTTGTACACCAGGTTCGGGTCGGTGGTGCCGGCCAGCTCGGCCGTGGTGTGGTACATCTTGAACGCCGCCAGGATGTCGGCCGGATTGTTGACAAAATCGACCACATAAGTGGTGTCCTTGCCGGCGTGCGACCGGTTCAGCCGCGACAGCGTCTGCACCGCCTGGATGCCGTCAAGCCGCTTGTCCACATACATGCCGCACAGCAAAGGCTGGTCGAACCCGGTCTGGAACTTGTTCGCCACCAGAAGGATCTGGTACTCCTCCCCCTTGAACGCCTCCCGTATGTCCCGCCCCCTCAAGCCCGGGTTCAGCTCCTTGCTGGTTTCCGTGAACGGCTCCGGGCCGGAATCCTTGTCGATCACCTCGCCGGAAAAAGCCACCAGCGTGCCTATCTTGTAGCCGTTGGCCTGAATGTACTTCTCCATCGCCAACTGCCAGCGCACCGCTTCCAACCGGCTGCCCACCACCACCATCGCCTTGGCCTTGCCGGCCAAGAGCGGTGAAACGAATTGCCGGAAATGCTCCACCACTATCTGCACCTTCTGGGCGATGTTGACGGGGTGCAGCTTCACCCAGCCGATCACCTTCTTCATGGCGGCGGTGCGTTCCACCTTCTTGTCATCGAGTTCCTGGCCCTGGTGCGCCAGCTTGTACGCCAGGCTGTACGAGGTGTAGTTCTGCAGCACATCCAGAATGAACTTTTCCTCGATGGCCTGCCGCATCGAGTACACATGGAACGGGGCGGGCACATTGTTGTTGCTGGGCGGTCGCGACGGATCGGGGCGCGTGCCGAACAGTTCCATGGTCTTCGCCTTGGGCGTCGCCGTGAACGCCACATAGGTGATGCCCGATTCCTTCCCGCTGGCCGCCCGCCCCGCCATGTCGGCTGTCAGCAGGTCCTCCACCGTCACCGAGGCGCCCTCGTCGAGTTCCTTCTGCTCCTCCACCGACAGCACCGATTTCAGCTTGGCGGCGGCTTCCCCCGTCTGCGATGAATGCGCCTCGTCGGCGATCACCACAAAGCGGCGCCCCTTGGTTGCGGCCATCTCCCGGGCCTTTTCCAGCGCCTTGGGAAAGGTCTGAATGGTGCAGACCACGATCTTCTTGTCGCCGGACAGCGCCTGGATCAGCTCAGCGCTCTTGCTGCCTTCACCACCCTTGATGGTCGCCACCACGCCGGTCTGGCGCTGGAAGTCGAACAGCGCCTCCTGAAGCTGGGTGTCGATCACCGTGCGGTCCGACACCACCAGCACCGTGTTGAACACCTTCTGTTTGTTCGCGTCGTGCAGTTCGGCAAGGAAATGCGCGGCCCAGGCGATGGAGTTGGTTTTGCCGGAACCGGCGGAATGCTGGATCAGGTACTTGCCGCCCGGCCCTTCCTTCAGCACGGCGGCCTGCAGTTGGCGCGTCACATCCAGTTGGTGGTAGCGAGGAAAGACGATCCGCTCCACCAGTTTCTTCTTGTCGCGTTGCGCGATGATGTAACGGCCCAGAATCTCCAGCCAGCTTTCCCGCGCCCAGACCTTTTCCCACAGGTACGCCGTGCGGTGCCCGCCATTGGGGTTCACCGGGTTGCCCGCCCCGCCGTCATCACCCTGATTGAACGGCAAAAAGAGGGTTTTCTCCCCTTCCAGCCGGGTGGTCATCTGCACCTCGCTGTTGCTGACGGCGAAATGAACCAGCGCGCCGTTGGGAAACGACAGCAGCTTTTCCGGTTCCTGCCCCTTGGGGCGCGGGTGCCGGTCGTGCCGGTATTGGAACACCGCGTCCTCAACGCTTTGCGTGAAGTCGGTTTTCAGTTCCGCCGTGGCCACGGGAACGCCGTTGAGAAAAAGGACCAGGTCGATGCTGTTCTCGTTGTGTGGCGAGTACCGCACCTGGCGCACCACACGCAAGCGGTTGGCGGCGTA
>CAWUNZ010000081.1:0-13048 GCA_963923445.1 uncultured bacterium
CAATGCCACTCTTGATTAACACTGAAGAAATCAAAGCATCCATCGTGCCAATCCATGGGATGAGGCTTGAAGAAAATCATGCATTCATCGCAAGTCTATTAAATTAAAACACTTAAGATCAAAACAAAGATTGACAGGCCATCATCTTGAAAAAACAATTCACAAAATCAAAAGCCAAATTGGCAGTCGCAAGCGAGCCGCCCTTTTGCCAACGCAGAGCGAATGCCAAATTGGCATTCCGGTTTTCCCCATTGTTTGTCCTCTCTTTTTTTCAACAATCAACCATCACAACGGAGGCTTTCGCCCATGATCAACTGGATGCCGCTGTTCGCCATGGCCTTGGCCAACCAAGCAGGAACCGGCGAGTCCATGGCAATGGCCGCCAGTATCCAGCAGGCGATCCGATCGATGCAGGCTGCCGGCCAGGACATGCCCAAGGCAACCATCCAAGCCATTCGCGATGCGGCCGAAACCCGCACCCCGGAGGATGTTCTCAAGGCCGTTCAACCCCTGGTGTTTCTCGAGGTGACCATCAACCCAGAAGGCCGGGTCAGGGTTGAACCAGGCCCGTATGTTCCCGGGTTGAAAGTTGGACGGGAATCGTTCGGCATTGTGAAAGTCAACAACCAAAGCGGAGGGCAGCAGCGGTTGGAACCCCGGTGCTCGTGCGCGGGTGTAACCAACAACCCGTTCACCGCGAGCCTGACAACCGGAGTTGGCAACCAACCGGTGGATCTGAGGGGACAGGCGGTGGAATTTCTGGTCATGAAAATCGCCTGCTCCAAAGCTGGGCCCCGGGAGGCGACCATCGCATTCCACGCCGGTCAGGGAACCGAGGACCTGGGCTTCCGATGCGAGGCGGCAGTTCTTTTCAAGGTTTCGGAGTAGGCGCGGTGCATTCCGAGAGTATCTTCGCGTAAATCTCCCGGGCTTTGGCGTAATCCGCCTCCGCTTGCGCCTTTTCCTCCGCCTTGTAGGTCTTTGCCTTCATCTTCCAGCATTGGTCCACGCCGGCCAAGCACCAACGGGCCGAGTTGGCGTCGGCGCGGATCGCCTTGCCTTGCACCGTCACAAAAAAGGGATTGGTGTGGGCTGATAATCCGGCCCTGACGGCGACCCATGCGCTGCCCTTGAAATCATGCCTGAATCGGATTTTTTTCTCGTTTCCATCAGCAGGCACTTCCACCGCCATCACGGGAAGCCCGTTGACGATCAATTCAACCGGGACTGATCCCTTTCCCTTCTGCCTGATGGCCGCGGTGACATCGAAGGAAAGGGCACCCGGGGTATCCAACCTGATTTCGCTTCCCGATTCGCCTACCTCCAGTATGCGGCCCTTGCCGGTCTCCGCGCGAAAATCCATCAGGTGAGCGGTGCCATCGCTGACATAACTTCGCCCCTCGGCGATTCCCTTGAGCCAGGAGTCGAACTCGAGGGGCCCCGGGACCTTGACATAAACCCGCCCCATCCCCACCCGCTCACCTGAGATGCAGGGGAAATCCGTCTCACCACTGGCCCTCACCCTGAATCCGCAATTCATCGTGTGGTACCACATGTTCCACTCGGCCACGCGGTCGGTGTCCATGGTGCTGATGAAATCCACGGCAGGAACCGGATTCCCTGCCGGCCCTGGAACCTCGCATGCCGCCTGGACGATGTACTCGTTGGCCCCGATTCCATCGAATGCGGGAATGTTGAAATTGGGAAGACCGCCGGGACCATCCTTGGCGCCATCGATGCGACCGGCGTGGCGCGTGAGTCCGTTAGCCGAATGGGCCGGACCGCAGATGGCGCCCTGCCGCTTCGCCCACCGAAGGGTGTTCATGCCGAGGGTTGGCCAATGGTCTTTTGAGAGACCTCCGGGCGGGATTTGCTCCTTGAGTCCCAGAAGGTTGAGGTGACCACTGGAATGCGAACCGAATCCGCTCACCTCGACATCGTACCGAAGGATGTAAGGGGGCCGGGAAACATTATCCGGCTTGCCTGTGAAAAACCGCTTCTGGTAGTCGAAACAAGGTCCCCAAGTGAGGCAGCAACCCACCTTGAGGTCTTCCCCGAGGATGTGGCGCATCATGTCGGCCGGTTCCACGCCTTCCGTCGGCTTGTCGTAGTGCTGACACCCTGCGGCATGAATGTGATGGTCGCCGCTCCACCACCCCTTGCGGGCCGGATCAATCCAACGCGACACGGAATATCGGAATTCCGCCGGTCGCCCATCCACGACCAGTTCCCTGGTTTCCGGAATGGATTCGGGCCCCCGGGAGCAAACTACGGTATATCGGCCCGAGGGAAGGCGCACCGTTTCACCCGTGGACCGGTACACCTGCGGATGGAAAAAGAAATCGGGCGCCAGACGCTTGGACTGGGAAGGATAAACCCTTCCAGCGGAGTCCCTGATGATGAACGCCGCCGTGGCAGGAGACCCGTCGAATTCGGTCACGCGAAAGGTCACCGGGTGCGAGGCTGACGCCACGAATGTGAAATTCGACTTCGACTTTATCCCTGCCTTGGAACCCTTGCCCGCATCAACGGAAAACACCATTTCAGCGGCCTTGTCGCCGGCATCCCGGCTGTAAATCTGCAACGCGGTGTATTCCAACCGCAAACCGCCCAACTTGGGAAGCAGCGGTTGCGCCGTCAACGGCGCCAAATCAAGCCAACGCCCCTGAACCTCCGATTGCGGGCCCTTGGGAACCGGCAGGGCGCTCGGGCTTTCAACCCTCAGCGTTCCAGTTGAACCGGCCTTGTTCACCACCTTCACCAGGCAGACTCGCCATCCCTGCTCCACCAGACCGGGCGGTGTGGCATGCGGAATCACCTTCACCACCCCTTCCGCTCCGATCTCCACCGCCGCCACGCATCGTGGATCCAAAACCTTTTCCACCACTCCGGTGACATGACCGTCACCCTCGGTTTCCCTCAACCGGGCGAGTGCCTGGTTGCCCTGCTCGCCCAACGGTTGGCCAGCCATCTCCAGAGCCTTGGCGACGCGAAGTGCCTGCGCGATCAGGGGTTGGGCTTCAACAGGGCTGGAAACCGGCCATGTTTCCGCATGGCAAAAACCCATGGGTGCCAACAAAGCCAAAACCGCCAGTGCCCTGCTGCTCATGCCATGCCTCCCTGTCGCTCCGCCCATGGTGGTTTTGATTCCGCCGCGGGTGAAATCTCGGAATCCGCCGTGCCTTGTCATGCCGGGGAGAACCGACATCACAATTCTTGATTTTGGAACGATCTGCCGAAAGTAACCCAAAATCGCGAAAAAGTCCTTGCCGAGCACAAAATTTGCGCCCTGATCGCCATCGGAACGATTTCTCAGGCGGCGGACTACCCCCAGGCAGGAGAATGATCCGATAACAGGGATGTCGCTTTCATTAAGGTCAACAAGGTGTTAGATTCAACTATCCCTCCTTAAGCCTCCGGTGTTCGGAGAATCCTTCCATGCGTTCAATTGCCAAAACAGGTTGCGACAACTTCCGCTCCTCCCCACTGGCTCCGACCAGGCGCGATCTTGTCCGCATCGGCGCCCTCGGCATGGGCGGTTTGGCCCTGCCTGAAATCCTGCGGGCGGAAAAGGCGGCGGGGATCTCCAGCCCGCACAAGGCCGTGATCATGATCTACATGGTGGGCGCCCCGCCCCATCAGGACATGTACGACCTGAAAATGAGCGCGCCCGCCGATATCCGGGGTGAATTCAAGCCGATCAACACAACCGTGCCGGGCATCCAGATCTGCGAGCACCTACCCAGGCTTGCGTCCATCATGGACAAGGTGGTTCCCCTTCGCTCTGTCCACGGATCACCCAACGGGGACCATGACTCTTTCATCTGCTACACCGGCCGAACCAAACTCAACCAACCTCCGGGAGGTTGGCCCTCCATCGGATCGACCGTCGCTCGCCTGATGGGCCCGGTGAACCAGGCTGTTCCTCCATTTTTCGGATTGGCACCCAACGCGGGGCATCCTCCCTACGGTTCTCCCGGGCATCCCGGATATCTGGGAGTCGCCCATTCCGCCTTCCGGCCATCAGGCCCCATCCGCGACGACATGCGGCTTGGAACCATCCAGGCTTCCAACCTGACCGACCGGAACGCCCTGCTCTCCAACTTCGACTCCATGCGCAGGGAACTCGATGCCAAGGGCACGATGGAAGCGCTGGATTCCTTCAACAAGCAGGCGCTCGGCATCCTGACCTCAAGCCGGATGCTCGAGGCGCTTGACCTGACACGCGAACCTCAGGCCCTGCGCGACAAGTACGGCCAGGGAGACCCGAAGAACTACGGTGACGGCGCCCCGCGCAACCTTGAGCATTTCCTGCTGGCCCGACGGTTGGTGGAGGCTGGCGCGCGCGTGGTGACCCTCAACTTCGGGCGATGGGATTTCCACAGCAACAACTTCAGCGAGTGCAAGAACACGCACTTCCCGTGGTTTGACCGTGGAATGCACGCCCTCATCACCGACTTGCACGAAAGGGGCATGGACAAGGATGTCGCCGTGGTCGCCTGGGGCGAATTCGGCCGCACACCCAAGATCAACAAGGATGCCGGGCGCGACCATTGGCCCCAGGTGGGTGGCGCACTGCTCGCCGGTGGCGGATTCCGAACCGGCCAGGTGATCGGCGCGACGGACCGCGATGGCGCCCGAATCGCCCAGCGACCCGTGCATTTCGGCGAGGTTCACGCCACCCTGTACAGGCACTTTGGCATCGACCCTCGCACCGTCACCTTGCCGGATTATTCCGGCAGGCCGCACTACCTTGTCGATGATTGGCAACCCTTGCCTGAACTCGCCTGAGCCGCGTGAAAAACCGGTTCACCCAACCCCGGGCATCGTCCATGAAGCCCGGCCTCGGGATCATTGTCTTTGTCCCACCACCACGCGCGAGACGGGACTGGGCAAACGATAACGATCAAGGGGAAAGACCCCTATCTGCTTCCATTTGAATGGCAAAACACGGGAATCGGCCCCGTGGGACTCGAAGCAGAAATATTCAATGTTCGCGGGCAGATCCTCGGCTTTCAGGGGCCAGGGCCTTCGGGTCGTGATGGGAAGGCCGTAATGGTAGGCGAACAGCGGGGCCAGGTATTGGTCGCCCAAGCTCACGAGTTCCTGCCCAGCAGGCAGTTCGGCCTTGATGGCGCGCATCGCTTCCGTGGGGTTACCGCTTCGTCTTACCCGGAAATCCATCACGAATCCTGAAAAATAGACCGCCATTGCAACGGCCATGCAGACGATTCCAACCCTTGGTCCGGCGGGGGCGGAAATACGACCGGAAAAGGCGGTCGCGGCGGCCATCAGGAACACCACCCCGGCGTAGGCAAAAGCCACCGGCACGGGTTCGGCAAACCCGGACCATTTCGGGAACGCCGCCAGCCAGGGAGACAACGCCATCACCGCTCCCATGCCGGCCATGAGAACCGAGGCCAACGCCCTCAGGACCATCCACGCGCCGGTTGGGTTGGCCCGTTGCAACCAATCCACCGAGGCGCCCGCCAGCACGGCCACGCAGGGAAACAACGGCGCGAAGTAGCGCGGAAGGCCTCCCGGCGGGATCCAAATGCTAGGCAGGGCCACGCCGATGCAGGTCCACATGAAAACGACATGGCGCCAACCCGTCGGCCATGCCGAGCGAAAACCCCTCAAAAACACAAGCAACACGAGCGGCGACCACGGGAGCGTTCCGGCGAACAGCTCGAAAGGCAGGGTGAAAAGGTGACGAAAAAACTCCGATGACTTCCAATTGGAGACACGGCCGTTGACATGGTAAGCGGGATCACCCGTCCAGACCATGGCGACCTCGCCCCAGCCCAGTTCCCGGGCGTAGGGGACCACCCAGCAGGCGACCACTCCCGCCCCCACCGCCAATCCAACCCCATGGCCGATGGAAAACATTCTTTTCCAATCGCGCGTCAGCAGCAGGTGAAGCCATGTCGCCCCGACAAAGTAAACAGGCGCCTGCATCCCCTTGGCCAGCATCGCCGCAGCCATCAGCCCGTAGCCGACCGAGAAAAAGACCCAATCGGGCCACCCTCGGACAACACCCCAATGCCAAAGCAAAAGCGCGCCTCCCAACAGGAGGGTGAAGATCGCCTCGGTCTCGGCCTGCCTCCCCATCTGAAACCAGTCGGCGAACGAGGCGAACGCCGCCCCTGCCGCCAATGATCCAAGCCGGCCCAGGAATGTCCGGGCGTAGCCGTAAACCAGCAGGGTGGTCGCCAAGGAAGCGACAACGGCATGCAGCCTGATCGTCCATTCACTCCAATCGCCCAGCGCCATGGCGCTGGCGGCGATCGCCCACATTTGAAGGGGTGGCCGGATGCGGAATGGTTGGCCTTGGGCCCGGGGCACCAGGAAATCGTTCCCGCTGACCATCTCAAACGCCATCTGCGCCCGGGTCGGTTCCTCCCCGCGCAGCGGCAACTCACCGGCCCTCACAAAATAGGCCAGCACCACGAACAAGGTCAGGAACAAGACTTCGGGCTCAAAAAACCAGAAGCGGCCATCGCGCCTTTCGTGCGCTTCGCCAAGACATTCCACCATCGCTTACCCTTGATTGATCCGGCTCATCACAAGGGTTTACTGCATCGCCTTTTCCGGCATTTTTTTCAAGCCCCAGCCACCCCGGGCGCCGGCGATGCCAAGGGAGTCGGGATTAACCCGCCAGCACCCGCCTCATCGCCCCGGTCATGATTCCATCGATCGAATCGTCGCTGAATGCCACGGAAACCTCATATCCCCCGCCCGGGTATTCATCCTTCACGGGAATGTACCAAGGCCCGCCGTCGCCGTAGGCCGCCACGGCCACCCGGCCATCGGAAGCCATCGACTGGGCGCGCAACTGATACTCAACAAACGACTCACCCGGCAGGTGCAGCAGGCTGATGCCGCCCAACGAAAGGGCACTGACAACAATCGGAATCTTTTTCTCGAGCCTGCGGGACCAAGCCACCTCATAGGCCGGACGGTTCCGGCCCGCTCCTTTCAAATCCTTGTTGGCGATGCTGGCCATCAACTCGGCAACCGATGGCTTGGAACGAGCCACTGGAAGAATCTCGGCCGTTTTCCAGGAGAGCGTTTTCACCGCCACTGGCTCCAGCCGGGCTTCCGACGCCCTCAATCCAGCCAGCATGCGCTGGGCAAGGTCGGCGCGCGCCTTGGGTGTGCCGTCGTTGTACTTGCCCGCGGCGATATTACCGGCGCACCCTGTGAAATACACATGGTGGCAAGCCGTATCCTCCGCCTGACGAGCCTTACGGGCCAGGCCGACGAAGTCGCTGGTCACCCGCCCGTCGGCATAGTAGCTCATGGGATGACAGGCGTAGTAATGAAGCGCCGCGACCTTGACGGAGCCGTTGTAAAAGGCAACCGTCCGCAGGTTCGGATCGATCAATCCCTCGGGCATGGCGATCAATCGGGGGTCGCGGCAGGCGCTGCCGCGCATGGTTTTCACCCGGCCCATGGCGTCGCGATCCAGCCGACGGTTGCCTGCCACCTTCTCCACCGCCGCCGATCCCATGGCCACATGGCTGACGGGCACGGCCTTTTTCAAGGCCCCCGCGACCGCCAGCCCCACGGTATCGATGGCACGGGCGTGAAAATCGGGAAGCACGATATGGGGAAGTTCGGCATGCGCCGAAACGAGCTTTTCCGCCTCCAGGCAAGCGAACGGGGCGTTGTGCTGGTGGACGCAATGCACCGCCACCCGGTCCGGCGTGGTGCCCGCCGCCTGCGCCAGCGCCACCCGCCATGCCACATGAGCCTCGTTAAGGATCCCCGTCCAATCCACAGAGCAAAGCACAATCGGCTTTCCCGCGCCCAGGAGCACAACGCCCAGGGCCTCCAGGGGATCATCGACCACCTCCACGGGCTTGATCCATCCACCACAACAGGGATGGCCCTTGGGCGGTGTCACATCGGCGCGGAACGGGGCCAGGTGCAAGCCGCCCGCGGTATCGGCGGAAATGCCCAAGGCTGGCAGCAGGCTCCAGGAAGTTCCGGCGGCAAGCAAGGATCGGCGGGACAGATTCATGGTTGCGTTCCTCTCGGGTTTCGACCAAGCTTACCCCAACACCTTCGGTTTGGCACCCCGCTGGAACAGCATATGTCAATCCTGCTCATCCTCGTCTTGGCCACTCCCGAACAGGATCACGCGCGTATGTCCCGCGAGGAGATCCTTCTGGTCCGTCGACCTGATGGCACCGCGGCCAAGGCGACGACCGTTTCCGATTGGTCGGCCCGCCGGGCGGAGATCATCAAGGGAATGGAATCTTTCATGGGGCCGTTTCCCGGCAAAGAAAAACGGTGCCCTCTCGACATGAGAATCGAGCAGGAAACCGACTGCGGCGATTATGTCCGCCGCCTGGTCAGCTATGCCTCAGAACCAGGTTGCCGGACGCCCGCCTACCTTTGTGTTCCCAAGGAAGCGCTCAAGGGAACCAAGGCGCCGGGAGTGCTCTGCCTTCATCCCACCGAGATCAACCTTGGCCCCAAGGTGGTGGTTGGCCTCGGTGGCAAACCCCATCGCCAATACGCCCAGGAGTTGGCGCAAAAGGGTTGCGTGACCATTTCCCCAGCCTACCCCACCATGGGCGGCTACGATCCGGACCTGAAAAAACTTGGATATTCGTCCGGAACCATGAAGGCCATCTGGGACAATTCCCGGGCACTCGACCTCCTTGATTCCCTGCCTTTCACAAAGCCCGGACCACGCGCCACCATCGGCCATAGCCTTGGCGGCCATAACTCCGTCTTCACCGCCGTCTTCGACGATCGACTCAAGGTCGTGGTCTCCAGTTGCGGTTTGGACCTGTTCACCGATTACTACGACGGGAACCCGAAGAATTGGGAGCATGGCAAAGGCTGGTGCCAGGATCGCTACATGGCCCGTTTGGCCGGTTTCAAGAACAGGCTGGCGGAAATTCCCGCGGATTTTCATGAGATGGTCGCGGCGATCGCCCCGCGGACCGTATTCATCTGCGCCCCCCTGCGTGACTCCAATTTCCGCGCCGCGAGCGTGGACAAGGTCGCTTCGGCAGCCCGTCAGGTTTACGCGCTTCACGGAGCGGCGAACCAATTGACCGTCGATCACCCCGATGCCGACCACGATTTCCCCGATGCCTCGCGCGAAAAGGCATATGAAATCATTCTTCGTCACCTTCGGTGAGTGACGGCATTCATCCCCATCAACCCGCGGAGTGTTTAACCATGCGCGCATTCATGATGCTGGGCCTTGCGATGGCCTTCCTTGGTGCGACAGGGGCCGCCGGCACCCTGACGGCCCAGGAAAAAAAGGAAAACAAGCCCGAGACCCGAAAAGGAGAGGTCACCGGAGTCCTCGTCGCCAAGGGAGACAACTGGATCGAGGTGAAGGCCGATGGCGAGGAGAAGGCCCGCAAGTATGTCCCGCATTGGCGGGGCGGCAACCCGGACAAGGGAGGCGGCCCTGACAAGGCCATGGTCGCCGAGATCAGGAAGGTGCCCCTGAAGTCCCGCGTCAGGGTCGAATGGTCTTTCGAGGAACGGCCCAGGGTGGAGAAGATCGAGGTGCTGAAATAATGCTCGCCTTCATGGCGATCCTGGCGGTGTGCGCCCCGCCCGGGTGGTACGATTCGCTGCAGCCCGCCCTGACGGAGGCGCGCCAGACGGGCAAGCCGATCTTCCTTGTTTTCCGCTGCGATCCCTGAGCGGATTGCCGGGAAATCGATGCGCGGGTCACGCGCCTTGATCCTGAGATCGCCGAAGTCGCCAAAAAGTTCGTCAGGGTCCGCCTGACCCGGATCGACCGCATAGACCTGCGCGTTTACCGATTCGACCTGGACACGACCTGGGCCTGCTTCTTCATGAACGCGGACCAGACCATCTACGGCCGCTACGGCGGTCGCGACGCCTCGGGGGCCGATGGCCGCCAATCGCTCAAAGGGTTGGCTTTCGCGTTGGGGGCAGCCTTGGAAGCCCACTCGCATCCTCCCAGCCCGAAACCGCTCGCGGGAAAACCGTTCACCATCAGTGACTTCAAGTCCGCCGGGATGGGGAACCGCGGATGCGTGCATTGCCACAACGCCAAGGAAATGGCGATCGCGGACGCCAAGGCGGCGGGGACCTGGCGCCGGGAGGATGTATTCACCTACCCGCCGCCGGATAATCTGGGAATTGTGCTGGATGTGGACGGGGGCAATCTGGTCGCCAAGGTGAAACCGGATTCCCCGGCGGACAAAGCTGGGCTGAAGCAGGGCGACCGCGTCCTTAGGATTGCCGACCAGCCTGTCGCGTCGTTCGCCGACGCCTCCTTCGCTTTGGAAGAATGGAAATCGGACAAACCGATTCCGGTTTCATGGAAAAACGGCGGATCTGTTCGCGAGGCCATGCTTTCGTTGGCGCCGGGATGGCGCAAAACCAACATCACCTGGCGCCCCTCGCTGCTCGACATGCTGCCGGCGGTGCCGTTCCGCCCCGAGGAACTCACACCCGAGGAAAGAAAAAGGGTTGGCATCCCCGCGGAACAGGCGGCTTTCCGGCAGGGTCCGCGCGTGCATTCCACCCTCGCCGAGGCGGGTGTCAAGCCGGACGACATCGTGCTGTCCATCGGCGGCGCGCCCATCAATGGAACATCCGACGATCTGCTTGGGCATGTGCGAAGGAATTTCCTCAAGGGCGAGACGGTCGAAGTGGCGATCATGCGACGGGGAACGGATATCAAACTTCAAATCAATTTAAAGTAACGCACATCGATATTTGTTTATATAAAAAGAAATTAATTTATAAAGATAATTAAGTAAGTTGATCCGAATTTAAAATCAATCCATTCGCTTTGTCAAAATCGAAGCATAAAAAGTTCTGCACGAAAAAAAGTAAAACAAAGTGTTGATTAAAATTTTAATTCGTACATACTTACAAAATATAACCGTATGCCTTGGGTTTTACCATGCATCTCCATTCAAACCAAAAACATCTGCGTGGGTTCACACTCATTGAACTTCTCGTGGTGATCGCGATCATCGCGGTGCTGATCAGCTTGCTTGTGCCCGCCGTTCAGAAGGTCAGGGAATCCGCCAACCGCGCCAAGTGCGCCAACAACCTCAAGCAAATCGGCCTGGCGGTTCACATGTTCGCCGACAACAACAGCGGCAGATTTCCAGAGTCTACCCATGGCAAAAGCGATTTCACCAACGCATGGGTCAATTCGTTGGCACCCTACATGGAAAGCGTGGACTCCATCCGAATCTGCCCTAATGATCCAAAGGGGCGGGACAGGCTGGAGAACTCCGGCACCAGTTACTTGCTCAACGACTATGTCTGCGACCCCGGTGAGGGAGCTTGTTTCTTCCTCAATAAGCTTCAAAGCACCACCGAAACCATCATCGTGTTCACCGCTTCCGATAAACGGGGCACGGCGATCACCGAGGATCACACCCACGCCCGCAACTGGTTCCGCGCCCCCAACATCGTCGATTATCCAGAACTGCGATGGACAAGGATCACCAACGACATCCAGCCCGACCGCTTCTTCAGTTCGCCAGGCGGCAACCGGTCAGCGGGTGTTTCCAACTACCTCTACGCCGACGGGCATGTCTCCGGGATATCCGGGGCCGCCGTCCGGGAATGGTCCGACAGGAATTTCAATTTCGCGCGCCCGCCCCAGTGATCAACCCTTCGCTTCAATGGTTTCCATGAGGAGTTTGCCCCGATGATCCGCACTCGCCGTAGCACCCTCGTTGCCCGATGCGCCCTTGAGGCCTTGGAATCCCGCCTGACCCCCGCCCTGCTCGACACATTCCTCACCACGCAACATGTGGACCTGGGAGTTGGGTTCACGGGTTCATCCTGGTCGTTTTCGGTAAATGACAAGGACAGCAATGACATCCATGCTAACGACAAGGCGCTCCTGTATGTGAGCGCGGAGAAGTCAAGGCAGAGCGCCCCGGCAGGTTTCAGCTTCCTCGGCGTTCAACAGGGACAGGACTTTCACCAGTTGCCCGCAAGCCAGGATCCGTCGCTGCTCTACCTGGGACTCAATGCCGAGGCAGTCGCCTCTTCCAGCGTCGACAGCTACAGTCCGGCCGGGGAATCAGGAGGCCGCGTCACGGGCACCGGAAAGTATGTCCGGCTGACCCTGCAGGATGTGAAGGGGGCCAACGGCGGCGCCGCTCCCGGACATTTTTCCATCTGGCAAGTGCCTCTTTCGTCCCCCGTGGTCTTCATGGCCACATCCGACGGCATCAACACCGGCGATGGAGCGACCGCCGATTCTGTTTGGCTTCTGGCCGGCGGGCACCAGCACTTCAATTTCGGTTTCAGCGCCCCTGGACGCTACGAGGTGACCTTCCGCGCTTCCGCATTCCTCAATGACAACAACCCCAATACCGTGGGTTCCAAGAGCCAAAGCGGCTTGGTGACCTACTACTTTTCCGTTGGCGGGGTCGGCCAAATTCGCTTCGACTCGTCCTCGTACACGGTTGACGAGGCCGCCGGGAGCAAGGTCATCACGGTCACCCGAACCGGCGGGGCCGATGGCAAGGTCAGCGTGAGTTATTCCGTCGCGTCGGGCACGGCAACCGCCGGCGCCGACTTCAGCGCCGTTTCCGGAACACTGACATTCAACGATCTTGAAACAACGAAAACATTCACGGTTCCCGTCATCGCCGACGGCAAGTCCGAGGGTTCCGAGACCGCCATCCCGACCCTGTCCTCACCGAGTCCGGCCGGCCTCGCCTCGTACTTGTCGGCGAACGAGCAACCGGCGCGGCACCTTATCCCGGTACCGGCGACGGCGGTCCTCACGATCACGGAAAACAGCCTCCCCACGATCTCGCCCATCACCAATCAATCGGTCCCCCAAGGCAAATCGACCGCAGCCATCGCCTTCACCGTCGGGGATCTCGAGACCCCCGCGGGATCCCTCATTGTCACCGCCAAATCCTCCAACAGCACCTTGCTTCCCGTTTCCGGCATCGCCATCGGCGGCGTGGGAAGCGCGCGAACCGTGACAGCAACCCCGTCCGGAAACCAAACCGGCAACGCCACCATCACCCTCACCGTCACCGACACCAGCGGC
>CAWUNZ010000082.1:0-12921 GCA_963923445.1 uncultured bacterium
CCAAGGATCAGCACTTCTAAAACAGGTAATCATGCGGAGGGAACTCAGAATTCCTCTGAAAAAACGTTTTGAAAGCATCGCGAATCAAAAAGCCGAGGCTGTTTAGGCCGACCTATTTCCAATCCATCTTCAGGCCGGCCGACAAATCCTAACGAAATTATTCAATATTTACATTTAAATTTCCTGCTTTGCCGGTTTTGACGCCGCCGATGAAAAGAATGGCGAACTTGGTTGGGGTGGCGAATGTTTTGCGTTTTATTGGCCACGATGGCAGTAGGAGTTGATCCCCTGCCGGCTGATCCACCAGATTCTGGCGGTGTCATGCGCATTTCATTGCCGGTGGCGCTTCAACTGGCCCAGGTGCGTCCGATCGACATCATTGTCGCGGGGCGGAAAATTGAGGTGGCGCAGGCGCAATTTGAGAAAGCCAAGGTCCTCTGGCTGCCGGATCTTGTGGTGGGTTTCGATTACCTGCGCAGCGACGGCCGTATTCAAAAGATCGATGGCGGAATTATCACGGCGAGCAAAAGCACGATCATGGCGGGAGCCGGGCCGGTTGCGGTGTTTGGCCTGACCGATGCCATTTATGCTCCGCTTGCCGCCAAGCAAGTGGTCCGTGGCAAGGAAGCCGAGCTTCAGGCGACCATGAATGACACGATGTATCAGGTGGCCGACGCTTACTACACGCTGCAGCAGGCGCGCGGGGAACTTGCCGGGGCACTCGACACCCTGGAGCGAATACGCGAGTTGGAGCGCAGGGTGGTGAAATTGGCACCTGGGATTGTTCCCGATGTGGAAGCCAGCCGTGTGCGCGCCGAGCGGGTGCGCCGGGAGCAGGAGGTGGAGCGCGCCAAGGAGCGTTGGGAAGTGGCCAGCGCTGGCCTGGGTGCCATCCTTCGGCTGGACGATGTCACTCTCCTGAGTCCGGTGGAACTTCCCCATTTGGTGGTGGAAATGGTGGACTTGGGGCAGCCGGTGGAATCCCTGCGGGACATGGCTCGCGGCATGAGGCCGGAATTGGGCGCGCAGGCGGCATCCGTCGAGGCGAGCACCGCCCGGTTGAAGCAGGAAAAAGCCAGGCCATTCATTCCCTCGATTCTGCTGCGAGGTGCCGCCACGCATCCGGGCGGGACATTGGCTGGCGGCGTTTTCGGTGGCGGCATCAACAGTGAGATGGGGGATTTTGGCGGCCGGAACAGCGTGGATTTGCAAATACTTTGGGAGATGAAAAACCTTGGCGCGGGGAACGTCGCTTTGATTCGCGAGCGGCGCGCCCAGCGGGAAGTGGCCGAACAGGAATTGGTGAAAACGCGTTATCAGGTGGACGCCGAGGTTTTGCAGGCGCGTTCGCGGGGGTTGCGCGCCCGGGCGCGTTACCAGCAGGCCGAGGTGGGTCTGCGCGAGGCCAGGGCCTCGGCGGACAAGAACCTTCAGGGCGTGGGGCAGTTGCGCCGTACCGGTGAGGTGGTTTCGTTGGTGTTCCGGCCGCAGGAAGCGGTCCAGTCGCTCCAAGCCTTATCCAACGCTTACAATGATTTTTATTTATCGGTGGCTGAGCGGAACCGGGCGCAATTCCAGATGTACCGCGCCCTGGGTAATCCGGCCCAGTCGCTCGGTCCTCCTCCCGAAACCGAACCGGACCGTCCCGAGGCCCTGCCGGGGCCGACTCCGCTCATCCCCTGAGGGACGGACACCTTGCCATGTTGAACCCCGCCCGCTTGGCATTGCGTCGTCCGGTCACCTGGATTGTGGCCTGGATCGCCTTGGCGCTTGCCGGTTTGTTTGCTGCCAACCGGATCCGAAAAGATATTTTTCCAGTCCTCGACCTGCCGGTGCTTTATGTTTGTCAGCCCTATGGGGGCATGGATCCCGGCCAGATGGAAGGCTTGCTGGCGAACTATTACGAGTATCACTTTCTCTATGTGAACGGCATCAAGTCGGTGGAAACACGCTGCGTTCAGGGCGTGGCCATGCTCAAGCTGCAGTTTCATCCCGGTTCGGACATGGCGCAGGCCCTGGCGGAAACGGTGGCGCAGGTGAACCGCTCCCGCGCCTTCATGCCCCCGGGCACTCTTCCCCCGTTTGTGATGCGCTATGACGCCGGCAGCGCGCCCGTGGGCTATTTGCTTCTGTCGAGCCAAAGTCTGTCGGTTGGCCAAATTCAGGATCAGGCACTGGTGAAGGTCCGGCCGATGTTCGCGGCCATTCCGGGAGTCTCCGCTCCGCCGCCCATGGGGGGAAGCCAACGCACGATTGTGGTCAGGGTTGATCCTGATCGCCTCAAGGACCTTCGCCTGTCTCCCGACGATGTGGCCCGGGCCATTGCCAAGGGCAACGATGTCACCCCGTCCGGAGCCATCCGCACCACCGACTCCATGCCCCTGGTGCCCGTCAATTCCATGGTGACGGACCCGGCCGAACTCGGTTCGATTCCGCTCGACTCAACGGGCAGGGTGTTCGTCCGCGATGTCGCCCCGTTTATTGAGGATTCAACCGACATCACGACCGGATACGCGTTGGTGGATGGCCGCCGGGGTGTCTATCTCATTGCCACCAAACGCGCCGACGCTTCGACACTGGATGTGGTTTCGGGTATCCGCGCGGCCTTGCCGGCGATGAAGGCGGCACTTCCCCCCGAGGTGGATGTGCGCTTTGAATTCGACCAGTCGGTCCTGGTGACGGCGGCGTTGGCGTCGCTGGGGCAGGAGGCGGTTTTGGGCGCCCTTCTGACCGGCCTGATGGTGCTGGTCTGCCTCCGAAGTTGGCGTGGCGCCTTGGTGGTGGTGGCGACGATTCCCGTCGCGTTGCTTGCGGCGGTTTTGGGCCTTCATGTGTTCGGGCAAACGCTCAACCTGATGACTCTGGGGGGATTGGCCCTGGCCATCGGAATCCTGGTTGATGAGGCCACCGTCGAGATCGAGAACATTCATGGCAAGGTTGGCTCGGGAATGGCCGTGCCCATCGCCGTGATTGAAGGCAACCGCGAGACCGCGCCACCCCGGTTGCTGGCCTTGCTGTGCATCGCGGCGGTTTTCATGCCCGCCATGTTTTTGGAGGGGGAGGCGCGGGCCCTGTTCGTGCCCTTGGCGTTGTCGGTGCTGTTGGCGATGGCCGCGTCGTACGCGGCGTCGGTGACGCTGGTACCGGTGCTTGCGGCTTGGTTGTTGAGGCCGCTTTCGGAGAGGGATATCCGACAAGAGGCACCCTCTTCAATGGTGTTGAAACGGCTACCGAGGTGGCGATGGCCTGTCGCTGGTTTGTATTTAGCAGTTGTAAGCGCGCTATTTGTTTGGGCGATGCCGCGGCTCGGCGGGGATTTGTTTCCGCCGGTGGAGGGCGGTGATGTCATGTTTCGCCTGAGGGCGCCGGCTGGAACGCGCATCGAGGAGACCGAGGCCTTGGCGCAGGAAGCTCTCCGGATCGCCAAGGGTGTCATCGGCCCCGACCGGGTGAATTTGTCACTTGGATATGTCGGGCAAATACCTTCCAGCTATCCGGTCAACTGCATCCACCTCTGGATGGGCGGTCCGGAGGAGGCCGTCCTCCGCGTCAGGTCCGATGGAATCATCAACAACCCAAGCAGGCGGAAGCTTCGAGACGAGTTGTTCTCGGGACTTAATGCCTGGGCGCGCGACCGGTGGCCCGGAAGAGCTGGCGGTGTCTTGTTGCAATTTGAGCCGGCGGACATCATCAACCGGGTGATGAGCCTGGGCGCCAACATGCCCGTGGAGGTGGCGGTGCGGGGAGCCAAGTTGCCCGACACCAAGGCTCACGCCTTGGAGGTTCGCCGGGCGTTGTCGGGCATCCCGGGACTCGCCGATGTGCAGGTGGCCCAGTCGCTCGACTATCCCACATTGGCGGTGAAGGTGGACCGCGAGGCGGCCGCGTACGCGGGCCTGCAGGCGGGTGATGTGGCGCGTGCCCTGGTGGCGGCCACCTCTTCGACCAGGTTCACATTGCCCGTGTATTGGAGAGACCCGGGCAATGGTATCGGGTATCAGGTTCAGGTGGAAGTTCCCCCCAGCCGCATGTCGAGGGCGGTGGACATCGCCGATGTTCCCATCCGGCGTTCTGATGATGCTCCTATCGCGGTGCGGGATGTCGGTAAAGTGGTGGCTGGGGAGATCCCCGCCGAGATCGACAGGTTCAACAACAAGCGCGAGATGCGGGTGACCGCCAACCTTGATGGAAGCGATTTGGCCAAGGCCAAGGGCGAAGTCACCAAGGCATTGGCCGGACTTAAAGTGCCAACCGGAGTGGAAGTGAAGCTAGGCGGCCAACTGGAACCGTTCGAGCGATTGTCCCGGGGCTTGGGCTTGGGTTTCGCAGCGGCGATTGCCTGCATATCCCTTTTGGTTTTGGGATATTTTCAAAGTCCAAGGCTGGTTGTGGTGGTTCTTTTTGTTCTGGGCGGCATTGTGGCGGGCTTGGCCACGACGCTGGTTTTGGCCGGCATTACTTTGAACTTGCCCTCCATGATGGGCGCTATTCTGGCGCTGGGTGTGGGTGTGGCGCATGCGGTGCTGTTTTTATCAAGGGCACGGACGCTCAGGAGGCAGGGGTTCGATGGCGTTCACGCCGCCGCCGAGGCGATCGGTTCCCGGGCCCGTCCGATCCTGATGACAGGATTGGCCATGCTGGCCGGAATGGCTCCCATGGCATGGGGTGGAGGCGAGTCGGCAGTGCTCGGCGCTCCCTTGGCCCGCACCGTGATGGGCGGCTTGGCGGCTTCATTGTTCATTTCGCTGGTGGTTTTGCCTGCTTTGTTTGCCGTTTGCGAATCAGCGGGTCCATTGCGTGTGGTGAGTCTTGATCCAGAACATGCCGATACCGGGGAATGATGCCATGAAAAGGTCGTTGGCCCGCGTGCTGGCCGGTTCGATGATTACCATCGTCGGCCTTGGTTGCGGGCAATTCGCACCCAAGGAATCCCTTTCACCCGGCGTGGCGGCGCCCGTTGCCGCTCCTGTCAGGAAAGTGGGTCTCGCCACCGCGACCATCAGCAAAATGGTGGAAGAACCCGGGAGGATTCTCGCCCGGGAGGAATCCGTGCTTCAGGCGCGGGTAGCCGGCCAGATCGCGGAAGTCTTGGTGGATATCGGCAGCTTTGTGAAGGGCCCTGCCGGCAAGGAACCGGGAAGTTTGCTCGCGCGCCTGGAGGCGCCGGAACTGGTGGCGGAGCACGCCCAGAAGCAAAGCGAGGTGCGTTTGGCGGAAGCTGAACTTGAGCAATCGCGCAAGGCGCTTGCGTCGGGCAAGGCCAATCTGGCCGCGGTGGCGGCCATGGCCCGCGAAGCCAATACGGCGCTCAAGCGCACGGAATCCAACATGGAAAGGTGGCGGGCCGAAAACAAGCGTATCGCGACCCTCGTTCGTGACCGGGTGGTTGACCAGCAAACCAGTGACGAGATCGCCAATCAGATGCGGGCAGCCGAGGCTCAACATGATGAGGCCTTGGCCAAGGTGGATACGGCGACCCGGGCCCGTGAAAAGGCCGACGCGGAGTTGGCGCACGCCGAGGGTGCCGTGCTCGCTGCCTCCGCCAAATGGGATGTCGCCAAGGCGGCGGTCGCCCGGGTGGGCACCTTGCTCGATTTTCGTACCATCCGAGCGCCATTCGACGGTGTGGTGACTCGGCGAGCCTGTTCACCCGGAGAGGTGATCGAAGCGGGCCGGTCATCACAACTGTTCACCGTGGCGCGGATCGATCCGGTTCGAGCCGTGGCCTACCTTCCCGAAACCCTTGCTGGCCGATTGCCGGCCGACGCCTTGTTGGTGATACGCTTCCCGGGCACGGGGTTGGCGGAACTAAAAGCTCCGGTTTCCCGAACCGGATGGGCGCTTGACGATGCCTCGCGCACCCTGCGGGTGGAAGCCGACCTGCCCAACCCGGCGCCCCACCTGATCCGGGCCGGCGCCTATGTTCGTATGTCGTTGCCGCTTGTCTGGAAGGAAGTTCGCGTGCTGCCCAAGTCGGCGGTCATGCGCCAGCAGGATCAGTCGGTGGCATTCATTCCCCGAGATGGCAAGGTCCGCCGCGTGGTGCTGGACACCGGGGCTAGCGACGACAAGGTGGTGGAGATCAGGTCCGCAGCCATCGGAAACGAGATTCTTGACATATCCGGATCGGTTCAGTTCCTGGATCCTGCCGCCGGTCGGACCGAGGGAGACCCGTTCAGCGAGTGACTCGATGTTCTCGGAAATAGGTTGTCTCAGTTCGCCGGGAATTCGATCTTGCTCGCGGCGTCGCCCTTGAAAAGCTGGTCGTCCTTGCGAAGGGTCTGGATCAGTTCCGCTTCCTGAAACTGTGCCGTGCTGTCTCGCTTTTCCATGGCGGAAAGGCAGGCGCGGGCCTTCTGAGCCATTAGTTTGACACTGGGCACGGTTGCCGTGGTCCAGTCTGAAAGCCCCGTGTTCAAGCGCGCGGCATGGTAGGCGAATGGAAATGACTTCATCTCCGCGGCGTTGGCCCGGTCGCCATATTGCGCCAGATATTCGGTGAGGAACTGGCCGTACAGGCTGGCGGCCAACTCGGCATTGAAGTCCTTGTCGAGTTTTGTTTGCGCCAGTCCGATGGCCGCCTCAACCTGCTCATCCAGGCGGAAGGCATCGGCCGGATTGGTCTGATTCCGGGGCCGAGTCAACACCCTCGCCAAGGTCAGGGCCGGGCTGGCTTTGCCGATCTTTGTCTTGCCATTCGCGGCCAAGGCGCGAACCGCTTCCCGCCGCAGGAGCTTGTATCCCTGAATCTCGTCAGGTGATGCACCGGAAAGGTATGCGGGGGGAGTCAGGACGAAGGAAGAAAGGAGGTCGATGTTCTTCTCCTCGACATCGGCCGGAAGGGTAAGAGGACCGGTTTTCTTTTCGCGGTCGGTCCTGACGGGCAGAGTCATGGCCAGGGACCGGTACATTTCCTTGACGCCGCGGATGGCATAGAGAGCCGCACCGTCGTCGCGGGGGGTGCCGGCGAATGCCTTGGTGGCCAGGTCGTTGGTCAGTTCGGTCAAGCCCTTGGCCAATTCCATCTGGCTCTTGAGATCGAGAACCGCCTTGTTGTCCTTGGTTTTGGACCCCAGGCCGAGTCCGATGATCGGCAGGGCCCTTGCCCCGTTGAGGCGCGCGTACTGTTCGGTGTTCTTGTCCAGAAGGTCCTTGGCGTTCTTGAGGAGCGTTTTCTCGTAGGCGATCAGCAAATCGGCGCCGTAGGGCATTTCAAACGCCTTGATCATGCCCTTCTCGACATCACGCATGGCGTCATCGGCCAGGGTGAGCAGTTTTTCGGCGGTGGGGTCCTGCTTGGGGACAAGCCTGCTCCTGTAGGTGTTCCCGAAGACCACGAACTTGGTGTAGCCATCGACGGCGTCCAAGTGCTCCTTGTTGGCTTTTTCGTAGTCCTTGGTTCCGGCCATCCACGGACCGAGCATGCCACGGCCCTTCTGGTACTTGGCGTAAGCAGCCTTCAGGTCGTCACCCTGGGCCAAGGCCGCGGGAAGAAACACCGTGGCGACACAGGCCGCGGCAAGGGCGCAAGCGCCCACAAAGTGCCTGGGGGACATGGATGAACCCTCAATTCCCTGGCGCGGGTCGGCGCGCGCCCGCAACCTTCCAGACGATACTTTACCCGCCGGCACGCAGGGCGCCAGCGGGCGGGTTTCGTGACATGAATTTAACCCTTAAGCATGGGAAGGCGTTGGCGGCTTAGCGCAGGAAGAGGCGGTTCTGGCTCGACATTTCCTGGCGCACCCGGGCCAATTCCACCCGCTCGGCGGGGTCCAGGTCCTTAAGGGTTGGATCGTCCAGGACGCGGTCCAGCCATAGTCGGGCCAGGTGCTCCTGCCCCAGAAGGTGCCAGACTTGGTGAAGGTACCATGCCGGCAGGCTGGACTCGGTGTCTTCATGCTGGGCCTTGAGAAGTTCCCCGGCGGCCCGGCAGAGCAGGGGTTCCGGCTTCACCTGGTCTTCCCCGGAAACTAGGCCCACCTGTCCGGCCAGCAGGAAGAGACCGATGCCACGGTGAAGGTGGACCGCGCCCGGATTGTTCATCGCGATGGCAAGTTCCATCAGCTTGCCGTGACAATGAATGCGCCCAGGCGCGCCAGCCTCCGTAGGGGGAAGGTCGGCTAGCGTGCGACGGTACTGGGCCTCGGCCAAGGCGTTCTGGCCCAGTCGGAACATCAGGTCGGCCAAGTGCTGCCGCACCTGCACATGCGCCGGTTCCTTGTCGAGGTACCTGCGGAGGTGGTCGGCGGCCAAATGGTCTTCCTGAAGATCCAGATGCGCCGCGGCCAGGCTTAGATGGGCCCGCGCCAACGACGGATCGGCCTTCAGGGCCTGATGGTACGCGATGATGGCCTGGCGGGGCCGACCACCGCGCATGGCTTCCTGTCCGGATAGCCACTGTCGCATCGCCTGGGGCGATGTTGGGGAGGACGGGGTCGCGGGAGCCGCCGCGGGCGACACGCCCAGCAACAACCCGACCAAGCCCTCCAGAAGGAGGTTATGCACCACGACACCCCTCGTGCGGGAGAAGGTGAAACGGTTCTGCGGTATTTATCGCCCGGAAGGGCGGGGTGGGTTGAGTCCGGGAAAAATAAGTAAAGTCGAGGGGTAAACGCGAATCAGTCGACTTGCATGCTCTCGCGAAGCTTACCCAGCGCCTCGCACTCGATCTGGCGGACGCGTTCGCGGGTCAGGCCAAGTTGCTCGCCAATTTCCTTGAGTGTGCGGGGTTGGTCGCCATCCACGCCGAAGCGTAAACGCAGCACGGTGGCCTCGCGCTTGTCCATGCGCTCCAGAAGAATCATGACATGCTTGAGGCTGTCGGCCTCGACCATTTCGACATCGGGAGCCTTTGTGGCCGAGTCCATCAGCATTTCATCGAGAGACCAACCGGATTCGCCTTGGTCGGCCTGGGGCACCGTGTTGTAAACCTTGATCGCCTTTTTGATGATCGCCAGTTTCTTGCGAGGCAATTCCAGCGCTCGACCCACTTCTTCCTGAGTAGGTGCGCGGCCCAGTTGCTCCTGAAGTTGAGCGCTGGCCCTGCGCCATTTGGCCAGAAGTTCGACCATGTACGCCGGAACGCGGATCGTCTTGGCGGTGTTCACCAGCGCGCGCTTGATGGATTGCTTGATCCAATAGCTGGCGTAGGTGCTGAAACGGGTGTTCATCGTGGGGTCGAAACCCTCGACTGCCCGGAGGAGGCCCAGGTTGCCTTCCTCGATGAGATCTTGAAGGGCCAAGCCCTTGTTCGTGTAGCTACGGGCGATGTTGACCACCAGCCTGAGGTTGGCTCGCACCATCCTGTCGCGGGCGGCGGCATCCCCCTCTTCAATCCGGTAGGCCAGCATTTTCTCCTCATCTGCCGTGAGGAGGGCGGTTTCATTGATTTCGCGAAGATAAGTCTCAAGCGGAGACTGGACTGCGCTGGTGGAGGGGCGGCGGGGTCGCGTCATGTTGGTTTCCGGCTAGTGTCGCGCGGGCCAGCGGGTGCTGCAGGTCGGCCGTAAGGCCGTGGCGAGGGGAAACCCGCATGCTTCACCCCGCGTACCTCATGACTATCGTCGCCTGCTTCTCCTCTCATCGACGAAAGCAAGCCCCAAAGGGGCGGGCGTTCGATCCCTTCCGTGGTAGCACTGACACGGCCGGCAGGATGGGCGCGACCGTGTCAGCCGTCACAACTGGAGTTCCCTGTCCAACCCAAGGATACGGGAACCAAGTGTCCTCCCGGATTAAGACGGGGGAAGTTCGATCAAGTTTCCACCGGACCCGGTGCCACCCCTCAGTTCGCGGGATTGCCGCGAGGGTGCTGCCGGCACTGCCGTGGCGGCGGGAGTGCTGCTTCCGCCCGCGTTCAGGGCCGCGGGGGCGGGAGGATTGGCTTCCTCCTCCTCGGCGGTCCAACCCAAACGCTTGCGGCTGAGGCCGATCTTGCGCTCAGGCACATCGACGCGGAGGATCTTCACTTCCATGTCGTCGCCAACATTGACCAGCGTCTCGGGGTTGTCGATCTTCTGGTCGGAAAGCTCGGAGATGTGAAGCAGCCCCTCAAGCCCCGGTTCAAGCTCAATGAAGACGCCGAAGTTGGTGATTTTCGTCACCTTGCCGGTCTTCACCTCGCCATTGCGATAGCGGGCGGGGATGTCGGTATCCCACGGGTCGTTCTTCATCTGCTTGAGGCCCAAGGCGATGCGCTTGCGCTCTTGGTCCACATTGAGGACCACGCAGGTGACGGTGTCGCCCTTTTGCAGCACTTCGCTCGGGTGGGTCACCTTGCGGACCCAGCTCATGTCGCTGACATGCAGCAGGCCGTCGATGCCTTCCTCGATTTCCACGAAGGCGCCGTAGTTGGTGAGGTTTCGCACCACGCCGGAAACCACGGTGTCCTTGGGATATCGTTCGGCGACCTTGTCCCAGGGGTTGGACTGGACTTGCTTCATGCCCAGTGAGATTTCCTGCTTGTCCCGATTGATGTTCAGGACTTGAACCTCGACCTGGTCGCCGACGCTGACCAGTTCACTGGGGTGGTTGATGCGCTTGGTCCAGCTCATCTCGCTGATATGGACCAGACCCTCGATGCCCGACTCGAGCTTCACGAAGGCGCCATAGCTCATCACATTGACCACCTCGCCCATGTGCTTGCTGCCCACGGGGTACTTGTCCTGGACGCTGCTCCAGGGACTTGCGGTCTTCTGCTTGAGTCCCAGCGCGATCTTCTCGCGATCGCGGTCGACCGAGATGATGTAAACCTCGATCGGCTGGTCGATGCGAACAATCTCGTGGGGATTGCTGATGCGGCCCCAGGTCATGTCGGTGATATGAAGCAGGCCGTCGATGCCGCCCAGGTCGACGAAGGCGCCGAAGTCGGCGATGTTCTTGACAATTCCCTTGCGCACCTGGCCGGCGGCGATCTCCGAGAGCAGGTTTCGCTTCATCTCCTCGCGCTGATCCTCGAGCAGCTTTCGGCGGCTGACGACGATGTTGCGGCGAGGTTCGTCGATTTTAAGGATTTTGCACTGGATCGTGCGGCCGATGTAGTCGCCGATGTCCGGCGGACGGCGAATGTCAACCTGGGATGCGGGCAGGAACACATTCACGCCGATGTTGACGAGCAGGCCACCCTTGATCTTCTTGGTGACCAAGCCGTCGACCACATCACCTTCCTTGTGCTTTTGGATGATCGATTCCCACTCGCGCTGGCGGCGGGCCTTGCGGAAGCTCAGCTGAATGGCGCCGGACTCGTCCTCGACGGAGTCGAGCAGCACCTGCACCTCGTCGCCGATTTTCGGGAAAACGGGGTTGTCCACCCCTTCCTCGCGCCATTCATCCAGGGAGATTTCTCCCTCGCTCTTGTAGCCGATGTCGACGATCACCTTGTCGCCGACTATGTTCGCGACGCGGCCGTTGACCAGCTTGTTGGCGTCGAAGTTCTGCTTCTCCTCGCGGAGCCAGTTTTCGATATCGGCGGCTTCGCTGCCCGCCTCGGTGTCTTGGCGCGCGAAGGCGCGGGCCATTTCAAGTTCAAGGTCTTGGTCGGAAACAAGTTCACGGAGAAGATTGCGATTAACCATTAGGGTTCCGGATCATCCCGGCGCGGATCTCGCGCCGAACAGGGGGCCAAGCCGTCGCGGGCACCCGGAACTGTCCGGATGCCAACCTGTCACGCGGCGAAAACGCATCATATCAACTGAAATCTGGAATGACAAACGACCAAGGCGGTGGTTACAACGCCATCAGGGCGTCGATCAGCACCCCACCAATGCGGTCCGCGAACTGATGCTCGGGCACATTGGCGATGTGGCGGGGGTAATACTGCGCCACATGTTCGGTGTCATTACCCAGACCGAGGCCCACCACCGCCATGTCGGGCGCCGCCCCGATCGCGTTGACCGCGTTTTTGAGCTTGGCCTTGGCGTTGCCGGGGCCGGCAGGTTCGCCATCGCTGACGCAGATCAGCAAACGGTGGGTGGCGGGCCATTCCTGAAGTTGTCCCGCGGCGGCCAGCAGGCATGGCCCGTCATCGTTCGTTCCCGGGCAATTGTTGCCACCCGGCCGAACCCCGTTGGCCTCCGCCGGCATCCATGCCAGTTTTGAGGTCATGTCCGGGCTGAACCCCTCACCCAGGGCGCAAAATGGAATCAGGATGTTCTGAAAACCATTGACCGCGAACGGCACCCCCAGCCTGTGCAGCATCTCCACCAGAAGAACCGTACCGGCGAAGGCCGCCTCAAGTTTTCCACCCGAAGTCATCGACCCGGACAGGTCCACAAGAAGACTCACGGCCAGTTCCCGTCGGTTGGGGATATTCCGGCGGCACCAGAGACGCTCGTAGCGGCGCGGGTCGGCCTCGAATCGGGTCACGGCCCGCATATCGAGACGGAAACCGCTGGCATGGCCTCGTTCCTCACGGAGGCGCCGCCTTGGAATCAACGCCTCTTCAATGCCCCTGACAAGCCTCGATATCTGGGGTTCCAGCCTTTTGCGAGCGGATTCATAATCGGCCTTGGAGCCCGTGCCACGGGGGCCCGACTCCGACCCTGAGAATCCGGCGCCTCCCCCCGATCTGGCGGGGCGGGGCCGACCCGGGCAGGGGCGCGGTGCCCCCCGCGCTTTGCCGCAGGCGGTGGCCAACCCCTGGCCGGCGCATTGCCCCTCGAACAAGCGCAATGCCATGGATCGCAACCGTTCCGAAACAAAGGCTCGGGGGTCTGGATCAGGGCACAACCCAAGTCCCATGCCGATAACGGCGCGCGAAAGCATCGGGCCGCCCTTGCCTTCCAAGGCCGCCTCGGCCATGGCAAGCAGCCGCGGATCCCGCGTCATGGCCTGCGCGAGGCGGGCGATGTCGGCCTCCAAGAGGCTGGTGAAGGCCGGGATGATCTCGGCGTTCGCCAGCGTTACCGCCCTCGCCTGGGCCAGATG
>CAWUNZ010000083.1:0-12853 GCA_963923445.1 uncultured bacterium
TCTGGTTTCCAAGGGCGCGGTGGATCATCATGTGCGGGTCGCTCCTGCTGCACACGGGCATCGGCTACATCATGGGCCTGACGGTATTCGGAATATCAATGGTCGTGCTTTTATTCGCATTCGTGCCCTCGGAAAAAGCCAAGTTGATGTGGGAGCACCTGACGGGCGGCAAGCCTCAGACCAGTTGAGGTGGCAACGGCTTGTGCCTGTCGATGCGTCCGACCGGCGCTTCCAGGCATTCGACATATTTCTGGGCGGCGCCGGTGTTCCATACCAGGACATCCTCCTGGGCCCCGATGGTTCCGGACCTGACCAGGTTTTCCAAGGCCTCCAGGCATATCGCGGTTTCAGGGCAGATGGAGATCCCCTCAAGCGCGCAAGCCCTCCGCATTTGAAAATCCATCCGGTCCTCGTCGGCCTCCACCGCCATCCCGCCTGAAGCGCGCACCGATTCAAGGATGAGAAAGTCACCCACGGCAGCTGGAACCCTGAGGCCGCTGGCACGGGTTTTGGCGTCCCGCACGGTTTCCGCGTGCTTGGCGTTTTCCTTCCACGCCCGGACAATGGGCGGGCAACCGCTTGACTGGCAGGCGTAGAAACGGGGCATCTTTTCTCCGCGAAGCCAACCGAGTTCACGAAGCTCGCGGAACGCCTTGTCCATTCCCAAAAGGCCGGTGCCCCCGCCGGTGGGGTACAGGATCACATCCGGCAGGGTCCAGTCGCGCTGGTCCGCCAGTTCGAGCCCCATCGTTTTTTTTCCTTCCAGCCTGTAAGGCTCACGCAGCGTGGACATGTCGAACCAGGAGCATGCCTCGGCGTTTTCGCGTACCAGCGCGCCGCATTCATGGATGAGGCCGTTAACCAGGTAAACCCGGGCTCCATACAGGATCGCCTCGAGCCGGTTCACCACGGGTGTGTCCTCCGGCATGAGGACGACGGCCTCCAGGCCGGCCCTGGCGCAGTAAGCCGCCAGGGCGCCTCCGGCGTTCCCCGCGGTGGGCGCCGCCAAGCGGCGTAGTCCCAACCATAAAGCCATGCTCACGGCGACGGACATGCCCCTCGACTTGAAGCTACCCGTGGGAAGCAGCGATTCGTCCTTGATCACCAACCGCGGCGCTCCCAGGGCGTTTCCAAGGCGGGAGCAATTCAAAAGCGGAGTCGGGCCCTCTCCCAGCGAAACAGGAGCCTGGTCCGCCGGTAGGGGAAGCAGTTCCCGGTAGCGCCAAAGCCCCGGCGGTCTTTTACGAAGAATCTCGGTGTTCACCGCGCGGCGGATTCCATTGAGGTCGTAGGAGACAACAAGGGGGCGGCCGAGGTGCGTGCCGTGGGGAATTCCCGGAGCGAAGCGCGTGCCGTCAACGGGGCTTTCCAAATGCGTGACATGAGATTTCACGGGGACCATCGCGCAAACCTCCTCAAGGAAATCAAGGCCGATTCACCTGCCGTTACCCCGCCTTGATTCCCTTTCCGGCGGCTGTTTAAACTCCCGCCCGACTCGGGGAGAACCGTGGGCAAGGATGCCCGTCACCATGGCAAGGACGCCCATTAACCATGCCCGTGCCATCGGTCGTCCGCCTGCCCGGAAGCGTGCAGGTATGGTCGCCCGCCAAAGTGAACCTTCACCTGGAGGTCCTTGGAAAAAGGACCGATGGCTATCACGATCTGGCGACACTGATCGTACCCATCAGCCTACACGACACGCTCGACATTCAAGACGCCCCATCCGGTGGAATCGAGTTGGAGTGCGACGAACCTTCCTTGCCCTCAGGGCCTGGGAACTTGGTTTTTCGCGCCGCGACGCTGATGCGCGACACCCGGGCGCCCGGCAGGGGCGCCCGCATCCGTCTGAGGAAGCGAATACCTTTCGAGGCCGGAATGGGAGGGGGATCGGGAAACGCCGCCGCAGTCCTTCTTGGGTTGGAGGCGCTTTGGTGCCTCGATCCCGATCCGGTCGCATTGGCGGAAATGGCCGCGTCGCTGGGGAGCGATGTGCCCTGTTTTCTGGCCGACGGTCCATCGTGGTGCGAGGGTCGGGGGGAGCGGGTGTCCGCTGTGCCCATGGCGGGGAGATTGCACATGGTGGTCGTGAAGCCCGGGGAGGGGCTTTCGACACGGGATATATTTTCTCGGTTTCGTCCGGTAACCGATCCGGTTTCCGGGAAGGAGGCCTTGGGGGCCCTGGCCGCGGGCGATGCCCGGCGCCTGGGGAAGGCCTTGTTCAACCGATTGGAGGGGGCAGGGGTGGAAGCCTTGGGCGTCCTGGCGACTTTGCGGGCCAGGATGGCGGAGGCGAATCCCGCGGGGGTGGTCATGACGGGGAGCGGCAGCGCGATGGTCGCGCTCGCCGATGGAGCCGCGCACGCCGCGGAGCTTGGGCGGGTCTACCGCGGTTTGTCCACGCCGGCAGGGCCGGTGCGGGTATTCGTGGTTTCCTCGCCCGCCTGATGTCTCTGAGCATCCTTGCCAAGGAGAATTCGTTGTGGATATAACCGAGATTCGCATCAAGCTTCTTGACGAGCGCGGCGAAAACGAGCGGTTGCACGCTTTTTGTTCCATCACTTTTGACAACTGGTTCGTGGTGCGCGACCTGAAAATTATCGAGGGCCCGCGCGGCCATTTTGTCGCCATGCCCAGCAGAAAGCTCACCGACCGATGCAACCGCTGCGCCTGCAAAAACCACTTGAGGGCCCGATTCTGCAATGGTTGCGGCGGCAGGCTTGATGAGGATCGCGCGTTGCGCGCGGGGGAAGGGCGGGTCAAGCTTCATGCTGACATCGCGCATCCCATTCATGCCATGGCCAGGGACACGATCCAGGGTGAGATCATCAAGGCGTACGAGCTTGAACGCGAGAAAGCCAAACTTCCCGGTTATGTTTGCAACTACGACGAGATTGATGCCGGTGATTTTGACGCCGTTCCATCGTTTCGCCCGCATGACTCGCAGTCGCCAAGGGGACCCCGACGCATAGGGGACATTCCCAGGGTTACACGCGGCTACACCACGCCCTGAATTGGTTTCAGTGCTCCCGTGGTCTAAGATTCATCATCTTGGGCCCATTTCGGGCCTAGGCCACGGTGGTGAGCATGGCGCTGGGCGAAGGCAATCCTGGTTTGCATTCCGGACAGCAACCGGGTCTTGAGGAATCGACCCGCAGTTTTGACTCCGCGCTGGGTGACTGGTCTTCCGCACAACCCGATATTCCCACCCGAACGCGTTCCGAGGGTGATTCACGCGAACCGGATGTCCATTTCGACCTTGGCGACAATTCCTGGGAGCGGGACCTGCGCGACCGCCTCAAGCTGACCGGCTACTCCGATCCCCGTCTCATTGTCGATCCCCTGCCGGGCCGAAGGATCTTCCTGTCGAGGCACATCGACCTCGACCGCACCGTGGCGGTGAAGGTGTTTCTCCCCATTCCGGGCGTCCGTCGCCCATGGCTCGACGCGTTCAAGCGGGAGGCGCGCGCGGCAGCGCGGGTTGATCACCCGCTGGTCCTCCGCCTGCACACCGGTGGACAGTTGGCGGGCTGCGCGTTTTTGATTTACGACTTTTGCGAAGGTGGTAGTCTCACCGACCGTCTCCGGGTCGGCCAACCTTCGCTCGCGTACGCCCTGCGGATCGCCCTGCATGCGGCGAGAGGGGCCCAGGCCATTCACGATGCCGGATTGCTGCACCTTGACATCAAACCCTCGAACATTTTCCTGACGGTTTCGGGAACTCCCAAGATCGGCGATTTCGGTCTGGCGCGGATCATGGATTCCCGCGGGTTGGCGCGCGTGGAGATGGCCGCCGGCACTCCCGGGCACATGGCCCCGGAACAGGCCGTTCCCCACAGCGACCTCGGGCCATCGACTGATGTCCACGGATTGGGCGCTCTCTTGTATCAAATGCTGACCGGGCGGCCTCCCAGGCCCGGCAAGGCCCCGCCAACGGGCGTCTCGCTGATTGAGTGGGCGTCTACCCCGGTGACCTTCCCGTCCGCATTGCGGCCGGGAATTCCCGGAGATGTCGAGGAGCTTGTCCTGGCCAGCCTCGAGGTTTCCCCGGGAAAGCGCCCCCCCTCCGCCGGGGCTTTCGCCGCATCGCTGGAATCCTGCCTTGAAAGGGCGGGGATATCCTACGATGGGCCGGGCCACCCGATGCAGGAGAGGCAGGGAGGTGAAACAGTCCTGGGTGACGGCCTCCGCTTTGCCGTGTACCGAAAGGACCTCCGCGGTCGCTACATGTACGCCAACGAGGCCTTTTGCCTGGCCATGGGGAGGTCGCGCGAGGGGTTGCTGGGCGCGATGGACTCGGAGCTTTATCCCCCGGAGATGGCAGGGCGCTACCGCGCCCACGAGCGGCAGGTGATTCAAACCACCGAGGTTCATGAGGATATTGAGGAGCATTTTTCGCCGGCTTGCGCGCCCCAGTGCAGGTGCCGCCTGCCCGCGGAAGGCGCGCCCGAGGCTGAAGACCGGCAATACATCCAAAGCTTCCTTGCCCCCCTGCGGGACGCCGAGGGAGTTGTCACCGGCTTGCAGGGCCTGTTCTTCAATGTCACGCCCCTCAAGCAGGCCGAGCGCCGGTCACGGCTCGCGGCGGAAAAGCTTGAGCAGGCCAACGCCGGCCTGCGCCGCAGCAATCAGGAACTCGCCCAGTTCGCTGGAATGATATCCCACGACCTGCAGGCCCCGCTGGGCACCGTGCACGGCCTGGTTGAAAGGGTGTTCGCCCGCGAGGCGGAAACCCTGCGGGGAAGTTCCCGGCAAGCGCTCGGGCATGCCTTGGAAAGCCTCGACAGGATGCGCCGCATGGTTTCGGACCTGCTCCGAATTTCCCGGGTCCGGAGCGCCGAGCTGGTGCCCGAGGTGGTGGACAGCAGGATGGCCTGCGCCCAGGCGCTGGCCAACCTGCGGGGCGAACTGGAATCGCGCGGGGCTCAGGTCTACCTTGGTCCGCTTCCGGAAGTTCTCGGAAGATTCACCCTGGTGATGCAGCTTTTCCAAAACCTGGTCCACAACGCGCTCAAGTTCACCGGGGAAAAGGTTCCCCTCGTCCGCGTGGGGTGGAAGCGGGATGGCCGCATGGCGCGCTTCTCGGTCCGCGACAACGGTATCGGCGTGCTCCCCGGCCAGGAGGAAAGGATTTTTGAAATCTACGAAAGGGGCGAGCGCTCCAGGCATCTTCCCGGATCTGGCGTGGGCCTCGCCCTGTGCAAGCGGATAGTCGAGCAGGCTGGCGGCCGCATCTGGGTTGAATCCGAACCGGGTGCCGGCGCCACCTTTTTCTTCACCATGCCGTTGGCGAACCCCGCCACGGCCCCCAAGGAGGTTCAGCCTTGAGCGGAGCCAGCATACTGCCCCCGAAACCGCAGGGAGTCCTCCAGATCCTGATAGTCGAGGATAACCAGGCCGACGCGTTCCTGATCTGCGCGATGCTCGAGGACGCCAGGTCGATTCCGTTTGAGACAACCGTGACAGGCACGCTGGCGGAGGCCTTGGAGAAGCTTTCTTCCCGACGGTTCCACGCGGTCGTGCTCGACCTCACGCTGCCCGACAGCCGGGGCCTCGACACTTTCAGGCGTGTCCGGCAGGGATTTCCCTCCTTGCCCGTACTGCTCCTTACTGGCCTTGATGACGAGGTGCTCGCCTTGCAAGCCGTCACCGAGGGGGCCCAGGAATTCCTTGTGAAGGGGCAGGTGACCGAGCGGAGGTTGGTGCAAGCCCTGAACCATGCCGTCGGTCGCCAGGCCCGTTTGAGCCGCGTGGAGAGGGCACTGCGCAACACCCGCGAGGAGCAGATGATTGTCAGCCAGGTGGCCAGGCACCTGTTGCCAACCGGTCGGCCCGAAATACCCGGATGGGATGTCGCCGGTGCCAGCATTCCGGTCGGTTTCAGCGGCGGAGACCTTCTGGATTGGTTCCCCACGGCCAATGGTCGCTGGCGCGTGGCCATCGGCGACGCCACCGGTCATGGCGTCGGCCCCAGCCTGATCATGGCCACCACTCGGGCGTACCTTCGGGCTTTCAGCGGGGAGGGCGCCTCGCTGGACACGACGCTTCGCCAAACCAATCGCGAGTTGTGCCGGGATTTGGCCGAGCGGTGGAATGTGACCTTGTTCCTGGCCGAGATCGACACGGATACCGGCGTGGTGTCCTACGCTTCCGCGGGACATCTTCCCGCGGTTGTTCTGGATAGTCATGGAGCGGAAAAGGGGCGCTTCTTTTCAACAGGATTGCCGTTGGGGATTTTTCCCGACAGCGATTACCACTCCGACGAGATAGGCGCCTTTCGGTCCGGTGACTTGCTGCTTCAGGTGACCGACGGGGTGGTCGATTCGCGGCAGGGGCCTGCTTTTTTTGGCCTCGACGGAGCCGCCCGGGCCGCGAGAAAGGCGATTGGCGAGGTGTCCGAGACGGTCGTTGACAGGGTTTTCTCCGCCGTGGCTGAATTCAACGCCGCCGGCGGCGGGGCGTCCGAGGACGACACCACCGTGCTGGTCGTTCGCCGGGTGGCGGGGTGAAGCCGCTCACCAGCGCGCCACCTCCGCCAGGGGGCGGCAGCCTTGGATAATTCGAGCACCGGCCCGTGTTAGTGGATTTCCGCCCAACTCCAAGGTTTCAAGGTGAACGACTTCCCCCGCGTCGGCGGCGGTTTTCAGGTGGCTGGCGATTTCGCGCAGGCAACCCGGGCCAAGGTCGTTGGCGCCCAGGTCGATCCAGCGAAGGTTGGGGAAAGCAGGACTTTGCAGCAGGGACCTCACGCCTTTTTCACCGAGGCGGTTCTCGGCCAGGTTGAGTCGCTCAAGGTTTCCCAAGTGCGGGGACGCGATCAGGTCGGCCAAGCCCTCCGAACCTAACCCGGCACCCTTCAGCCCCAGGGAGCGGACATGCCGAAGCTGCGGCATGGAGGCGATTGCCCGGCCGGCGGCGGGATTATGGGATTCGGGAAACAGCAAGTTCAGGTGTTCGATCGGGTGTTCGGAGTGGATGGCGGCGGCATGGGCGGCGTAGACTTCCAGTTTGATGTCGATTGAATGCACGAATCCGCGGTTGAACGACCAATTGGCCGCGATTCTGGCCAGTTGGCCGGCCCAGCGGGCACCATAACTGGATTGCAACTCCCTGTGCCGTCGGGCCAGTTGACTTCGCTCAGCCGGTGAAAGAGTGGGGTCTTCCAGGGCGCAACCCGAACGGACAAATTCGCACCGGGCCATCACGATGGTGTCGCCGCCATGAGCGTGGAGGCGGTCAAGGTAGTCGGCATAGATCAGGCGCGGCAACGAATCCCGGGGGGATTCGAGCACGGCGTTGATCAGTGATTCCTCCATGTCGGGCATTGTCAGATTGTATGGCGGCGTTGGTGGGCGGCGGGAAATGCCACTATGATGAAATCGCGATGGCGCACCCCCCCGTGCCGTCGCCAGAATGGGGGGATATCGTGAGTCCGAAGGAAATTCTGGCTTGGATCCGCCAGGAAGCTGTGCGCGCCGTCGACCTGCGCTTCATGGATTTTCCCGGTTCCTGGAAGCATTTCACCATCCCCGCCGAACGCCTCGACGAGGGATCATTCGAAGACGGTTTTGGTTTCGACGCGTCGAGCGTCCGTGGTTGGCAGCAGATCAACGAGTCAGACATGCTCGTTGTGCCCGTGCCGGAAAGCGCCTTCATCGACCCTTTCCGGCAGGAGAAAACGCTCAACCTGTTTTGCAACATCCTCGACCCGATCACCCGGGAGGATTATTCCCGGGACCCGCGCAATGTGGCCCGCAAGGCGGAGGTTTACCTGCGTTCCACAGGGGTTGCCGACACCGCCTGTTTTGGTCCGGAAACGGAGTTTTTCATTTTCGACCATGTTCGGTTCGATCAGAACCGTCATTCGGCTTTTCATTACCTCGACAGCGCCGAGGGCCAATGGAACAGCGGTCTGGACATCCGCCCCAACCAAGGAAACACCATCCGGCACAGGGAAGGCTATTTTCCGTGCCCGCCAACGGATTCCCACCATGATCTTCGCAGCGAGATGATGCGCTGCATGATCGATTCGGGAATGACAGTCGAGGGCCACCATCATGAAGTGGCCAGTGGCGGTCAGGGGGAGATCGACCTTCGCTACGACAGTCTTGTCCGCATGGCGGATGCGGTCTTGAAATACAAGTATATCGTCAAGTCGGTTGCCCATAAGCATGGCAAAACGGCTACATTCATGCCCAAGCCGATTTTTGAGGACAATGGCTCAGGCATGCATGTGAACGCGTCGTTATGGCGCGATGGCCGGAACCTTTTTGCCGGCTCGGCATACGCGGGGGTTTCGGAACTTGGCATGCATGCCATCGGCGGGTTGCTGAAACATGCCAGGGCCTTGTGCGCCATCACCAATCCCACCACCAACAGCTACAAGCGGCTGGTGCCCGGGTTTGATGCGCCCACCACGATTAGCTATTCAAGCCAGAACCGATCCGCCGCGGTCAGGATTCCTGTCTATTGCGTCAAGGCACAGTCGCGCCGATTGGAATACCGTTGCCCGGATGCTTCCGCGAATCCGTACCTGTCGTTCGCGGCAATGCTGATGGCCATGCTGGACGGCGTGATCAACCGGATCGACCCCGGTGAGCCCCTGGACCGCAACATTTATGACTTGGAACCGGAAGTGTTGAAAAACCTTCCCCGTTTGCCGGCCACGCTCGATGAGGCGCTTTCCGCACTTGAGAAAGATCATGATTTTCTCATACGAGGGGATGTTTTCACCGAGGATGTCCTGAGCACCTGGATCCGGGACAAGCGGGAAAAGGAAGTTGATTCGATTCGCGCAAGACCCCATCCCTTTGAGTTCAATCTTTACTATGATGTCTGAACCTCTCCACGGCGGGCGCACGAAGCGACCCGCCTCCTGATCTATTGGCACGACAGCCACAATTCCCGGGGTGTGAATCCATGTCGATCCGCAAGAGCGCTCTACAGGCCATTGCCAGCACGCGTCACGAGCTTAACCGCATCGATTTTAAAAAGGTCCGCTTGAAGGATCTTTTCGGCGAACTGGTTTTCAACGAGTCCGTCCAGCGCGAGCGGCTCCCCAAGCCTGTCTACAAGGCTTTGCAGCGCACCATCAAGAACGGCGACCCCCTGGACGCTGACATCGCCGATGCGGTGGCAAGCTCAATGCTCGATTGGGCCCTCGAGAAGGGTGCGACCCACTTCACCCACTTGTTCCAGCCCATGACCGGCCTGACCGCCGAGAAGCACGACAGCTTTATCAGCCCCTCCGGTGAGGGCAAGGCGATCATGGAATTCTCGGGCAAGGAACTCGTCAAGGGCGAGCCTGACGCTTCCTCGTTCCCTTCTGGCGGCATCCGCGCCACCTTCGAGGCCCGCGGGTACACCGGTTGGGACCCAACCAGCCCCGCCTTCATCATCGAAAGCCCCAACGGCGCCACGCTTGTCATCCCCACGGTGTTCCTGAGCTGGACTGGTGAGGCGCTCGACAAGAAGACCCCGCTGATGAAGTCCAAGGAAATCCTTTCCCACCACGCCCTGAGAATTCTCCGTCTGTTCGGAAACACCGCCGCCAAGAAGGTGGACACCACCGTGGGGCCCGAGCAGGAATACTTCCTGATCGACCAGAACTTCTACCTGGCCCGCCCCGACCTGCTCAGCGCGGGACGCACCCTTCTTGGGGCCGCGCCTCCCAAGGGACAGGAGTTGGAAGACCAATACTTCGGCACAATCCCCGACCGGGTTCTGGCCTGCATGGCCGACTGTGAGGCGCAACTCTACGCGTTGGGGGTGCCCATCAAGACCCGCCACAACGAGGTCGCGCCGAGCCAATATGAGATTGCTCCGATCTTCGAAAGCAGCAACCTGGCGACCGACCACCAGATGCTGACCATGGAGATCATCCGGAAGACCGCTCCCAAGTACGGCCTGGCCTGCCTGTTCCACGAGAAGCCGTTCGCCGGAATCAACGGTTCCGGCAAGCACAACAACTGGTCGATGTCGACCGACTTGGGCGAAAATCTCCTCAATCCCGGCGACACCCCGCACGATAACGCGCAGTTTTTGGTCTTCTGCGTGTCAGTCATCCGAGCGGTGGCCAAGTATCCCGAACTGCTGCGCGTGAGCGTCGCCAGCGCCGCCAACGACCATCGCCTGGGCGCCAACGAGGCACCCCCGGCGATCATCTCCATATTCCTCGGCACCCAGCTTGAGGACATCATGGAGCAACTTGAGAAAGGGCCGCCCACCAGCACCAAGCAGGGTGGCACCATGGAGATCGGCGTCACCGTTCTCCCCAAGTTGCCCAAGGATGCCGGCGACCGCAACCGAACCAGCCCGTTCGCCTTCACCGGCAACAAGTTCGAATTCCGCGCCGTGGGCGCCTCGCAATCGATCGGTGGCCCCAACACGGTGCTCAACACCATCGTGGCCGAGTCGCTCGACTTCGTGGCAACCGAACTTGAAAAGGCCATCAAGGGTGGCAAGGACCTCAAGACCGCCATTCAAACCCTGCTTCCCCAGATCCTCAAGGAAAGCAAGAAGGTCCTGTTTGGTGGCGACGGGTACTCCGAGGAGTGGCACAAGGAAGCCGAGAAACGCGGCCTTCCCAACCTGCGCACCACCCCCGATGCCCTGCCGGTGATCGTTCGCAAGGATTCCATCGAGCTGTTCACCAAGTACAAGGTGTACACCGAGCGGGAACTGGAAAGCCGCTACCACATCCTGTGCGAGAACTATGTCAAAACTCTCAATATCGAGGCCAAGCTTGTCCTCATGATGGCCAAGACCATGGTGGTGCCCGCCGTGACCAAGTACACAGGCGAGGTCGCCTCGACGGTGGCCAGCCTGAAGGCCGCGGGGGTCGATTCGCCCTCAACCGTTGAAAGCCTCAAGAACCTCATCGGCTTGCTTGGCGGACTCAACAAGTCGGTCGCCGACCTCGAATCGGCCCTGGGCCATGTGCCTCACGGTTCCCCGCATGATGAAACCGTTTACATGCGCGACAAGGTGCTTGCCGGCATGAAGGAAGTGCGCAAGCACTCCGATGCCCTTGAGGCCGTGGTGGCCGACGACCACTGGCCGCTTCCCACCTACCGTGAGATGCTGTTCATCAAGTAATCAGCGGTATTCGTCAATATTTGCCGGGCGTGTCCGCAAGGGCGCGCCCGGCTTCGCTTGAGGCCCCATCCCCCATGAATCAGGAAGTTCGATCAGCCATCCTCCAGGCGCGTTGGATCCTATTGCTGATAGGCGCCGGCCTGTTGGCTTTCCATGGAATGGTGCTGGCGAATGTGGACAAATTGGCTGAATCCATCCCTGTGCCCGTCGATTCCAAAACGGGGGAAATGCCGGCTGATGACGAAGTGGCGGCTAATCGCGCTCGTTTTCGTGAATTGGCGGTGCTGACCAGTCAGTGGAATATGGGCGCGGGAGCGGGCGCCGTCGCCTGTGCCGCCTTGTTGCCCTTGGCTCCCCCGGCATTTGTGGTGATCGCGGCATTGTTTTTTTTGGGAGTGCAGGTGGGTCTGGGTGTTGTTGAACCAACGACCATTCTCAATGGCATCGTGGTGAAGATCGCGATTCTGGCAGGGTTGTTCACCATCACCCGCAAGGTGCTCGAGGCTGAGACCGGCCAGCGGGCCTTCTGACCCGGTTTACCATTTCCCGGGCATCCGTTACCCTAGCTTTCGCCCAACGACCCTCTTCCCCGGAGCCAGCCATGACCGGAGCCTTGATCGTGACCAGCCTGCTTGCCGCGGCCCAACCCCATCCTGTCGGCCGTGAGCCGTTCGGAAAACTGCCTGATGGCACCGCCATTGAGCGTTTCACCCTCACCAACAAGAACGGCGTGACGGTGAAGATCACCAACTACGGCGCTTTGGTCACGGACTGGATTGTTCCCGACAAGGCGGGCAACAAGACGGATATCGCCCTGGGGTTCGACAGCCTCGAAGGGTATCTGGCCGGGCATCCTTACTTTGGCGCCACCGTTGGCCGGGTCGCCAATCGCGTGGCCAAGGCCAGCTTCACCCTTGATGGAAAAACCTACAAGCTGGCGGCCAACAATGGCGCGAACGCCCTGCACGGGGGACTGAAGGGGTTCGACAAGGTCGTTTGGCAAGCCGAGCCGCTTAAGAACCACCACGGCGTGGTGTTCCGCTACACCAGCCCCGACGGCGAGGAGGGGTATCCCGGCACCATGAAGGTGGAGGTGGCTTACTCCCTCAACAACGACAACGAACTCCGGATCGACTTCAAGGCCACCACCGACAAGGCCACGCCCGTGAACTTGACCCATCACAGCTACTTCAACTTGGCCGGGCACAATTCGGGCGATGTGCTTGGTCACGAGGTCGAGCTGGTGGCCAAGGGCTACACCCCGGTGGATGACAACCTGATTCCCACGGGCAAGATCGCGCCGGTGGCCGGCACGCCCCTCGACTTCACCACCCCTCGCGCGGTGGGTGAGCGCATCAAGCAAATCGACGCCAAACCCCAAGGTTACGACCACAATTATGTGCTCGACCGCAAGGGCGCCGGCCTTGAACTGGCTGCGCGCGTGCGGGATCCCAAGTCCGGGAGGTTCCTTGAGGTTCTGACCACCGAACCGGGGATCCAGTTCTACAGCGGCAACTTCCTCGATGGCACCAACAAGGGCAAGGCCGGGGCGGTCTACAAGCAGTACGGTGGATTCTGCCTCGAGCCCCAGCACTATCCCGATTCGATCAACCAGCCGAATTTCCCAAGCGTGGTTCTCAAACCCGGTGAAACTTACCAGCACACCACCGTGTACCGTACCGGATCAAAGTAGTTCGCCGTTGGCTGACAAACACAAAGGCGCGGCGGTTATTTCCGCCGCGCCTTTGTGTTTGTCAGC
>CAWUNZ010000084.1:0-12841 GCA_963923445.1 uncultured bacterium
AGTCATTGGTTCCGAGCGAAACGAAATCCACCCGGGGCAGCCACTGGGGAAGCAGGGGCAGGGCGCCGGCGTTTTCCACCATGATTCCCAATTCCACAGTGGTGGAAGCGTCGAAGCCCTCCCGGGCCAATGAGTCGCGGGACTCGGCAAGGGTCTCGGCGGCGAAGTCGAGAAGTTCGGTGGCGCTCACCAGGGGTATCAGCAGCCGGGCAGGGCCGGCCTCGGCGGCGCGGACGATGGCGCGCACCTGCTCGCGGAACAGCCTTCTCATGGGCGGGGAGTCGAGGACCAGCCGCCAGTCGAAGCCTCGGGTGCTTTGGCCGGGAAGGGCCAGCGGACCGGCCTTGTCCGGCCTCAGGTCGAAGGTGCGGATGCAGACGGGGCCGCCGCGCATGGCGAGGATCAGCTTGCGATAAATATGCTCCTGCTCATCTTCGGTCGGGACGGTCCGGCGGGCCAGGAACAGGAACTCGCTGCGATACAAGCCGATGGCCCGCGCGCCTTCATCCCATGCCTGGGCGGCCTCGAAAAACAGGTTGACGGTGGCCTCGACCGCGGGCCCCGCGTGCGCCTCGCCCGGCGCGGGAACAGGCCTGCCGCTCGGCGCGTCTTCGGGGAAAACAGTCTCCGAATCCGCCGAAAGCGGGGATGTGGCCTCCACCTTTCCAGCGGTTCCGTCCACCCTGAGCCAGCGACCGGGGGTGGCCAACGACCCGAAGTCGGATACCTGACCCACCATCGGCAGGCCCAGCGAGCGGGCAAGGATGGCCGCGTGGCATTGCGGGCCGCCGTGCTCGACGACTACCCCCGCCAGGCGCCTGCGGTCCACCGCGAACAACTCCAGCACCGATGCCTCGCGCAGCACCAGCACCAGGGGGGTCTTCGAGTCGGCCGGTCCGGTCCTGCCGCCCTGCAGGCGCCACAGGGTGCGATTGAACACATCCTTGATGTCAAAGATGCGCTCCTGCATGAGGGGCATCGACACCTTCTGGAACGCGGCGACATACTGGTCGAGCGTGTCCAGCACGGCGGCCTCGGCGGTGAGACCGGAGCGGACTCGGTCGTGCAGGTCGCCCACCACCCCGTTGTCCTGCAGGATCATCCGCTGCGCCTGGAGGATGGCGCCATGGTCCTCGCCCAGGAGATCGCCGATGGCGCGCTCCTGCTCGACAAGCTCGGCCCGGGCGCCGGCCATGGCGTTGTCGAGCCGAACCAGTTCCTTGGTCGGATTGTCCGTGTTTCGCTGGGCGTTTCGGCGGTACTCGTCGAAGCCATCGATCACATAGGCCCGACCGACTCCGGCCCCCGGGCTGAGCGGCTTTCCCGCCCAGGCGGTGGCCTCGCGGCGAGGCGCGGTGTCGTGCGCCGCGCAGCCCACCTGCTCAAGCCACCAGGCGTCCTGCACCAGGGATGAAAGCTGGGCGGCCACCGTCTTGAGGAGCCTGACCTCGCTCAGGCCGAAGTCGCGGCGTTCAACCGTCTGCACCACCAGCACGCCCCGAAGCGAGCCGGCCTCCACCAGCGGCACCCCCACGAATGTCCGAAAAGGGTCTTCCCCGGTTTCCTTGAAGTATTTGAACCGGGGGTGGTGTTGGGCGTCAGTTTCCACCACCGGAGCCATTGTCTGGGCCACCAATCCGGTGAGGCCTTCGGAATAGTTCATGCGGACCCGGCCGATCCCTTCCGGGTTGAGGCCGACCGTCGCCGCCAGAACAAGTTCCTCGCGCTGCGGATGCGCGATGTAAATGGAACAGACCGCGGTGTGGAAACGCCTTTGGATCAGTTCGCAGATGTTCTGGAATGTTTCCTGCCTGTTGTGGGAATGCGAGACGAGTTGGCTCACATCCTCAAGGGTCAAAAGCAGGTCATGATCGGTTTCAGAAGCCCTTGAAAGGGTTTTCTGAGGTGTTGCTGGCGCCACTCCGACACTCCCGGATCGGTTGTGAACTCAGAAACTTCAGTTTTCAGGCTGGCGCCGGGAGGGGGAAAGAAGCGCCTAGCGAATACAATAGCCGCCTTGTCATGCCGATGGCAAGCGGCAGCAGTGAGGGTTGCACGGAGGCCCGTCGGTGGGGCACCCGTTTGCCATGCCCGCGGATTGCTTGGCGGGGCGCGCCGGAAGGCTCCACCGGCGGTTGAGGTCCGGGGAAGCGCACTTGGGGCAATGGGGCTTTTCGCTCCCCATCACAAGCGTTTCAAAGTCGTTGCTACAGGCCGCGCAGGTGTATTCCATCAGGGGCATGGCAAGGATCCTTCAGGGCTTTCTTCCGCGGAGTTTCTCGCTTGCTTGGAGCAATTGCTGGCGTTCCACATCGGTGAGGCTGGCCATACCCTCCCGCGAGATTTTTTCGAGCAGGGCGTCAATATTGGGTTCCAGTTTTCCTGCCGGCGGCGCCGAGGGCCGTGTCGCCGCTTCCTTGCGCGCCGACGCGCCATCCTCTTCGCCCCGAAACACCGTCAGAGTCGGTGCGGGGAAGCGCCGTTTGCGCTGCCGGGGAAGTCCGCGCCTGAACAGGGGGGGAATTGAGGCAGAGGGCATAAGGAACATGACCGCGCCCGCCGCGGCACCAGCCAAATGCATGTCCGAGGCCACAAGGCTGTCGGGTCGCCTGAGGTTGATGGCGTCGAGTGCCAGCGAGATGGCCAGAAAAACCCACGCCTGCAAAGGCAGGACGCCGAAAAGCATGATTTGCTGAAAGGGGGCCCGCAGAATAGCCAAGGTGAGCACGGCATTCACGCAGCCCGAGGCGCCAATCACCCCGGCCCCTTCTGGGAGAAGTCTCATTCCCCGGGTCGCGAGGTAGGCGATCGCGGGGACCAGGATGCCCACCGCGAGAACCAACACGAATTTCAATCGGCCCAGGCGGTCTTCCAGATCTGTCGCGAACCACCAGAATGCCAGCAAATTGAACACGATGTGCATCGGGGTGGAGGGATCGTGGAGGAAGGCGTGGGTGATCAGTGTCCAAACGCGGCCTTCAGCCAAGGCCCGGGTGCTGAGGCTCAACCGATCGATCATGGCGCCCCTGTCGGGGCTGACCAGTTCCAAAAAGAACATCACGCCGCAGATGGCCATAAAGGCCTTGGAGACAAGGTGTTCCGTGGGGATCGCGTCGTGGCGAAATGATTCGCGCTGGTAATCGCGATCCTGAAATCCCATGGTGGTCTCCGGCTCCCGATGGGCGTACTGGCCCCGTGATCAAATGATAACACCTTCGGCGGCCCCGGTGGGTCACGAAATCACAGGAACAAGGGAAGAAACCCTGAACACGGTTGGCAAGATGTGATACTGATATGAATGTCAGATCTCCCCGAGGGTATCGTCTTCATGTCTTTTCGGCCGTTGCCGCCTGGGCTGTCCGAACCGCCGCGCCCCGATCCGGTCTGTGCGGTCATTGCCCGGCCGACCGTTGCCGAGGCCTTGTCGGATCTCTCCGAGGCGTGCAAACGCAAGGTCTCCATGGCGGAGATCAGGCTGGATTTGATTCGCGATGCCGGCGACCTCGGGGTTTTTGTCAAGGCGGCCACCGTGCCCTTGGTGGCCACGGCGCGGCGCAAATCCGATGGTGGGGCCTGGGAAGGCGACGAGGTTGCCCGAAGGGCGCTTTTAACCAAGGCGGTGGAATCGGGTTTTGCCTGGATCGATGTCGAATCGGATGTGATTGAATCGTTTCCCCGTGTTGCCGGTGAAAAGCGAATTGTCTCGTTCCACGATTTTTCAGGAGTTCCGGCCGACCTCGAATCCATCTACCAATCGATGGCGCGATCGGATGCCGACACGCTCAAGGTGGCTTGCCTGACCCACGCTCCCGGGGAAGCGGCGCGCGTGCTTCAACTGTTGGTCAACGCTCCCAAGCCCACGGTGGCGTTCGGCATGGGGCAGGTGGGCCAGGCCAGCCGGTTGATCCAGCTCAAGCTTGGGGCGCCTTTCACCTACGCCGCGGTTTCAGCGGAAACAGCCGTGGCCCCCGGCCTGTTCACGATCGCCCAGTTGCAACTCAACTTTGGCGTCAGGCGGGTCAACGCCTCCACCCGGTTGTTCGGCGTGGTGGGGGATCCGTTAGGCCACAGCCTCAGCCCGATCATCCACAACAACGCCATGCGCAAGCTGGGCAACAACGACCTGTATGTGCCGTTCACGGTTCCCAAGGGAATGCTCGGGGAATTTCTCTCCGCGCATGCGTTTTTGGGCATCAAGGGGCTTTCGGTCACCATTCCGCACAAGGAGGATGCCTGCCGCCTGGCTACTCACCGCTCGGCCGAGGTGGAGGCGACGGGGGCCGCCAACACCTTGGTGTTTCGCGAAGACGGGTCCATCGAGGCGCACAACACTGATTACGACGCGGTTCTCGACAGCATCATGACAGGCCTGAAGAACCATCCGGATGGTTGGTCCCTCAAGGGCAAGAAAGTGCTGGTGCTGGGAGCCGGTGGCGTTGCCAGGTCGGTGGTTCACGGGCTATCGGCCCGTGGCGCCGAAGTGCGCCTGGCCGCCCGCACCCAATCCAGGGCCGAGGGAATCGCTAAGGCCATCCCTTGCGCGGTGGTCGACTGGGGCAACCGGCACGCGTCGCCCGTGGATGTGGTGGTGAACTGCACCCCGGTGGGGATGCACCCCATGGTGGATGAGTCTCCCCTGGAGTCGTCGTTCATCAAGCCGCCCATGGTGGTGATGGATACCATTTACAATCCGGAAAGCACTCTTTTGGTTCGTTCGGCCCGGGAAAAGGGCGCGGTTGCCGTCACCGGCCTCGACATGTTCATCGCCCAGGCCGCCGCCCAGTTCAAGCTCTTCACCGGTGAAGCCGCCCCCGCCGACCTGATGCGGCAAGTGGCCCGCAACGCCTTGTCATCGCGTGTTGGCAGGCCGCTGGCCCAGGGCGCCGGTTGAGCGGTTCCTGGGTGGTTCCCGTCGCCCTTGTGGGGCCTCGGGCCAGCGGCAAAAGCACCTTGGCCAAAGCATTGGCAGCGCGCCTCGGCGTTTCCGTTTCCGATACGGACGCCATGATCACGGCTGTTCACGGCCCCATCCGCGACCAGTTCGCCCGCGATGGGGAATCGGTCTTCCGCGACCGCGAGGAGCAGGCCCTGCGCGACGCCTTGGCGCTGGGAGGAATCATTTCCTGCGGCGGAGGCATTGTGCTCCGTCGGGCCAACAGGTTGCTGCTCGCCACGGTTCAGACGGTGTTCCTGACCGCCCCTGTGGAAACCCTTGTCGCGCGCGTTCTGGCCGATCCATGCTCCCATGACCAAAGGCCGCCGCTGTTTGCCGATGCCCCGGCGGACCGGGAGGAGATGGCGCGCGAGGAGACCCGCCGCGTGCTGGCCGCCCGACTTCCCTTGTATCGGTCGTGCAGCCGGCTGGAAATCGACACTTCCGCCTCGGATGTCTCCGCCATGGTGGCCGCCATCGCCGCCCGCCTGCCTCAACGCGTGCCGGCATGATCCCCATCATCGCGTGGACGGCATGGATTCTCGGCACCCTGGCCCTCGGCCTTTCCGCTGGAAGTTTTCTCAATGTCGCGGCGGTCAGGCTGCCCTATGAGAAGTCGATCATCTGGCCGTCGTCCCGTTGCGGATCGTGCCTCAAGGGTTTGCCCTGGCACGCCAACCTGCCGGTGATCGGTTACCTGCGCCTGGGAGGACGATGCCACTGGTGCGGCCAGCCGTTTTCCATCCGGTATCTGCTGGTGGAGTTGGTCGCCGGCTTGGGGTTCACCGGATTGTTTCTTCTGGAGGTGGTGGCCGATGTCCGCGGAGTCGGTTGGTGGCGCGACCATGGGCACGCGCTGCAATGGGGTGTGATTCCCGCCGAGGCTTGGGCCGCCTGGAGCGCCGAGGCGGTGCTTTTCGGCTTTCTGCTGGCCGCCAGCTTGTGCGATCTGGAACATCAGGAAATTCCCCTGGAGATCACGATCACCGGTTTGGTTGTTGGTCTGGCCTACAGCGTCGCCATGCCATGGCCATTTCCGGCGACGGTGGAAAAAGTCTCCGCCGCGGTGGCTGTTCACCAGTTGGAACACCCGGCCCTCTATCGGCAGGGAAGATCGGTTCCGGCGGGGGTGCGGGCGGAACCGGCGCTCCATTTTCCCGGGCTTCATCCATGGCCGGTGGCTTGGCCGCTTCCCGCATGGCTGGCACCCGGAACGGTCGGGTACGGTCTGGCCTCAGGGTTGGCCGGCGCCGTTGCCGGTTCGCTTATTTGCCGAGCCATTCGAGCCGTTTATGGATTGGGCCGCGGCCGTGAAAGCCTCGGGCTTGGTGACAGCGACCTGCTGCTGATGGCCGGGGCGTTCACCGGCTGGCAGGTGGTCGTGGTTGGTTTCTTCGCCTCGATTGTTCCGGGCTTGCTGCTTGGGATCGGCTACCTGGCGATCAGGGGTACCCAGGCGCTCCCGTTCGGTCCCGCCCTGGCCATGGGTGTGATGGCCACCTGGCTGGGCTGGAGGTGGTTGGGCCCGCCCGTGGCCGATGTGATGTTCGATCCCGTGGTCATGTCGTTGTTGGCCGTGGCGGGCTTGGGCGGATTGCTGCTGATGAGCCTGATGCTTCGGCTGACCCGCGGCGGCGATGAAAGTTCCATGGCGTAGTTAGACCGATCGGTCTAGGCTTGGATTCATGAACCTGATTGTTCGCTTGCTGAGCCGGCTCTCCGGCCTGGTTGTCGTGGTGGTCGCCTGCGTGGGCGGTTACCTGCTCATTCATTCGCTGCCCAGCGCCGGGCCCAAGGCTTCCAAGGAAGCGTCCAAGGGAGGCGAGGAGGAGATCAGCGTCACGGTTTCGCCCGTGGTGGCGCGTTCGATCCGGCGGACGGTGCGCGTGGTGGGCGGATTGCAGGGGCAGGAGGAGGTGGTTCTTTCGGCCAAGGTGGAGGGGCGGGTCAAGCGCCTGAGGCACGAGGTGGGCGACCAGGTGCCGCCGGGTGAGATATTGTTGGAAATTGAGGATCGAGACTATCGCCTTTTGGCGGAGGAGGAGCGACGCGCGCTCGAGGTGGACCTGGCCAAGCTGGGCATCGACAAGCCCCCCGTCGGGGAGATGGAGCTTGGGAAGGTTCCCTTGGTGGAACGCGCCCGCAGGCTGGAGGAAAACGCGCGCGCCAAGTACGAGCGAGTCCGCCGCCTGGGCGGTGCCTCCACCCGCGAGGAACAGCAGACATCGGAAACCGACGCCCAGGTGGCGCGCAGCAACCTCGACGCGGCCTACCTCGACGCTCGGGCGCTGTTGGCGTCGCTCAGGCAGCGCCAGGCGGCGCTGGAAACCCGGGAGCAAAAGCTTCGCGACACCCAGGTGGCGGTGGAACCCCTGTCCCAGGCGCGCGCCAAGGCCGCCGGGCTTGGTGTTCCCGGCCGCGAGGAGAAATGGGTGGTGGCGCAGAGGATGGTGTCCGAGGGGGAACTGGCCCGGGTCGGCACCCCATTGGTGCGCGTGGTGCTCGACGACCCGCTCAAGTTGCAGGCGGCACTTCCGGAACGCGAGGCGAACAAGGTGAGGGTGGGACAGAGCGTGGAGGTGTCGGTGGAGGCTTGGCCCGGGCGCGCCTTCGGCGGGACGGTCTCGCGGGTGAACCCCACGGTGGATCCGGCCAGCCGAACATTCTTTGTCGAGATCCTGCTGCCCAATCCTGCCCGGGACCTGCGCGCCGGCATGTTCGCCCGTGGCGAAATTTTGGTGGGCACCGATACGGGCGCGCTCACCGTTCCCGAGGAGGCCCTCGCCAGTTTCGCGGGAATCGTGAGGTTGTTCGTGGTCGAACAGGGCAAGGCCCGAGCGCTGGAGGTGACCATGGGCGAGCGTGGCGGCGCGCCCGGCGGTTCGGCCTGGGTGGAGGTGATTCCGGCCAAGGGAGGCAGGCTTTCAGCGGGCGACCGGGCCATCGTGAGCGGCCTGGCCCGTGTCTCGGACGGCGCCCCCGTCCGCTCCCGCGGGGGCCAATAATCGCCATGGCGATCTGGGATGTCTGCATTCGCCGCCCCGTCTTCACCGCCATGCTCCTGGCGGCGCCGCTGGTCTTCGGCATGGTCTGCTACTCCCGGCTTGGCGTCGACCTGTTCCCCAATGTCGATGTCCCGGTGGTCGCCGTCTCCACGGTCCTCCGCGGGGCCAGCGTCGAGGAGATGGAAAGCACCGTCACCAAGCCGCTTGAGGAAATCTGCAACACCGTCTCTGGAATCGACGAGCTCAGGTCGACCACCCGCGAGGGCTTCAGCCAGATCATCATCCAGTTCGTGCTTGAGAAAAACGGCGCCACCGCCGCGCAGGAGGTGGAGTCGAAGGTTCGCAGCATCTTGTCGCAGTTGCCCGAGGGAACCCAGACACCCATCATCGACCGGTTCGACCTTGACGCCTCGCCGGTGCTGTCGATCGCCCTTTCGGGCCGGCGCGACCCGCGCGAGGTGACGGAACTGGCGCGCAAGTCGCTCAAGGAGGACCTTGAGTCGCTGCCCGGCGTGGGCCGCGTGGTGGTCACTGGCGGCAGGGCGCGGGCCATTCAGGTGGAGGTGGACCCCGACCGCCTGCTCAAGTACGAGGGCCTGGGCATCGTCGATATCCGTCGGGTGTTGACGGGCGAGACGCAGGAACTGCCCGGCGGCAGGGTGGAGCAAGGCACCGCTGAAATCGGCCTGCGCACCATGGGGCGCGTCGCCCGTCCGACCGACCTGCTCAAGTTGATCGTCGCCAACAGGTCCGGCCAGCCGATCCGCCTGGAGGATGTCGCCACCGTTTCCGACTCCGTCGAGGAACCACGCAGTTCCGCCCGCCTGTTCCGCGTTGGCGAATCCGACCCCGCCCGTCCGGGAGATCCCGCGGTCACCCTATTGGTTCAGCGGCAGTCGCGGGCGAACATCGTGAAGGTGGTGGACACGGTCCTCAAGCGGGTCGAGGAACTCAAGGCGATCCTGCCGCCGGATGTGAAGCTTGCCATCGTCCGCGACCAGTCGCGGTTCATCAAGAAGTCGTTCGAGGAACTGAGGCTGCACTGCCTGCTGGCCGCCGTGCTGGTGAGCCTGACGGTGTTCCTGTTCATCCGCGACTGGCGCACCACGGTGATCGCGACCATGTCGATTCCCCTGTCGATCATCGCCACCTTCGCGTTCATGGAATGGATGGACTTCACGCTCAACAACATCACCATGCTGGGGCTCATTCTGGCCGTGGGCATCGTCATCGACGACGCGGTGGTGGTGCATGAGAACATCTTCCGCCACATGGAGGAGATGGGGAAAAGCCCGATGCAGGCGGCCGGGGAGGCCACCGCCGAGATCGCGCAGGCGGTGGTGGCGACCACCCTGTCGCTGCTGGTGATCTTCCTGCCCATCGCCTTCATGAACGGCCGCGTGGGGCGCTTTTTCAGCAGCTTCGGCATGGTGATCGCGTTCTCCATCCTCATGAGCATGGTCGTGTCGTTCACCATGACGCCGATGCTTTGCTCGCGCTTCCTGCTGCCGGAAACCCATGGCGCGCGCAGCAAGTCGGGTTGGGTTTGGTCGCTCGTCGAGGGGGGCTACATGGCGCTCCTGCGGTGGTCGTTGAAAAGGCGCTGGGTGATCGTGGCGCTTTCGGTCGCCCTCATGGCGGCCACTCCCGCCCTGTTCGGCAAGGTGGGCAAGGAATTTGTGCCCCGCGACGACCAGAGCGAGTTCGAGGTTGTGGCCACCTTGCCGGAGGGATGGTCGCTTGAGCGGGTCGAGCGCCTCATGCTTGACCTCGAGTCCAAGCTGCGCGACCTGCGCGGCGTGCGATTCACCTTCCTCCAGGTGGGCGACACGGGTGGACGAGAAGGCAAGGCGCAGGGGAATGTCTCCACGGCCTCGGTCTATGTGAGGTTGACGGATCTTGAGGAGCGCGAATTCACCCAGTTCGATGTCATGAACGAGGCGCGGGCCTTGTTGGTCGATTATCCAGACCTTCGCGCCGCCGTGCAGGATGTCTCCGCGTTCAACGGGACCGGGTTCCGGCAGGTGATGATCGACTTCAACATGCGCGGCCCCGACATGCTCAAGCTGAAGGACTACTCCGACCAGTTGGCCCGCTGGATGCGCGAGCAAGGCTACTTCGTGGATGTGGACACTTCCCTTTCGCTCCGCAAGCCCGAGCTTCGCGTCATTCCCGACCGGGAGCGGGCCAGCGAGCTGGGGGTGTCGGTGGAGTCGATCGCCTCGGCCGCCGGTTTGCTGGTGGGCGGTGAGATCGTCGCCCGCTACAAGGAGGCCGACGAGCAATACGATGTGTGGCTGCGCGCGCGGCCCGAGTCGCGGCAGGACCGTTCCACGCTCGAGCAGCTTTCGGTTCCCTCGAGCAGGCCGGGTGCCGGCCCTGTGCGCTTGGCGAGCGTGGCGCGTTTCGAATACGCGCTGGGTCCGCAGTCGATCGACCGGTTTTCCCGCCAAAGGCAGGTGGTGATTTCCGCCAACCTCGAGGGAGTGGCCCTGGGCGAGGCGGTCACGGCGCTGACCCGGCAGGTGAAATCGCTCGACCTGCCGGCGGATTACCGCTGGGAATTCATCGGCCGCGCCAAACTTTTGGCCGAGCAGGGCAACAGCTTCGCCATCGCCTTCATTTTGAGCGTGGTTTTCATGTACATGGTGCTGGCCGGGCAGTTCGAGAGTTTCCTGCATCCCATCACCATCATGCTGTCGTTGCCCCTGACCATTCCATTCGCCGTGTTCTCCCTGGTGGTGCTGAACACCAGCCTCGACATTTACGCCACCTTCGGCATGTTCATGCTGTTCGGTATCGTGAAGAAGAACGGCATCTTGCAGGTGGACGCGGCCAATCAGGCGCGCGCGCGGGGCCTGAGCCGGGACGAAGCCATATTGGATGCCAATCGAAGCCGCTTGCGCCCGATCCTGATGACCACGGTGATGCTGGTGGCGGCCATGGTGCCCATGGCGTTGGGTGAAGGCCCGGGCGCCGCCAGCAGGGCCGGCATGGCCAAGCTCATCATGGGGGGCCAGGCGCTTTCCCTGATTCTTACCCTTCTGATCGTTCCGATCATCTCGACTTTCTGGGATGATATCGGCACTTGGTGGAAGGGGCGGCCCAAACCGGTGGTGGAGACGGCATGACGGACCTGGTGATAGTCGATTACGGCATGGGCAACCTGCGGAGCGTGCAAAAGGCGTTCGCCGAGGTTGGTTTCGACGCGGCCATCACTTCCGATCCGGACCGCGCGGGCCGGGCGACGCACCTTGTTCTGCCCGGAGTTGGCGCCTTTGCCGATGCCATTGGTGCCTTGCGGTCGAAGAAACTTGATCAACCCATCCTGTCCCACCTGCAAGCGGATAAACCGTTTCTCGGAATCTGCCTGGGCTTGCAGCTTTTGTTCGAGCGCGGGCTGGAGGATGGCGATCACACGGGCTTGGGCTGGTTCAAGGGTGATGTCGTCCGATTTCCGGACCGGGAAGGCCTGATTGTCCCGCACATGGGCTGGAACACCGTGGAAAAGGGGCCCATTCCGGGTGAGGTTTTCGGTTCCATTCCTGCCGGAACTCACTTCTATTTTGTCCATTCCTACCATGCCCGGCCGACGGAACCCGTGGTCGCCCTCACTTGCGATTATGGCGACGGTTTTGCCGCCGCTGTCAGCAGGGGACGCTGCCATGCCGCCCAGTTTCACCCTGAAAAAAGCCAGGCCGCCGGGTTGGAATTGCTGCGCGGGTTCGGGAACTTGAAAGCCTAGCTAGGGAGCTTTTTCGTGCAAATCTATCCCGCCATCGACATCCGGGCCGGCAACTGCGTCCGTCTGCATCAGGGAGACTACGCCAAGGAAACGGTCTACGGGGAAGACCCCGCCGCGATGGCCCGCCACTGGATCGCCCAAGGGGCCACTTGGCTTCACTTGGTGGACCTCGATGGCGCCCGCGCCGGCGCTCCTGTGAACACCGCCGCCATCGCCAAGATTGTCGCCGCCGCCGGAACCGTGCCTTGCCAGGTGGGTGGTGGCCTGCGTTCAGAGGAGCACATCAAATCCACCCTGGCCATGGGTGTGCGCCGGGTGATTCTCGGCACCCGCGCGCTCGATGACCCCGCCTGGGCCGAGCGGATGGCCCGAATCCACCCCGGCCGGATCGTGCTGGGCCTCGACGCCCGCGATGGCATGGTGGCCACCCAAGGTTGGCTCACCTCATCGGCCTTGTCGGTCCTTGAAGTGCTTCAGCGTGTTGCCGATTGGCCCTTGGCGGCGATTGTGTTCACCGACATCAGCCGCGACGGCACGCTGACGGGTTGTAATGTGCCGGCCACCCGGCAGGTGGCTGACCATGCCAAGGTTGAGGTGATCGCCTCCGGTGGCATCGGCTCGTTGGCCGACATTCTGGCCGTGCGCGATGCCGGCCTGCCGGGGTGCATCGTGGGTCGCGCGCTGTACGATGGGCGGGTGGATTTGGCAGCGGCCATCAGGGAGTGTGCATAATCGAAAAATGATGTTTTGGATAATCACCGTCCTACTTTATTTCTTCATCGTTTATTAGTCTGAATTTCACGGAGCCAGCCTACAGCTTGGTTAGGTTGTTGTCATTCGGCGATCAGCCGCCGATGCCATCACCCATATCACTGTTGAGGTGCGACATGAACTCCAGGAAAACCGGCGGACGGTCAGCCTTCACCCTGATTGAGCTTTTGGTGGTGATCGCCATCATCGCGGTGTTGATCGGCCTTCTGGTTCCTGCGGTTCAAAAGGTCCGCGAGGCCGCCAACCGCATGAGTTGCACGAACAACATGAAGCAGTTCGGTTTGGCACTCCACAACTACGCCAACCAGAACAACAACGCATTTCCGGCAAGCCGGGTCACGGTGGGCACGGACGCCAAATTCCGGTCTTGGACGCCGTTGGCTCTTG
>CAWUNZ010000085.1:0-12819 GCA_963923445.1 uncultured bacterium
GCCAGTCTTGACAGTGGCAACACGATCAATGGCAACGGAGGATCAACCCGATACGGTTACTACTTCGATTTCTCGGGCTCGGCACTTACCGACCCTTTGCTGGCAACTTCATACACTCTTTCCACCGTGGGGTTGAACAATAGTGTCAGTGGCTGGTCATTTGCCACTGGTTCATCAATATCCGCCACTGGCGGCTCAGGTTTCAGTAACGCTAGTTATGCCGTCTCCGGTGATCCCCTTTACAACTTCCAGCTTTCCACCGCTGCTGTTCCGGAACCGGGAACACTCGCCTTGGGCGCGCTTGCAGCCATCGCCGGCGCGGTGGCGTTCTATTTCCGGCTGGCATTCGGCCAGGGTGCCTGAAACGAACCGCAACTCGCCCGCTCCCGCGTGTCATTGACCGGCCAAGTTGAAAAGATCAACCTTATGATGGTTTTCATCGGCTGAACCAGCCTCACCAAGGAATGCATTCCCATGCGCATACCGATTGGCCACAAAATTATCGTTGCCAGCGTGTTTTTATCTTGGAATCTATTCGGTGCGCGCGCCGAGGACGCCGCCGACACCGTGGCCTTGTTCAACGGGAAGGATTTTTCCGGCTGGCGCTTCGGGCCGGAATCGCGGATGCCCAAGGAAACCCCAGAAGCATGGAAAATCCGCGAGGGCGTGATCGTGGGCAACGGGGATGGCCGGGTGATCCTCGCCTCGCAGTGGGAATATGAGGATTTCGAGCTTGCTTTCGACTGGCGGGCGCTTGATCCATCGTTCGATGCCGACCTGCATGTGCACGCGGGCCGGACTCTCCAGGCGGATCCGATCAGGATGGCCAAGGGCCTCGAGGGCGGGCCCCAGGAAACCGACCGGGGAGAAGGGCAGTACAATGCCGGGCCGCGAGGAATGATCGGAGGCGGCGGCAACAACCGCAAGGCCGCGCCTGAGCTTCAAAAACCGGTGGGCGAATGGAACACCTGGCGATTGCTGGCCTCCGGTCCCCGGTTCTCCCTCGAATGCAACGGAAAACCCGCATGGGACTGCCGCGACCATGTCCCCCGCCGCGGATATGTCGGGTTCAGGGTCCGCAAGGGCCCTATTGAAATCAAGAACATCCGCATTCGGGAAATCGGGTTCAAGAGCATCATGAACGCCAAGGAATGGGAGGTTTACCCAGGCTTCGGAGGACGGGGCGCCTTGGACGACCACTGGAAGCGGGAAGGCCGAACCTGGATATTCAGCGGGCCGGGCCCGAGCATCGTGACCAGAAAAAAAGACTACGGTAACTACCAGTTGCGGGTTGAGTTCCTTTTCGCGAATGCCGACCCTTCCGACACCAACACCGGCATTTACCTCCGCGGCGTGCATCCTTGGCAGGCGGACATCTGGGAACACAAGTGGGGATCAGGTCTCTGGGGTGTTCTGCATGAGTACGACCCCGCCAAGAAGAACATCCAGGACCTCGGCAAGGTCATCCGCCCCGCGGTCCGGATGGACAATCCGCAGGGACAGTGGAACTATCTGGAAATCCGGGTGGAAAACAATGTTGTCTCGGCATGGCTGAACGGGCAGACCACCATCGACCGATATCCGGTCAAGAAGGTGGATCCCAAGTTTCCCGACAAAGGGGGAATCGGGTTGCAGGCCCACTGGCCGTGGAAGGAGGTCCGCTTCCACGATCTGCGGATCCGCGAAGACCATTGAACCGTTCCGACTGTTTTCATTTCACACGAGCGTTCTGCTCATGGCGGCGGGCCTGCTCCTCGTCTCCAAGCCGGGCATAGCACTTGGCCAAGGTCTGGTGAATGGCCCGTGTCATACCCAGCGCCTTACCGGCTTGTTCCAAGTCGATGATGGCGGCGGCATCGTCGCCGAGCACGGCGCGGATCTGGCCCCGGGTTTCCAAAAAGCTCGGATTCGCCATTCCCGAGGCCAAGGCGGCATTCACCAGCGACAGCGCGCGTTCCGGATCGCGTGGAGTGGTGTTGACCAGGTACCAAGCCAGATTGTTGGCCACCACCGCCATTTTCGGATCAGCCCGGTTGGCCAATTCAAAATGAAGCCGCGCCATCTCCTGCCGCCGGTTGCGGTGGTATTCCGCGGCGAGCAGCATGTGCAACAGGGCCGGGTTGGCTCCCTTGGCCAGCAGATCGTTCACATGGGAAAGCGCCTTGTCGCGGGCCTGCTGGTTATCGGAGGTGTCGGAACGGGAACCGGCGGGGTTGGCCAGCAACACCAACCGCTCAAGCAGCGTGGCGGCGTTTGGATCGAGCGAAAGCCCGCGATGCACCGATTCCGCCATTCCTTCCCAGTCCCGCGGGAGCTTGTTGAGGCATTCATCGGCCCGGCGGACATGCAGGCCTACCAAGTGCCGACGACCTTCCAACTGCCGGATGCGCGGGCGATTTTCCTTGATTTGCCCGGACCAGACCTCAAAAGCACCTGACAAGTTTCCACGAAGCTCACAAGCCAGGGCATGCGAGCGGCGAACATGGTCCGGCGCGTTGGGCTTGGCCGCCTGAGTTTCCAAGGTCGCGGAAACAGCGATGACAGAATCGGAGACCTTGGAAGCGTTTCCCTTGCTTTCCAACCATGCCTTGCGGATGGCCAAGGAAGGGGAAAGCGCGTTGGGCGGCATGCCCGCCACCCATTCCAATGCTTCGGGGTCCTTGTCCATGGCGGAAAGCAGGTCCACAAGCCGCTCGACCGCCTCGGGATTCTTGGGCTGGTCGACCAGGCTTTGACGAAGGTGTGCCATGGCCTCTTCCAATATGCGGGATTGCTCGTCCGGTTTGGCCGGAGGTTGCCGCTCGAAAGTATCCAGAATCGACTTGGCCACATCCCTTTGCGCTGGGCCAAAGCCGGGTTGGTGAAGAGGCATCAGGTCAGCCGATATGGCCGCGAATTGGTCCGCTTGCCTGTTGTTCCGATACACCTGGGCCAATTCCCATCGCGTGGACCGGTTGGCTGGATCCAGCGACAGCAGGCATTCAAGCGCGAAGGCCTGCGAGCGGCCATCGCCGCGTTGCGCCGCCTGAAGGGCCTTGCGCCGATAGAAGGCGCCGTCGTCCGGACCGAAATAAAACAAGCAAGCCATGGTGATGACCAGGGCCAGGCCCGCCATCGCGGGAGTGACCAACACGAGGGGCAACCATGACCCTGACTGCGCGGGTGTGGGAGAAGGGCCCATGCTCATGGAATCGCCTCCGGCCACAGCAGCGGATCAAGGCGCCCGCGCGCCTCTTCAAACAACTCCAAAACCAAGGCCTGGCTGGCGGCATCCAACGGTCTGGAAGAGTCGATGAACACCTGAAGCTGGCGGGTCGGGCTCTCCGTGCCGGAAACATCCTTCCCCAAATACAAGTATTTCAAATAGTTGACCAAGGCGATGGAATAACGCGCCGTGACATCCGGCGGGCCGATCCAACGGCCCTGACGGGCCCTGAGTCCAAAAGCCAGGTAGCCATGACGGCCACCGTCGCGCTGGTACGAGGAGACCATGACCGGACCACCCTGAGCGTTGATCGTCTCGAAGGCTTCCTGGATCCAGCCGGCGAATATGTAACAGTCATCCAGCGGGTGCCATCCGGGGAAATGATCGTCCATGGACACCTGGGCGATGAGGCCGTCACGGGAATAGCGCCACCGCTGAGATTTGACGCCCAAGGCCAGCATGCCGGTGGTTTCCATGCCCAAGGGACCATCCACCCTCGCCCATCCCGCCATGGAGTCGGGTAGTGAACCGGCCAGCAGCGGCAAATGGGCGGTCGCCCGCCAATCAGGAACCTTGCGCGCCAGCACCAGGCCCGCGACGCCGCATTGAAGGATGAATATGACCGCTGAAGCGCTGAAGACCCACACAGGCCAGCATGCCGGCTCATGCCGATCCCAACGAGTGGCCTCGCTGTCGCGGGCCATGGATGCCCGGGGACCGCGCAGCCATTCAACCACCCATGCCAAGGCGACATCGGTGCCGATGATCAGCATGAGACCCGACAGAAAAACCACCATACCCAATAGGAAATGTGCCCAGCCTTCGGAAAGGTCGAGCCTGAACTTGAAGGCGACCACAATGGCTAAGATGCGGCTGATATTGACCACCAGCACCCAACCCAGCGATGCAAGCATCAAAAGGGCCACATGCCAGGCGGGTCGCCTCAGGGCGACGGCCCAAACGCTGGCGAACGCTCCCATGGCGCTCAGCGAACGAACACCGCTGCAGGCTTCCGAGACAAAGAAGGTATGCTCCGGCAAGGCGATCAAAAGGCCACGCACGGCATGGAGCAGGTCCGCCGCCATCAGGGCATGGTGGCAGGAATCCACGGCAATGGCTTGAAACTGTCGGGTGATCCATCCGTGAAGGCCGAAGGGCGGCGGAATGGCCCAGAGCATGCAGGCAACGGGAGGTGCCCAGGCGCGGACCATCGGCCAACCACCCACGCGCCATGCAACCGCGATAGTAGCGGCCAGGGCCCACAGGAGGCTCATCCGCTGGATGGCCAGGCCGGTGATGGCAAGCAGCAGGGCCAACCCCAAGCCGACCCATAAAAGATGGGGCGCCTCGCCTGGTCGGAGGGGTCCCAAACCTTGGGAACGGCGCCACGCCAGCAGGACGACCACGGCGGCAAGAAGAGGAAAGATTTCGTAATCCGGCTGACCCACGAGGGATAACGCCAGAATCAACGCCAAGGGCAGGCCCGCCAACGGCAGGGAGACCAGGTTGACGATCCGGGCCCATGGTATTGGCGCCGGACCTGAAGCCATGGGATGGGGCCTCTCACAGGGGGCGTTCCCCAGATTCCAGAAAGAGAGCAAATGGGGAATCTTTAAATGATCACATCAACTGGCAAGGAGCGCAATCACCTGAGCGGTGTCGGCGAGGTCGGCCATCAGGTGGTCGGGCGCGTGCGGGGCGAGATCTTCCACCGTGTGGATGCCCGTGGCCACGGCCAACACGCGGGCGCCCACGGCGCGGGCGCAGCGGATGTCGAGCGGGGTGTCGCCAATCACCAGCACGCGGTCGGCGGGGTATTCATCCCCGTGGCGTTGTCGGAGATCCGCGATGGCTTCCCGGGCGACATCGTCCCTGTCGGTGTGATGGTCTCCGAAACCGCCGAAATCGAAGTGGTGGAAGATGTCGAAATGGCCCAACTTGGTCCGGGCGCCGCGGCGTATGTTGCCCGTGAGCAGGCCGACGCCGATTTCAGGACGCGTGGAAAGGTGGTCGAGCAGCGGCTTGATGCCGGGAAGCAGCTTGGCGGCGGCTGTCAGCTGCTCGGGCAAGTGGCCCAGATAAGATTCCAAAATGGCGTCCTCGGTGGCGGGACCGGCGGGAAGGCCATGAGCCTTGACCAGATCGCGGACGATCGAGCGGTCGGTGCGTCCGGCCAGCGAGATTCCCCGCATCGACTCGGTTATGCCGTGCAGGTCGGCCATGGCGCGTTCCAAGGCCCGAAGGCCGGCGCCGGAGGATGACAGCAGCGTGCCGTCGATGTCGAAAAGTACAATCATGCTTGGGCTGTTCATCATGATTTTGGGATAGGGCTGGCACGGGAGAGGTCAACGGGTGGCGGAACACAGGCTCGAGAGAAACCGCGACCACATCGTGGACGGTTACAACCTGATGCACGCCTTGGGCGTGGTCCGCAACGGCATGCCACAGAAGGCCTTCGAGGTGGCGCGCGAGGAATTTTTGGCTGAACTGCGTCGCCAGTGGACCGGCCCCGGCCACTTGCTCATTTGCCTGGACGGACACGCCAATCCGGCCATTTCCGGGCCTCATGGGGGCCTCGTGCACAGCAGGCACTTTGAGACCCGTTATTCCCACCGGCAAACAGCCGATGACCTGATCCTTTCGTTGATCGCCGGGGAAAAGCGACCCGCGCGTTTGGTGATCGTTTCGGGAGACTCCGACATCACCGTGGAGGCCCGGCGAAAAGGGTGCGCGATTGCCGGGTGCGTGGACTGGTACGCAAGCCTGACCGAAACAGCACCGGCATCCATTCCATCCCGAACTATTGAGGAAAAGCCAACCACCAGCCTTCCCGGCACGGAAGAACTCAAGGCCCTGTGGACGCCGGATGTGGAACGCCAGCAGGTCGAGGCCCAAGCCTTGCCCAAACCCGCAAAACCAACGATTCTTAAGCCCCGTGAAGACGCCTTGGACGCCATGACGCGCGAAGCCAAGGCCTTGGCAGATGCCGTTCCTGTCAGGCAAATGGATCCTTTGCCCGCCTCAATTGCCAGTCAGGCACCCAAAGCCGTTCCCCCCCGGGTTGCCGACGATCCATTCGAAGCGATGAAGGAACAGGCGCGGGCGCTGCTTCGGCAAACAGCCCGTGAGGCCACAGCGCCAAGACCCGACACGCCCCGGCCCCTGAAAGGGGCGGTGGATCCCGGAAAGCCGGTGGGGGACATCGGTGGGATGGGGGTTCCGGATGACCTGATTGAGGAATGCCGAAAGATCATGGAAGAGGAAGGAGGCGGTCCACCGTGAGGCCGCTCCGGCGCCTTGTGAGCCCAACGAACTCCGGTAGGATAGATAAGCCTCAATAAACGATTCCCGCACGCCTCGGAAAGCATTCATGGCCACGGTCCACCTTGAGGAAGACGCGCGCCAAGAACGCACGGGGCTTGGGAATTATTTTGTCGCCAACTATCCCCCGTTCTCGTTCTGGAAACCGGACCATCTGGCCTCGGCGCGCGAGGCCCTGGCCAGCCCGACCGATCCTTCCAAGCCCCTTGGCTTGTACCTGCATATTCCGTTCTGCAGGAAGAGGTGCAAGTTCTGCTATTTCCGTGTTTACACCGACAAGAACGCCGAGGACATCGAAACCTATGTGGCGGCGCTCACCCGCGAGGTGGAGTTGCTGGCGGCCTCCCCCATGGCGCGGAACCGCGGCGTGGAGTTTGTCTACTTCGGCGGTGGCACCCCCTCGTACCTGAGCGCGACGCAACTGGAGCGATTGTTCGCCCGGGTGAAGGCTCATGTGCCTTGGGCCAACGCCGCGGAAATCACCTTCGAGTGCGAACCGGGCACGCTTCAACGGCACAAGCTCGAGGCCTTGCGCGCAGCGGGAGTCACCCGGGTGAGCCTGGGCGTCGAGAACTTCAGCGAGGCGCTGCTCAAGAGCAATGGGCGGGCGCACCTGTCGGAGGAGATCTTCCGCGCCTATGGGTGGATCAGAGAGCTGGGCTTCCCGCAGGTGAACATCGACCTGATCGCCGGAATGCTGGATGAAAATTGGGATAATTGGCGCGACTGCGTGAAAAAGACGGTGGAGCTGGCGCCCGACTGCGTCACCATCTACCAGATGGAGTTGCCTTACAACACGGTGTTCTCCAAGGAACTGCGCGTGATCGGCAATGACGAGCCCGCCGGCGCCGTGGCCGATTGGCCGACCAAGCGAGCCTGGGTGGACCACGCCTTCACGGAGCTGGAAAAGGCTGGTTACACGGTGACCAGCGCCACCACGGCGGTGAAAAACCCCTCCACCAAGTTTGTTTACCGCGACAGCCTTTGGCGGGGCGCGGACATGTTCGGCACCGGGGTGGCCAGCTTCGGGCATGTCGGCGGCACCCATGTGCAGAACCTTGACACCTGGGAGGCTTACCTTGGCGCGCTCGACAAGGGTGAGGCCCCGTGGGCGCGCGCCTATCCGCTTTCGCCCCGGGAACGCTTCGTTCGCGAGTCGATCCTGTTGCTGAAGAAGGGCTTCTGGGATTCCGCCGACTTCCTTGCCAGGCATGGCAAGGATCCGGTGACGGAGTTCGCCCCGCAAGTCGACGAGCTTGTGGGCATGGGCATGGCTCACCGGCAGTCCCCGGGTCTGGTGCTGACTCGGCCGGGGTTGATCCAGGTTGACCGGATGCTGCCCAGGTTCTTCGAACCCGAACACCGCGCCTACAAGCGGTATACCTGATGTCTTGAAAGGTTCACGGTCACCATCCATGGGCGAGGACAGGGTGTTCGAGATCGGCAAGCACCGGGCGGAGTTGCCCGGCGGGCTGATGTACGCCCCGACAAACCACCTGTGGTGCGCCCCGGCCGGGCATGTCGGAGCTTGGCGTTTCGGCTTCACCAGCTACGCCTTGGCCCTGATGAAGGACATTTATTTCCTCGACTGGTCGCTGTCGGCGGGCATGAAAGTGAGCCAGTTGGGACAGATTGGGCATATCGAGACCTCCAAGGCCGAGTCCGACCTATACGCTCCCATGGATGGCGTTATCGTCCGGTTCAATGACAGGGCCTTGGCGGACCCGGCGATCGTGAACGCCGACGGCTACGGCGAGGGCTGGCTTTACGAAATAGCCGGGGCAACCGCCCCGGCCCATTTCGTCGATGCCGACGCCTACCTGGCACACCTGCACGCCAACTGGGAAAACACCCAGCGGATGATCAAGGGCGGCATGAACCGCATCGTGGACGAACCCTCGGAGGGGGAAGAGGCATGAGCCGCAACCGCGTGACCGTGGTGATATCGCAGGCGCAGGGGAAAAACCCCGTACGCCGGGCCTTGGAGGAAAGCCTGGCCGCGGCGCTGTTGGTGGAACCGGGGGTCGAACTCTCGATTGTGCCGCACCTGTACGACCTGGAGGCGGGGCACACCGGCAGGCTTTTTCTGGAATCGGTCACGGGGGACATGATCGTCATCGGGTGGTTTTACCCGCGCGCGGGTTTCTGGCTGCTAGACCGCATGGGAGTGAAGGGGCAGGAGGGCTCAAGCCCCATGCACCCGGTGGCGGAAGACGAGGATGAAGGCGAAAGCGACGACAAGCCGGAAAAGCTTCCACCGATCGGCGCCACCGGCACCATTCCCGACAGAAAAATCACCCTGTTGGACCTGCGCGCCAAGCCGGGCCACGAGCCTTACCTGGAAGAGGTGAGGCGGATCATTTCCGAGGCCAAGGCCCGCCGCGAAGCCGCGCAAGCCAACCGACCACCGGCCCTGGTGGAACTGGGCATGCCGAAACCAGCGCCCGTGATCGACGCGACGGCCTTGGCGGCGCCCCCGGCGGCCCGCAGGTGGTACCCGGTGATTGATTACAGTCGCTGCACCAACTGCATGCAGTGCCTCGATTTCTGCCTGTTCGGCGTCTACGGGGTGGACGCCGGCGAGCGGATCATGGTCGAAAGCCAGGACAACTGCAAGAAGGGTTGTCCGGCGTGCAGCCGGGTCTGCCCCGAACAGGCGATCATGTTCCCCGAGTACAAGACTCCGGCAATCGCGGGCGCTCCGGTCGGAGCGGTCAGCGGGCTGAAGATCGACCTGTCGAAGCTGTTCGGGGGGGGTGACCAGATGGCCACCGCCGCGCAGGAACGGGACCGCGAGCTGGTGAAGGATGGCCGGGAAGCCGTTGGCCAGTCCGTGGGCATGGCGCCCCGCCGGGCCTCGCGCGCTGAATCGAAGCCCGACGAGCTGGACAACCTCGTGGACGCGCTCGACAAACTCGACATCTGACGGAGGGCGCATGCCCATGCTGGCCAAGCTTGCCTACCGAGCCGCAACGGAACTTTCCCCGCGCCTGGCCGCCAAGGCCGCGCACCTGTGGGTGTACAAGGGGATGCTGGCTGTCCGCTCGTACCAGTCCCGGTTGGCGCGCAAGGAGCTTTATCCGCCGTTCATGTTCGTGGCGCTCACGAACACCTGCAACCTCCGCTGCCATGGCTGCTGGGTGGAGAAGGAGGGCGACGCCTATCACCTGCCCGCCGAGGACCTCGACAACATCATCCGCTCGGGTAAGCGGAGGAACGCCTATTACTACACCCTGCTGGGCGGCGAACCGTTCATGCACAAGGGTATCTGGGACATCTTCACCAGGCACAAGGACTGCTTCTTCCAGGCCATCACCAACGGCATGCTGTTCACGGAGAAAAACGCCGACCGGATCGCCGAGGCGGGCAATGTCACGCCGCTGATCTCCATTGACGGACTTCAGTCCAACAACGACATCCGACGAGGCGAGGGGGTTCACGAGTCGGCCATGGTGGGGATGGCGCGGCTGAAGAAACGCGGGGTGATCTTCGGCACGGCGTGCACGATCACGAAGCAGAACCTCGACGAGGTCCTGTGCGACTCCTACCTGGAGGACATGATCAAGCGCGGCTGCATGTACATCTGGTATTACTTCTACCGCCCGGTGGGCGAGGAACCACATCCGGAATATTGCCTGAGCCAGGACGATCTTGTTGAGGCGCGAAGACGCATGGTCGCGCTGCGGCACAAGCACCCGATCATCATCATCGACACCTACTGGACCGCCGAGGGAGAGGCGTTCTGCCCCGCGGCCATGGGAATGGGGTTCCACATCGGACCCCGGGGCAGCATTGAGATCTGCCCGCCACTCTCGTTCGCCACCGACACGGTGCGCGACAACGGGGGCGACCTCGTGAAGACGATCTCCAAAAGCCGGTACCTGAACGAATTCAAGGACTTTGTCTCGTGCCGCACCAAGGGCTGCGTCATTTTGGAAAAGCCGCAGGAACTGCACGACTGGATCAGGGGTCATGGCGCCCGCGACTTTTCCACCCGCGACGCCTTCAGCGAACTGAATTCCATCAAGCCCAGGCATAGCCAGCACCTGCCCGGCAGGGAGATTCCGGAATCGTCGTGGCTTTACTGGTTCCTCAAGAAGAATGTCTTCTTCGGCATGGGGGCACTCTGACGGGCGGCGCCGGAACGGGACGCGCCGCCCCCAATGGGAGCATTCTTGGGATTCGGCGCATCACTTGCTGCTGAAACTGCCGATCGTCATTTTCTTGTCAAGCTCCATCTTGAACTCGTAATCGACCTTGAGCGCCTTTTCACCATATTGTCCGGGTTCCAGTTCCAGGTCCCAGCGCAGCAGGTTCTTCGGCCGATCCTCACGCAGGTAAAGGGCGTTCTTGCTCAATTCGGGCGCTGATTTCCCCAAGGTGACGCTGACGGTTTCCCCCTCGGCCAAAGGCAGACGGTCCCAAACCTGCAGGCGCGCCTTTTCCTTGAGGTAGCTGGAGACCAAGATACGGTAGTCGTATTTGAGGACCTGATTTCCACCTTGTGTGGTCCTTGTCTTTTCCATCAGGTTCCGCTGGACCTGAAGCTGGGGTTCGGCCCCGAAGCCGGCGATGAAGGTTTCCCCCACGGCCACCAGCGGAAGCCTCATGCGACCGACAAAGTCGCCGCGATGGTACATGGTCGCCACGCCGGGGAGCAGCACGAAGTTGCTCGAGTTCACCAGGCTGGCCTGGCGGTAGACATTCGGGGTGAGGACCGGCAAGGCCTTGAAGTAGATTTCCGATGGCAGGTCGAAGCGGGCGACCTCGAGCACCTGCTCGTCGTTGCGTGAGGAGATGGTGGTTTCCCCCTCAAGCCGGTAAGTGATGGTGGGGCCATCGCCCGAGGTGGCGATCGGCTTGCCTTGGGATTTTTCCTCCCCCGAAAGAATCAGCTCACGGGCCTGGTCCAGAGCGCCGGCGTAGTTCCAGATGGATGTGTTCCCCGTGTCGAGGCTGTTCTTGTTGAAATCGTTCTGGGCCTTGAACCGCAAGGCGCGGGCGCCTTCTTCCAGTTCATTGATGGATTGGGCCCCACCGGGGTTGGCGACTTCAAGTTGTTCGGCCCGCCCCTCCAGGGCCTTTTTCAGGTTGTCGCGGTTGAAATTGGCGTTGCCTGAAAGTTGTTGCGAGGTTTGGCCGGGGACGGGAATGCCTTGGCCACCGGTCGCGTTGGCGCGTCCGCCAGGGCCAGAGGCAGGGGTGGGAAGCATGGGCACCCCCGGGATCGGAGTCACGGCGACGGCCAACGACTTCAGGTCGGGTGGCGCGGCGTTGAGCATCGGCTGGGCGTTGGAAAGCACCAGCTTCACTCCGTTCCAATCCTCACCGGTTTGCTGGGTGATCGCGGCAAGATATTCCATCTTCGTGATCGCCTTGGCGTCGGTGCCCGAACGCAGCCGGTACTGCGGCTTCCACGAGGCTGCGTCCACCAGGTAGCTCAGCCTGGCGTTTCCCTTGCCCGCCTCGGTGCGCTCGACCACGAGGACCGCGTCCCTTTCCTTGCGGTTGGTGCCCAATGCAAGCTCGGAACGCTTGACTTTCAGGAAGGCCAGCTTTTTTGTGTTGTCCTGCTGCTGGATCGCATTCTCGTGGGACTGCTTGTTCTGCGCCCGCCTCAAGTCCATCACATATTCAGTTAATTTGGTGATCTCCTTGGAATCAATTTTTCCCTTCTCCGTCGCGTGCGTGGTGCTGGCAGCCACGAAGGCTTCCATCTTCGACAAAAACGAGGCGTTCGCCTCGATGGTTTTCGCCTCCGATGCCAGCCGCAGGTTCTCCAACTGGATCTTCTCCTCCTGGTCGTTCAGGTCGCGCACCTCCTTGCGGGTGTCCGACTCGACGGCCCTGCTGCGAAACCGGGTGGCCAGCACCCGGATGCCATCGCTTCCCTCGCCATAAAGCGAGTCGGCCACAACAGTCGGCGGCAACGGAGATACCACCAACTCGTAAAATCCTTTTTCTTGAGGCAATATCACCTCGCGCGTGACAAGCGCGGTATCCGGATAAACGGAGACTTGGATGATTTTGCTAACCGCGGCCTTTTCCTTGTTCTTGCCATCGATGTCCTGGGCGAACAGGAGCGGCGCGCTCAACAAGGCCAAGGGACTGATCCAGCGGAACCAAAGGGCGGCACCTGGGAAGATCGACCGGGCCATGGGAGTCTCACTCGTATGGGATAGGGGGAAATGACAGCCCTCCCATCCTAGACGAAATATTCCTCCCAATTTCGCATATGAGTCATTTCTAATAATGTCGGGGTGATGTATCCGGCCGCGCAGGTGTGTCGTTCA
>CAWUNZ010000086.1:0-12628 GCA_963923445.1 uncultured bacterium
CAGCTCAATCGACGCCGGGGCGTGGTTGTTCTGCCTGAGGTGCATGGAATGCAGGAAGCACATCTTGTCGACATGCCGGGCCAGGTTGGGAAATATCTCCGGAACCCAGGTGCCGGAGGCCCCGTGTCGGGCCCACTTGAACGGCGAGGCGAGGCACTTGCCGCTGGTGGTGAAGAAGCCGGTCTTGGGATCGGCGCCGGCAAGTGGCTGGCCGTCGCGTTTTTGCAACTCGGGCTTGTAGTCCCAGGTGTCGACCTGCGAGGGTCCGCCGGTCATGAACAGCCAGATGATCGACTTGACCTTGCCGGGAAAATGCGGTGCCCTGGGGGCGAGAGGCGCGACGGCGGCCGAGGAGGCGCGCGCCTCCTCGCCCAGCATGCTGGCCAGGGCCAGCGAACCGAACCCGAGTCCGGCCTCGCGCAGGAACCGACGGCGAGGCGGCAGGGCCTCGGCGGCACCGATGGGGTTTGTCATCTCTCGCTCCATGCCGGGAATATGGTTAATCGACATACACAAACTCGTTGAGGCAGAGGATGGTGTGGCAGGCCTCGGCCAGCGCCTTGCGCCGCGCATCGGCGGAACCGCCGGCGGCGGCCTGGTCGAGGAAAGCCGACAGCCTGGCGGCCTCGGTTCGCGTCGGCGCCCGGGCCAAGGCGATCCGGAAGGCCTGGTCCACCGCTTGGGCGGAATCGGATCCGGCGGATTTCGCCACCCTGTCGGCCAATTTTTCCGCCTGCTGCCTCACGAACGGGGAGTTCATCATCGCCAGGGCCTGGGAAGGCACGGTGGTGACGGAACGCTCACCAATGCTCGCCGTGGGTTCCGGCGCGTCGAAGATGGTCATCACCGGCAGCAATTCGCTGCGCTTGACCCTGAGGTAGATGCTGCGGCGGACGGAATTGTCGAGGACGCTCGGCCCGAACATGGCGTTGTCGAGGGTGCCTCCCACCGCCAAAAGGGCGTCACGGATCAACTCGGCCTCGAGGCGGACAGGCGCGTGGTGCCACAACAGCCTGTTGCCCGGGTCGGCCTCCAGATTCGCGGGGTTCACCTCGTGCGATTGCCGGTAGGTCTCGCTGAGCATGATCAGCTTGTGAATGGGCTTGAGCCTCCATCCGCCCCGGATCAGTTCGGCGGCAAGGAACTCCAGGAGTTCAGGGTGCGAGGGACGCTCGCCCTGGGTACCGAAATCGTTCGGGGTTCCGACGATGCCCCTGCCGAAATGGTGCTGCCAGAGTCGGTTGACGATGACGCGGGCCAGAAGGGGTCCGGCGCCGGTGTCAACGGAAGTCATCCAGTCGGCGAGCGCTATCCGCGGATCGGTTCCCTGCTTGGCGGTCGGGGCACCTTGGCCACGCCACAGCACCTGGACAAAGCCCGGGTCCGCCTTGCCCTGCTTGTTGTCCACCTCGCCACGGCGGAGGAAATAGACATCCTGACCGCCGGCGATCGTGGTGTAGACCTCGGAAAGCTTGGGCCGGGGAGTGGCGGCCTCATGGTCGCGGAGCGCGCCAAACACCTTGCCGGTTTCGGCGTCGTGGGGGGCGAACCAGCGAGCCAGCGACAACCGCAGATGCGGGGGCATGGGCTTGGAGGCCAAGGGGGCGATCGCCCTCAACTCGGACACATGCTGGGGAGCGAGGTCGCCGGCCCAGGTGGCCGGCCCCGCCTCGGTGGAGAGAGCCACGCGGAAACGACCGATGCCCATGTCCTTGAACACCAAGTCGAGTCGCAAATCCGTGCCGCCGGGGAAGCCGGCGAGAGGACTTTCGAATTCAAGGACCGCGGCATTGTCGCGCTTGGCCGTGGCCCTGACCACCCAGGCTGTGGCGGGCTTGCCGTCGGTGGCGTTGGCCAGGGGCTGGTCCTTGTCCTCGGCGGCGGCATAGGCTGGCTTGAGCTTCACGGCGATCGGCTGATCCTTGGCCGCGGGGTCGAGCGGGCGGGCGGTGAGCGTGATCTCGGCAAGCTGGAAGCTGCCGTCGCCGTTGAGGCCGGGACCACGCTGGGGCAGCGCCTTGTCGGCGAACATGTCGAGGCGAATGGCCGTGACCGCCGTTTGGTGAGTGTGGAACGCCAGCTTGTAATGCTCGGCGGAACCGGCGGCAGGGCGGCCGCGGCGGCGCTTGCCAGCCTCGGGCGAGACGGCGCCGTCATGGGCCACCACGCCGGAAGGCATCAGCTTGAGGTAGGAACGCTCCGCGTCCATCTCCACGGGTTCGAGCCACTGCCAGCGCGGGGCCTGAGGCTGCGCCGGAAGCCCCGTCTTGGCCCATGAGGCGAATCGACCGGGCAACTGGTTGGCGGAAAAGTTCGACAACGCCTCCCGCAGGACATCGCCAGCGGCCTTGTGCGCCGCGAGCGCGCTCTCCGTGCCGGCGGGATCGGTGTCGAGCGAGCGGGATCCCTGCACCGTCCGCGCCAGGGCCGAGGCTAGGCCGTAGTAATCACCGTGCGGAATCGGATCGAATTTGTGCTCATGGCAGCGGACACATCCGAGGGTGAGCCCCATCATGGCGCCACCGACAGTCATGAGCATGTCGTCGAGTTGGTCGTACCGGATGCGCTCGACCGTTTTTGCCGTGATCTGTCCGGGATAGGGTCCGGCCACGAGGAAGCCCGTGGCGGCGGCGCCCTCCATGGTTCCCGGCTTGATCAGGTCGCCGGCCAATTGCATCCTGACGAACTCGTCGTAGGGTGTGTCGGCGTTGATGGCCTTGATGACCCAGTCGCGGTAGTGGTAGGCGCCGGGGCGGAAGGCGTCGAACTCATACCCGCCGCTTTCGGCGTAACGGGCGGCATCGAGCCAATGCCGCGCCCACCTTTCCCCATGGGCCGGGTTAGCCAGCAAGCCGTCGATCACCTTGGCGAACGCTTCCGGGGAGGTGTCGGACTGGAAGGCCGCCACCTGTTCAGGAGATGGTGGAAGTCCGACAAGGTCGAAATAGGCCCGGCGGATAAGCGTCTCCCCGCGCGCGGGTGGATTCGGCTTGATCCCCTTGGCCTGCTGGGCGCGCCTGATGAAGGCGTCGATGGGGTTCACCCCGCCGGGGGGAGCGACCTGGCCAAGCGGACGAAATGCCCACCACTCGCGACCCTTGGCAAGGTCGAGGGTGTTTTTGGGCTTCGCGGCGGGGTCGCCCACGCGCGGATCGGGCGCGCCCATGTCCACCCACTTGGCGAAATCGGCGATCAGGTCGTCGGGCAGCTTGCCGCTGGGAGGCATTTCCAGCCCCTCGTGCCGAAGCGACTTGATCAGCAGGCTGTCCTTGGACTTTCCCTTGACCACGACAGGACCAGATTCACCCCCGGCAGCGATGCCCGCGGCGCTGTCGAGGTAGAGTCCCCCCTTCAGTTTTTTGGCGTCGCGCGCCTGAACCGAATGGCAGGAAAGGCAGTTTTTCACGAGCGCCGGGCGAATTTTCTGCTCAAACAGCCGCAGGCCCTCCTCATCGGCGGCGCGGGCGCCCGTGACGGCGAGCATGGTGACCAGCAGGGGGAACAAATACCTCATGTTCACCTCAGGCAAGCAGGCGGGCGGAAACGGTACGGCGCGTGTTTCGCGCGGCAAAGCGGGGGCCGAGCTGAAACCGGCTTTGATGCCGACATTCCTGACCCAATCTTAACATTTTTCGGGCCCAGGCAACGGCAATTCGCCTCAGGGCCGGTTTCCGGAAGGACGGGAAAGGCCGGGGAAAGCATCAAACCGGACCACCAGGTTCCCCGATTCGATATCCCAGACACGCACGGCCCCGTCGAATCCCGCCGCGGCAACGCGCCCGGAGGCATCGGACGCGGCGACGGCGTAAAGCCACTCCTCCCCCCCGGCGTATTCGCGGACCAACTTGCCCGATTTGGGGTCGTGACCGCGCACCTTGCCGTCGCCTGCGGCGGTGAAGACATTCCCGCGGGCCAAGGCCAGGCCGAAGACGGGCCGGGAGGCGGTGAATTCGAGGTAGCGGGTGTGCCCCGCCTTGGCGAACCTCGCCTCCATATCGTTGGCGCTGCCGTTCTCCTCCTGGGCCTTGGCCGGTTCCCAGGCCCGCACGGCCGCTCCGGCGCCGGCGGAAAATGCGGTGCCGTCAGCGCCGAAAGCCAGCGCGTACACCTCGAATTGGCCCGTGTGCGGTCCGTACTGGCGCCTGTGCCCGTTGTAGGTGGTGAACAGGCGGCCCGTGGCGGCGTCCATCACCTTGACCGTTTTGTCCTTGCCGGCGGTGGCCGCGTACCGGCCATCAGGGCTCACCGCCGCGGCGGTGACCCAGTCGGCATGCAAGGCGGCGCGCCACAACTCTCGCCCGTCGATGGCGCTGAAGGCGCGCGCGGTCCGGTCCGCGCCGCCGGCGAGCACGACCTTGCCGTCGGGTGCGAAGGCCGCGGCAAGAACCAAATCCTCAAACACACCCAGCACCAGTCGCCTGCCGGGCGCGGCGGCATCGACAATGGTGACCTCGCCATATTCACCGGGAGTTCCGCCCCCGACAAGCAACCGGGCGCCATCGGGAGAATAGGCAATGGCTTGAATCCGCGAAGGAAGTCCGGGAATCCGCCTGAGCATGTGGCCGGTGGCCGAGTCCCAAATGATCACCTCATTCAAACCGCCCGTGGCAATCTGGTCGCCCTTGGGGGAAAAGGCGAGGGCGAAAACGGGCAAGGGAGCGGAATAGCGGTCCGGCGATGCCGGATGTGCCCGGGACGGGAGGTAGGAACGGATGGACGCGGCGGGATCGGGCCCGTCGAAGCGGGCTCCACCGGCGATCCAGCGACGGACCATCTCCACCTCGGCCGCCACGAGCGGTTCATCGTCGGGAGGCATGCGCCTTTTGGGATCGGAATCCACAAGCCGCGCGAACAGCGCCGATTCATCCGGTTTGCCAAGGGTGAGGGAAGGCTGCCCCGACTTTCCCTCGCGCGTCAGGCCGGTCCATGTCTCCAAGGAATAGCCGCCCTTGGGCTTTTGCCCCGAATGGCAACCGACGCAGCGTCGAGCCAGCAGAGGCGCGACATCGGCGCGGAATTTCGGGTCTTCAGCCGGCCAACCGACCGCCGCGACAACCAACAACAGGGAAACGACCGCCATTTTCGCCTTCCAAGGGTCAGTGCTGGAGCAGGAATTCCCGGGTGTTGACCAAGGCCCAAACCAGGTCGCGCACAGCCTCGGCGCGATCGGTCTGGCGAGCGAGGTAAGCGGCCACCCTGCCCTTCTCGGTTTCCGTGGGCATGCGTGACAGGGTGGAAAGGTACATCTCCTCGGCCAGACCGGCATCGGGAAGCTTGCCGTAGCGGTCTGGAGCGGCGGAGACCAGCTTGGCCACCACCGGGCCGTTGAGCATCTGGAGGGCCTGATCCACCGTCGGCTCGTCCGACCTTTCGCACGCGCACGGACTCTCGCGCGGCGGCTGTCCGAAGGCCTTGAGAAACTGGGTCTGCTCCGGGAGGAAACGCTGGGTGGCGTAGCCTGAACGCTCGGCCATGTTTTTCAATTGGGATCGCAATCGAATGCTGACAGGATCGCCAGCGGCACGCATGTCGGCAAGAAAGGTTGAAGAACCGGAACCATCACCCGCCGCCAGCATCTCAATACCAGCGGGAGTGAGCCCGGCGATGGCGGGCGCTTTCCCGTCGGCTGGCACGACCGACAATCGCACCTGGGCCGGCCCAGACTTCTTGCTGAACTTGAACAGGACCTGATGGGTGCCCGGGCTCAGTTTGAGCGGAACATCCCGCTTGCCGACGCCGTTCTTTTTTCCACCGGCTCGGGAATCGAACACCAGCTTGCCATCCACCCACGCCTTGAGGTCGGCCTTGCCGGCATCGATCTTGGCGATGGAGGTTTCGCCCGGACGCGAGAAAACCGCGCAGGCCATGTAGGTCGCACCCTCGGCCGGCCCGAGCATGAACGGTTGGTTACCGGTCAGGTCGTCACGAACCTTCCAGCGAACAGGGTCAGGCTTGCCCGCGGCATCCGGCTCATTGGCACCTTCTGGCCTGAAGGAAACAGTATGCGGATCCTCCTTGTGCCTGGAAAACGGCCCTGACACCTTCCATGCGCCAGCCCACCACGGCAGCTTGGAAACCTTCGCACCCATTGCCTCCTTCCACCCGGCCAGGCCAGCGGCCAGTTCAGCGGCACGCGACGCCAGGCGTGCCTCGATGCCGGCGATATCGGAGCCGATCTCCGCGGGGGGCCTCAACTGGCCCGTCGCCAGCCCGACGGCGTCCTGCAACTGCTCCGCCGAGAGGCGTCGCACGCGGGCATGGGAAAAAAGCGAGTCGTCGTGGCGGTTGAGTGGCAGGGGCACGGCACTCGCCTGGTAGGTGTTGCTGGCGCAGATGGCCCGGATCAGGGCCCTGCGGTCGTAACCCGATCGCTCGAGGAACGCGGCGAGGCCGTCGAGCAGGTCGGGATTCGAGGGAGGGTTGGAGGACCGGAAGTCGTCTACGGGATCGACGATCCCCCGGCCGAAGAGCGCCGCCCAGGCGCGGTTGGCCTCGACACGGGCGAAGTAGGGGTTGCCCGGGGCAGTCAGCCAGCGAGCAAAGTCCGCCCGGCGGTCGGGAGCGACAGGTAGGCCGGCCTTGGGTGCCGCGAACGGCGGCATCACCCGGCCGTTCACCGGGTGCCTTGTCTCACCCGATTCGCTCAAACCGACGGCGCCGTTCTCGTTGCGCACGCGCGCGAACACGGCCGAGATGCGGTAGTAGTCGTCCTGCGTCCAGTTCTCGAACGGATGGTTGTGGCACTTGGCGCAGTTGATCCTCGATCCCATGAACAACTGGGCGGTTGTCTCAGTAAGGTCCGACAGCTTGTCGATGGCGAGGAAGTAGTTGGCCTCTGGCACCTCCGCGCCGTCGCCCGTGGCGGTGAGGATGGCCGTGGCGAACTTGTCGAACGGCATGTTGCGCCTGAGGGAATCGGTGATGAAACCGGCGAAAATCTCGGCGCGGCCACCCGGCAGGCCCTTGGCGTTCACTCGCATCAGGTCGGCGGCGCGCTGCCCCCAGTACCGGGCGAACTCCTCGGAGGCCAGCAGCGAATCGATGACGCGCATACGCTTGCCGGGCGTGGTGTCGCGAAGGAAGGCCCTGACGGCCTCCGCCGAAGGAAGCAAGCCGGTCAGGTCGAGGTGGATCCGCCGGAGAAAGGCGCCGTCGTCGCACAATCCGGAAGGGGGAACCTGCAACTGTCTGAGCTTGCGGTGGACAAGCTCATCCACGAAATTCGCCGCGGGCGGATCGGGCCACCTGAACCCTGGCACATCCTCGACCACGGTGAAGTGGACCGACTCGAGGTGGCTGAGGTAGCGCACCGACACCGCCGCCTGGCCGGCCTTGAGACCCGAAGCGCGGCCGCGCGGATCGACCGACACCACATCCTTGTGCGAGGTCTCATAGGTGGCGATGGCCGTGACATCGCGGGTGGATCCATCGGCGAAGGTGGCGACAACCGAAACCTGCTGGCCAAGCCAAGGCGCCTTGAGCACCCGCGCCCCGGATGGATGGACGCGGATTCCATTGCATTCGGGAGCGCCTTTGTCGGCGGTTTGGGCGCCCTCGGCGATCCAGCGGCGCAGCACCTCGTACGCGGCATCGGCCGGAGCCAGCTTCTTGCCCCCGACATGCGCCAGGCGCATGAGCGGCTTTTTCAGCAGCAGGCTGCCGTGGGGATCGGCCAGATCGATCCGCCGGTTCAGGCCGCCGCGCACCAGGTTCTCCTCGTCAACCGCCGGGTCGTACCCGAACAGCGACAGGCTGAACCCGCCCTTGCCCTGCGGTGACCCGTGGCATGAACCGCCGTTGCAACCCTGCTTGGTAAGCGCGGCCTGAACCTCGGCGCGAAATCCGACCGGATCCGGCCGGGTGAAGCCGGAAACCGCGACCGGCACCCGGGCGCTCAGACCGGCAACATCCACGCGCACGCCGGTGGCGCCATCGGCGCGGGCCTTGATGTACCCGCCGCTCACTTCCACCAGGGTTGATTCAGGCTTGAACGACGCCACGCCAGTGAGGTCCACCTCGCGGCCGTCGGGCAGGACACCGGTGACCACAAGCTGCGCGCCCGCCCGGGCCGACGCCAGCGCCACCGAGGCCGGATGCACCACCAGCCTGTTGGGGGCGGCTGGCTGCAAGAACGCGGTCGGCAGGAGCGCGATGAGGATGAGCGACATGGTTTCAGAAAAGTTCGGGGATGGGTTGTCCGTCCTTCGACGGGTAAATCGGCCGCCCGCCGGGGGTGTGCATCGGATCGAACCGGTCGATCCCGAGCTTCTCGTAGATGCTGGCGGCGTAGTCCTCGAGCGTGTAGGCGCGGGGCGAGACGATATAGCCGCCCTCCCGGTCGGTCTCGCCGACGACCTGCCCGCCAGGCACGCCGGCGCCGGCAAAGGCGAAGCTGAAGGCGTGGGTCCAGTGGTCGCGGCCCTTGCGGTCGTTGACGCGCGGGGTGCGCCCGAACTCGGTGACGAAGCAGACGAGGGTCTCCTGAAGCAACCCGCGATCGGCCATGTCGGCCAGGAGCGCGGCGAGGGCCTGGTCGGTGCTGCCCATCATGGGCCAAGTCTGGATGCCCCAGCGGCCGGAACCGGCGCCGCCGCCCTTGATGTTTGTATCTTTTTCCGAGTAGATATGGTCGTGATGATCCCAGTTCATGTTGCCCCCGCCGGGGAACCTGGGGCTGGGAGGTTCGCGGCAGTCGATGGTCACGAAGCGGACGCCCGACTCGATCAGCTTCCTGCCCAGCAGGTAGCACTGGCCGCGGTGGCCCATGCCGTAGCTTTCGCGCAACCGGGACGGTTCGGCCGACAGGTCGAAGGCCCGGCGGGTGGCCAGGTTGGTGAGCATGTCCTCGGCCTGGTCGCGGGAACTGGCCACGCTCTTGGCGTCCTTGGCGTCGAATGCGCCGGGAATGCCGATGTCGAGGCTGTCGAGCAGTTCCGCGCGGTCGCGGAACCGGCCTGCGGTGATGCCGGCGAGGGAAAGGTTGGGGACAGACCAGCCCGGCTCATGGGGGCGCCCGCCGGTCTTGAACACCTTGTGCTGCGCCGGCAGGAAGCCGATCCGGGTGTTGCTTTCCTGCTCGCTGGTGCCCGGGACCATGATATAGGGGGGAAGGTGCCGGGCGGGGGTGCCGATGCGGCGGGAGACCACCGAGCCGATATCGGGCATCTCCTCGGGCCCGCCGGGAGCCTCGCCGGAAAAGATATATTGGGATCCCTTGGGATGGCTGTTACCGATGCCGGGCTTGGGCTGGGTCATGCAGCGGACGACGGTCATTCGGCCGGCATGCTCCGATGTCCTGGCAAGCAGTTCGGTGAAGCGCATCCCGGGAACCCGGGTGGGGATGACCTTGAAAGGCGTCCGGTGTTCCGATGGGGCGTCGGGCTTGGGGTCGAGGGTGTCCACATGGGAGACGCCGCCCTGCTCGAACAACACAAGGACGCTCTTGGCCGCGGCCTTCCGTCCCGCTGCCAGAGCGGGTTGAAAGCCTGGCACGGAAGACAGGCCGGCGGCGGCAAGGGCCACGAAATTGCGCCGTGTCGGGGGGATTCCAAACGCCATCTTGGGGATTCCAGCCTGACCACCTAGGAGGTAAGAAAGTGTACCCCATTCAGGCCACGCGTGGAAACCGGTTACCTTTCGTGCAAGGCGATTGGCTTTGGAGGATTCCATCAAGGGAATCGATTTTCATGCCTAGACAGCCTCCGAAGTCTTGTCACTCGGGCGGAGCATCCCTGTCGCAGGCCCTTTCTGGCGTTATCTTGGCCGTCCCTTCCCGGTTCGATGCCTCATTCTCAGGCCCCTCACAGGGCTCTTAAGCTTTCAACGAATCGGGTGATGGCACCATTGCCCGTGATGGGTATTTGACCATGATTTGGCGATTTTTATATTTTGGTGACAGAAATAATCCTTGTATGCTTAAGAGCCCTGAACGAAGTGAGGGGCGTATGGGTCGGGCTCAGGAAAGGAAACGCGTGTCATGAAGGCGCGCCTTAACGGCGCGTTTCCAGTAACCGTTGGACCCGGTGCCAAAGCCACCCGGCTCCACATAGGCAAAGGTTTCAGGTCGTCCATGGAGCGGCGCTCAGCACCACGGTTCAACGGCGCCATGACTCCCGGTTTTTCCCGTGTTATCATGTTGGCCACATGCCGGTGGGCGCCGGCGGCGGGAGGGCTTTGTCATGGCCGCGGCAACGAAAGATCCCAAGGCGGAAAGACTTGTCTCGATTGACGCCTACCGCGGGTTCGTGATGATCGCCATGGCCTCGAGCGGACTCGGCCTTGGTTCGGTGCTGGCCTCGCACCCCGAGCTGGCGCCCGAAGGCACCATCGGAGGCACCCTGCTGCGCGCCGCGGCATATCAGCTATCGCACATTTCCTGGCAGGGATGCGCCTTCTGGGACCTGATCCAGCCATCGTTCATGTTCCTGGTGGGCACCTCGCTGGCTTTCTCGGTGGCCAGGCGGGAAAAGCAGGGGCAGGAATTCCTCGGGCGCCTGGGGCACGCGCTGGCGCGCTCGGTTGTTCTGGTGCTTCTGGGGATCTTTCTCATCTCCAACGGGCAGACGATGACGAACTTCTCGTTTGTCAATGTGCTCACCCAGATCGGGCTGGGGTACCCGCTGCTGTTTTTGCTGGCGGACCTGGGGTGGCGGGCGCAGGCGGCGGCGTTCGCCGTTGTCCTGGCCCTTTCCTTCGCCCTGTTCGCGTTCAATCCCCCGGCCGACGCCACGGTCGCGGAAATCCGCGAGTACCAGCAGTTTCGCAAAATGGAGCCTGACACGGGCCCCTACACCGGCCGCTACGCGGCGTGGAACAAGCATGTGAACATCGGAGCTTCCGCCGACCGGGTGTTGCTCAACGCCTTTCCCCGGCCGGAAAAGTCGGCGCCGGTGTTTCACGACCGGCAATTCTGGATCAACGAGGGGGGCTACCAAACCCTGAACTTCCTGCCGTCGCTGGCCACGATGATCCTCGGCCTGATCGCGGGGGGTTGGCTGCGAACGGAATGGGGCAAGGCCAGCCAGTGCGTGGCGCTGATCGGCGGCGGGGTTTTGTTCCTGCTGCTGGGAACTGCCTGCGACCCGGCGATTCTGCCCATCTCCGCCCTGGCGGATGTGCAGGTGGTGTGCCCGATCGTCAAGAAAATATGGACACCCTCGTGGGTGTTGTTCAGCGGGGGTTGGGCCTTATTGATGCTGGGGGCGTTCCACCTGATCACCGAGGCATGGGGGCGGAAAGGCTGGGCTTACCCGCTGTTGGTGGTGGGCCGCAATTCCATCGCCATGTATGTGATGGCCCAACTGCTGGGCTCATGGGTGGACGCCACGGTGAAAACCCATCTGGCCGCCGTGGACGCCGCGACGGGCTGGGCCTTGGCGACCGCGTTGACCGGATGCGTGCTTTGGCCGATGTGGCGGTCGCTGATTCGCCTGTCGTTTTATTGGGTGGCCTGCTGGTATCTTGATGCGAACAGGATTTACATCAAGATCTGACGGACCACGGCCCGCCTCCCATGCTGAACCTGCACGCGCCCACCCCCGCCACCTGGATCGCCAAGGTGGGGAGCAACCTCGAGGAACTGTTGCTGGACCACGCCCACTGCGAGAAAAAAGCCGCGGGCGTGGCGATGAACCTGCTGTTCTCGTATGTGGACCACCCGGAACTGGCCCGGGCGATGACGGGCATTGTGCGCGAGGAGCTGGAGCACTTTGAAATGGTGCTGGGCCGGATCCAAGAGCGGGGCTGGCCCTGGCGGAAGCTGCGGCCATCGCGCTATGGCGAGCGGCTGCACGGGTTGATCAGGCGCGATGAGCCGGGCAAGGCGGTGGACCGCCTGCTGGTGGCGGCGCTGATCGAGGCGAGGTCGTGCGAGCGGTTCGGAATTTTGCGCGATCACCTCACCGACCGCGACCTTGCCGACTTTTTCGGATCGCTTTATGAGTCGGAAGCGCGGCACCACGGATCGTATGTCCAACTGGCCCAGTTGTTCGCCACGCGCGACGAGGTGCGGGCCCGGCTGGCGGAACTGGCGGAGGCGGAAGCCGCGATCATCCTCGAGGGCGAACCGCTGGCTCGCGTGCACTCATGACGGTTCCGCTGATCGCGTTGAAACAGGCCTCGGCTCCCGGCATTTCCGATTGGACATGGGAACTGAAGCCGGGCGAACTTCATGTGTTGGCCATGGACCGTGGCGAGGGGTGGACCGCTGTCTCCGACCTGCTGCTGGGGCGGAGAAGGCCCTTGGTGGGTGGCATTGTGTGGCCAGCCTTGGAAGCCGAGGGCGCGGCGCACCAACCCGCCTGCCGGATCGAGCATGTGCCGTTTGCCAGCCAGTCGCGCGCCTTTTCCACGGGCGATTATTTCCTGGGCCAGCGGTACCACGCCGGGTGGGCGGATGAGGGCCCGCGGGTGGGCGATTTCATCGGCACCGCCGATGAATTTCTTGTGGAGGCGTTGGAACTTCGGCCGCTGCTTGACCGGTCGCTGATTTCCCTTTCCAGCGGCCAGATGCGGCGGGCCAGGCTGGCGCGCGCGTTGGGATGCCACCCGATGGCGGTCATTCTGGAAGACCCGCTGGCGGGAATGGATGCCGGCCGGCGAGTGAAGGCCGCCCAATTGATGCTCGGGC
>CAWUNZ010000087.1:0-12604 GCA_963923445.1 uncultured bacterium
CGACATCCGCCACCTTGACTGGAAGGTCTGGTCCAAGACGGACCGGTTCTACATCAAGCAGTTCGAGGCGGAGACGAACCTCCGGTGCCAATTGCTGGTGGATTGCTCGGAATCGATGGCCTACGGCCGCCAGGGAGCCGACAAGCGCTCCTATGCCTGCACGGCGGCGGCGAGCGCGGCCTGGCTGCTGCTGCGGCAGCAGGATTCGGTGGGCCTGGTCACATTCGACCAGAACGCCAGGCGGGTGGTGCCCGCCCGCAACACAGGCCTTCACCTCGACGCGATCGTAGGCGCCCTGGACGGATCGGCTCCCGGGGAAAAAACCGACCTGAACGCCGTTTGCCGGCGTGTGGCAGCCAACATCCACGGCCGGGGGATGGTCGCGGTGTTCTCCGACCTGCTCACCGACAGGGAGGCCCTGATGAAGGCCCTCCGGATGTTCAGGCAAAAGCGACAGGAGGTCCTTGTGTTCCACATTTTGGACACGGACGAACTGGAATTCCCTTTCACGGGCGTGACCCGGTTCGAGGGAATGGAGCAGCTTCCCGACCTCCTATGCGATCCGGAATCTCTTCGAGACGGGTACCTCAAGGAACTGGAATCCTACCTCCAGGATGTCCGCCAAGGGTGCGCCCGCCTCGGGGTGGATTATCAATTGATCACCACCAAACAGTCGCTGGACGCCGTGCTGTCGCGGTTCCTGCATCGGCGTGACGCCTTCGCGGGCGGGCGCGCCCCCATCTCCTGAAAGGAAGCAACGGGAGATGGAAGGCCTTTTCACCATGTTCTTGAACCCCCTGGCCCTCATGTTGGGCGGCCTTGCGGTTTCCATTCCCGTCATCATCCACCTCATCAACCGGATGCAGTTCCGACGGGTCCGGTGGGCGGCCATGGAATTCCTCCTGGCGGCGCAGAAAAAAATGCGCCGCCGCATGATCCTGGAGCAACTGATCCTGCTTCTGTTGCGGATCATGCTGATGCTCCTCGCCGGGTTGCTTCTCTCGCGGTGGTTGGTTGGCGGCCAACCTCCCGTGCCACCCATTGACCTGGCACTCCACGATGTGCTGCTTGACGACACCCTGAGCATGTCCGACCGCGAACCGGCCCAAGGGGATGAGCGCAATGCATTTCAGTCAGCCAGGGACGATTCTGTCCGACTGGCCAAGGAATTGGCCGGAAAGCGTGTTCCCTCGCGCCTCCGGATTCGACTGGCATCAGATCCTGATCACCCGATTTTTGATGAACAGGTGGGAGATGGATCCGCCGCCGCCCTGACGCTGGCCCTGGCCAAAACCAAGGCGAATCCTGTCCGAATTCCGCTGGCGGGCCCGTTCAAGGCCACCGTTGACGCGTCGCTGGGCCTGAACGAGAAGGGACGGATTCAACGGATTGTCCATCTCATGTCAGATCTTCGCGCCAATGACTGGGCCGATGGCCAAATGACAACCGATGCCATCCGGTTCACGGGGCAAAACGGTGAAATCCGCTTGCTGGATTGCGCCAATCCAACCCGGTCCGATAGCGGAGAACCAGTCGCGCACGACAATCTGGCTTTGGTTGGACTTTTGCCCGAAACCCGTTCGGTGCTGGAAGGGCAACCCGTTTCGATAACCGCGCTGGTGTCCAATTTCGGCCGGAATCCTCGCCGGGCCGGATTATCGGTGTCTATCAACGGAACGCGGGACGCGTCAGCCTCAAGGCTTGTGGAATCGCTGCCACCGGGTCAGGTGACTCCGGTAGTTTTCCGGGTGGTTCCTATCCGGCCCGCGGGTGCGCCACCGGTAACGGGAACACCTGCTCCCGACCCGATCAAAAGAGACGCCGTCCGCCGTGCCGACCCCGCACTCATGTCGGTTCGAGTCGCGCTTGAGGACGATGCCAGGGTGGGTGTTCCCGCGGATGACATCCGGGACCTGGTCCTGCCCGTTCGCACCCGTTTTCCCGTGCTTGTGGTGGACGGCGGTTCGAGCGGACGCCCGGATGGTTCGCCCGGACCTGACGCGCTTCACTTTGGCGCGGCCCTGAATCCCCAGATTTTCGACGCTGAATTCCGCGATCCGCGGGAGTTGCCCACTTCGGACCTGGGAGCCTATGCCGCGGTTGTGATGCTGAATGTCGCAGACATTCCGGATCCCGAAGTCAGCCGACTGGATAGCTATGTCGGGGAGGGGGGATGCGTGGCCTGGTTCACCGGGGATCGCACCGACCCGGCATTCGCCAACAAGCTTTACGACATGAAAGGGCTGTTCCCCCTGCCCCTGGCTTCCCAACCATCGCCGGCATGGTCGGACCAGCAACGGGAGGAATACCGCCGCGATGACAGCCCGAAGATTGTGCTACCGGAATCGGATCACCCCGTGGTGGCGGGTCTTTCGGTGTTCAGGCAGGTCTTTCGGTTCCTGCGAATTGAAAGGCATTGGCCGCCGGCTACGGATTCGTCCTGGCATCAGGGCGCCGAACGGGTCTTGGCCCTCCCCGCCCGCTCATGGAACAACGCCACTCGCCGTGATGAGTTGCGCCAGCGGATCTTAAAATTGATCGATCTTCAATCCGACCCGTACACCCGTCCTGAAATATCGGCCCAGTTGGCGGAACTCACCAGGAGGGGCGCCACGGTGCGGGGACGCCTTGCCGCCGGCAGCCAGTTCGAGGTCGTTTCGGCGCTGGAATCTTTCCTCGATATTGGCCAAGGTTCCGGTGCCGCCAGTCCACTCCGGTCCGTCTGGGAAACCCCCTTGATGGCGGCCAACGCCAAGGCCATCCTCGACCTGATCCGTGAAATTCAGGAAGGAGACCCGTTGCTGGTGATGCGTGACCGCGGATCAGGCCGGGTATCGGCCTTCCTGACATCCGCCGGCCCGCAACTCTCCAAGCCGCCGGCGCCGGGTGAATCCAACCAAGGCTGGAACGAATGGGCCAACGGTTTCCTTTCGGCGACCTACCCCATCCTGATACAAGACAGCCTCCTCGATCTCTTGCGGGCAACCAGGACGGGCCAGGAATTCCGACCCATGTCGCCCATCAAGATCGCATTGGCCCGGGATCGTTACGACCCCGAAACCAAGGCCATGTTTTTGTCGCAAGTCGGCTCAGCCAAGGGTTCCCCACCCCAGCCCGAATCGGTGGCCGCGCGCGTGACCCAATCTCCTGATGCCACGGGACCAGCGGAACTGGTTTTTTCAAACACCAACCAGCCCGGGTATTTTTCCGTGACGCTCTATCCCAAAGGCCAGCGCATGGCTGAAGTCCCATTGGCCGAAAATCGGGGAATTCCGGTGAATGTGGATACAACGGAAAGCGACCTCCGCCGCGCCTCCAAAAATATGCTCACGGGTTCGGATGGGGGCGCAACCAAAGGGATCATGATCGCCCTTCCCGGAGACCCGTTTGAAGCAGCTTCGGACCGAGATCGCCAGCGGCCGGTTGACGCCTCGGAAACGCCCTGGATCTTCCTGGCCATCCTCATCGTCCTGATCGGCGAGCAGGCGATGGCATTGAGGGTGAGCCATCTTCGTTCCGAGCACGGACCTTCCTTGGCGGGAGGTCGCCGATGAACGAAACACGCGTCAGCGTCGAGCTTCAACAGCGCCTGTTGTTCCGCCGTCCCGAGGAATTCCAGTTCCCATGGGCGGGAGAACCTTTGCCGGGATGGGCTTGGTGGCCCGTCACAGCCATGGCTCTCCTGCTCGGCCTGCTGGTGGTCATTTTGTTTTATCGACGCGAGGCGCGGGCGATCGGGGCGCTGGCCGCCTCGGGCTTGGGAGCCCTCAGGGCGTTGGTTTATTGCCTGTTAGCTTGGGCCTTTTTGTTGCCTGCCTGGGAAGAATCGGTTGTCCGGACCGAGACGAGGCAACTGGAAGGCAGGATTCTAGTGCTGTTTGACACCTCCGGATCCATGACAAAGCTGGCCGACGGCCCCACGGGGGCTCCCACCCGACAGGACAAGGTTCTGGCGCTGCTTGAAAACAAGGGGCGTTGGCTTGACCCGCTTTTGGCCAACGGCGTTGTCGACTTCCACAGGTTCGGCCGATTCCTTGACGAGAATGGACTTCGCCTCGGGAAGGACGGCGTTCGTTCACTCGAAGAAATCGCTCGAATGGAGGCTGATCGCCGCAAGTCGGATGAGGCACGATTGGCGCTGGAAGAGGCCAGGCTGACTGGTCGCTCCTCGATCAGCGCCGCTGACACGGCAAACACTCCACAAGCAGGAAGCACTTCGGCGTCTCGTCCCATCCATTCCGCATTGTGGCAAAGCTGGCTGAAACCAGGTTCCGATGCCACTCCCCCACCCGAATGGGATGAAGCGGGCCGGGAATGGCTGGCCTCCCTGATCCGTGATGGAAAGGCCCGCGTCCTGGCCGATGAGTTCAATGGCACCAATCCCGCCGACTCCCTGGCGCGCCTGCTGGAACGGGACGACGATCCGATGATCCAAGGAATCATCGTGGTGACGGACGGCCGCGCCACGGAAACATCGTCCGGTGGCATGGACCGTGTCGCCTCGACCGCCAAGGGTCGGGGAATCCCCATCCTGGTGATAGGGGTCGGGGAGGAGTCGAAAAACCGTCAAACCAGAACCGACATCGTGGATGTGCGGGTTCCACCCCGTGTCGAACCGGAGGACAGGTTCCGGGTCGCATTCGAGGCGACGGGAGCAAACCGGGCGGGCGAGGCCATCGGCCCGGCCGACGCCACCCTCGAAATCACTCGCATTCGTCGCAAAGCAGATGGTTCCGAGGAACCCCTCGACATCCAGCTTGAGGAACCGCCGCCACCGGTTGAGAAGGGCGTGCCAAGGCTGAACCAGCAGTCGGACAAGCCCCGGGAACGGATTTCACTGGGCCGCAAGGTGACGGTGCCGTTCAAGGGCGAACCCGTCCGTTTTGATGACAGCAATCCGCCACGCGTGGAAGTGGGGTTTGTGATCGATGCCGACACCATGGGACGGGCCGCGGGCATGGAGGCCGAGCTGAAAAACAAGCGATGGGAAATCGCGGAAACCGGGGACTCGGAGTTGCGGATCGTGGCGCGTCTGAAAAAGCCGGCCGGGGAACCCAAGCCCGATTTTGTCACCCGCGGACCGGCGCGCCTCAAGGTGGTCAGGCGCCCCCTGCGAGTGCTTTTTGTGGCGGGAGCGGCGGGCCGCGAATACCAGTTCCTCCGCACCCTGTTCTCCCGGGAAACGGAAAAGAAAAGGGCCTTGTTGAGCATCCTGCTTCAGCTTCCCCCGGGAGCGGCCACGCGACGGGCCAACATCGTCCAGGATGTCCCCAAGGAACGGCTTCTGGAAAATTTCCCGGTCCGTTTCACCCCTTCGGGTGACGAATCCAAGGACGATTCAACCGACCTTGCCAGCTTTGATTCCATCGTCATGTTTGATCCAGATTGGACTCAATTGGATGGGAGCCAACTCGCCAACCTGCGCCTCTGGGTGGACAACGGCGGCGGATTGGTCGTGGTCGCCGGTCCCGTGAACATGCTCACACTGGCTCGCCCGGGCAACGACGCCGAGAAATTCAAGCCAGTCATCGACCTGCTTCCCGTCCGCCCGAAGGACAACCGCATAGAAGCCGCCGAGAGAACACCCGATTCTCCCTGGCCGCTGCTTTTTGACGCCGCGAGCCCGGAACTGGACTTTCTTCGCCTGTCCGATGATCCAACCCGCGGGGTTGAACGCGATTGGAATGACTTCTTCGAGGGGAGCACTCCGAAGGGATTCTTCAGCTACTACCCGGTGGAGGAGGAAAAGCGGGGTGCCCTTGTGGTGGGCCGCTTCGGTGATCCGCGAGCCGCCCTCCGAACAGGCAAACGACACCCTTGGCTCGTGGTGACCGCCCCGGCCTCAGGCCGCAGGGTTGTCTGGCTTGGATCCGATGAGACTTGGAGGCTGCGGATGTACCAGGAAGCCTTCCATGAACGCTTTTGGACAAAACTGGTGCGCTGGTCCGCCAGCGGCGGCAAGACACGGATCATTCCCTACCTTCGCAATCCGTACCGGGCCGACAGGCCGGTGGAATTCGAGGTGAAAATCGAAGACCGATCGGGCCAACCCCTGACCGTTCCGCCCGGCCGGTCCGACAGCCCAAGGGTGGCGCTCACAGCCCCGGAAGGGATCGCGCCAACCGATTATCCCGCCATGGTGCCCCTCGAACCGATCCCGGGGCGGAAGGGACTTTTCAGGGGCACGGCGAATTTGCCAAAGGCTGGCGCCTACGAGGCCGTTGTCGAGGTTCCCTCGACCAAGGACAGGTCCGCCGGGCAGTTCCTGATTGTGGATACCCCCCCCGATCCCGAAAGCCGCGACCCGAGGCCCGATCCCGAGACATGGCGAAGGCTGGCCTCCAATTTTTCCACTATCCGCGATCGGCTCGATCCGACAAAAGGCGAGGAGGTGGCCTCCGCCTTGATGCCTGGTCCGGAAACAGGCGATGACAGGAAATTGGTGTTCCCGTTGGCGCGCGCCGAATCAATTCCCGCATGTTTCCGGTCTGAAAAAAGGGAGGAGGTTCGGAAGCTGCCCGGGACCACCCGCGTTGACGACTTATGGGATCAGGGGATCGTGCTGGCAAGCTCCACATGGTTTTCCAGCAGGCCACTCGTCATTCCCTACCTGCTTTTGACGGTGGTCGGACTCCTTTCCCTGGAATGGTCGCTGCGCAAGCTGGCGCGCCTGGCTTGAGGAGAACGCGACCATGACTTCCAATCCGCATGATGCCATCTCCCGCGCGCTCCAACAGGTGCGTGCCGGTCTGAGAAAGCGGTTGATCATCGACACCGCGGTCCGGCTCGCCATGGGCGTGGGGATCTGGATGCTGGCCAGTTTCATCATCGACCGAGGCCTTTTCGGCGCGCTGACCTTCGATTTGGCCGAGCACCTTCCCGGGTGGGTCCGCTGGGGCCAAACCTTGGTTCTGGCTTTGCTTTGCCTGGCGTTTGTCATTTCCCGGCTTCCCTTGTTGGTCGCCTCGTTTTCCGATTCCGACATGGCCTTGGCATTGGAGAGAAAATTCCCCGATGCGTTGGGAGACCGGCTCATCACGGCGGTGGAACTCGGCCACCCCGGCGCCAAGGTTTTTCCCGACATGTCGAGTGCCATGGTCGAGGCAACCCGTGTCGAGGCTGCCAAGGGCATTGAAACCCTGCCGCTGGACCAGGTTTTCGACTCCGCGCGGCCGCGGCGGCAAGCCATGCTGGTTGCGGGAATCTTCATAGGGGGCTATCTGGCATTGATGGCGATCTTTGCCATCCGGTCGGTAGACGGTATAGCCTCCTACCACGACAGTATTTGGTTCTGGGCAGAAAGAACCATCCTAGGCCGGGATGTGTCCTGGCCGCGCAATGCTTTCCTGCGCCTGGCTGGTTTTCCTTACGATGGATCGCCACTGCGTGTCGGTCGCGGCAACTCCATCCAATTCAGGGTTGAAGCCCACCGGCTGATTGTCGGGGGCGCTCCCGGCAACTCCGAACTGGAGGCCTGCAAGGCATGGCTCGCCCGATCGAGCCTCGGGAAAAAAGAGCAGGAAGCCGCACTGGATGCTTTCGCGGGCTCAAGCCTTCATGGTTGGCGGCCCGCGACTATTTTCGATGTGGCCCGCATAGCGGCGCCCCCGGGTTGGATCCTTCCCGAGCCTGAAGGGCTTCTGCTCCCTCGGCGCGGAGAAATACCTGGCGCCATCGACACCCTCGCTGGCAGGGCCCCGGAAAATACCGCTCTCCTGACAGCGGCAAAATCGATAACCTTGGCCTCCGAATCGTTCCTTCACAGGCGAGTGGTGCGTTCATTGGGACTCCCGGCGGTTGTGGAATGGTTGGAAACAGCCAAGGTGGTCCGCGAGGATGGCAAGCACGCCCGCCAAACCATTGAGGAACTGCCTGAAGATTCCAGGGAACGGGGTGTTTACATCCGTCCGATCCAGAACTTGGCTGAAAGCCTTGAAATAACGGCCCGGGCCGGCAATTTCCAAACCCGCGGCCATCATCTGGATGTCCTCCCACCTCCCGTGCTCGCGAGGCTTGATGTCACCGAGCATCGTCCGGCCTACCTGACCACACGGATTGATGCCCTGCTTGAGGGACAGGCCAGGGCCAATGCCTTGCTGGAACTGGCCACCAAGCGGGTGAATGTGCCTTCTGGAGACCGGCTCATGCCTCGCGCCGAGGCGAGCGTTGTCGAATTCCCAACCGGAAGTGGATTGTCCCTGGCGTTCGCGATTCAGGAAGGTCGTCTTGCTGGCGGCCTGCCCACTCTTGAACCACAGAGCGGTACCCTTCCCGGCCATTCCATCCGGGAAACGAACAATCAGGGATTTGTTTTGGAGATTAACACGCTTCGAGAGGAAAGCGTTGTTCTTCTCCGCTTCACCGACGCCGACGGTATCGCCGGAAGCCGCAAGATTGTGCTGCGTCCGCTTCCTGATGCGGCGCCGGCGCTGGAAGCCCGGCCGATTGAGGATCTGCGGGAAACGGAATCTGGTTTCCTTGTCACCGGAAGAACCCGCGTGCCCATCCGGGGATCTGCCCGGGACGACCAGGGTTTGGCAGTGATCCGTCAGGTTTGGACAACGCGGGAAATCGACCGGGATGCCGCAGCGGGGTCGATGGTTTCCCGCCTGGCCCATCTGCTGGCTCCTGAAACTGTCTCCCGACTACCGGCGGCCCTGAACCTGGCCGCCTCCATGGCATCGCTTCGCAAGGGCCCGCAGGCCATTCGCCTCGCCGGGGCGCTTCCCTTGTTAGCCAAGGCTGATCTGTCGGCGTGCATCCAATTCAGCCTGCCATTCACTCAGGGCACAGCGGGCCTCCCCCTCCCGCGCAAACGGGTTCCCGGTCCTTTCGCCAAGCGCCTCGGCTCACTGAAAGACCCGGAAACCATTCGATCTTTTGCCTTGGAGGCGGATGCCAGTGGGTCCCCTCCCGGAATGGATTTCCCGGTTTCGGAATCCGGTATTGAAAGGGACCCGGCAGGATCAGTCGCGCGCGGCGGTAGATATTTGGTTGAGTTGATGATTGAGGCGGAGGATCTCGACCTCTCAGGAGATCCGCCGTTTCCCCATACGACGCGGTCCGGGCCTTTCACCCTGTTGGTTCTGCCGGATGATGAAATGCTGGAACTGATCCAGGCCGATGAAATGCGCCTGCGGGAAAGACTGGTGGAACTGCGCAACGACCTGGTGCCTCCCGACCTCGGACAACGCACCCCCATCCGTTACCTTCTGGATACCACCGCGTTGGCCGGAGACCTTCGCGAGGCGGCCAACCGATTGGATGTCCGTCGTTCGCAGGCTGAACAAATCGACCGGGTTCTTGACGACGCGCGCCGTAAGGCGGAAGAGATCGAACGGGATTTCCGAAGGTTGACACGCCAGACCAACCTTTGCGGTTTCCCTGTAAAAGATGAAAAAGAGAAGGTGGCCAAGGCGCTGGAACGCATCCACAAGGAGGCGACCCCTGCGGTCCGAGGGGCCGTTGAAGGGTTCCGCAAACAGGCGGAATCGAGTGATTCCGTCCGCGTGACAGCCCTGAAAACCTGCAAGCAGCGTTCCGCCGAGCTGATGGGGGCCATTGACGAGGCCCTCAACCTCATGGGCGGTGCCTCCGATTTCGACAGCGAGGTGGCCCGATTGCGGGGTATCCTGCGCGAGCAGGAAAACCAGACCAGAAGGTTGGACGCGTTCCGCAAGGAACTGGTCAATAAGCTCTTGGAAGACCTTTTGAACCCGAAATGACAACCGGAGGATCGCCGTGCTCGCGTTGACACTCGCCGCCTTGGCGTGCGCCCAATCTCCCCCGATCGCCCCCGGAGATCGACTGGTGTGGCTGGGCGGCACCCTGGTGGAACAGGAGATCCGCACGGGGGATTGGGAATTGGAAATCGCCCGGGCGTTTCCGGGCGGGAAGATCGTGGTCCGCAACCTGGGCTGGAGCGGCGACACGCTTCTGGGCGAGGCGCGCGCCGGTTTCGGGTCACCCGCGGATGGATTCAAGGCCTTGGTGGCCCAAACCTTGGCGCTGAAACCCACTGTCATCTGGCTCCAATACGGGACCAATGAAGCCTTCGCCGACCCCTTGGATATCGCCGGTTTCCGCACCCGTTACGAAAAGTTGCTGGAGGCTCTGGCTCCCGCCAAGGCAAGGATTGTGCTGATCATTCCCCCGCCACTTGAAAAGCGCCCACTTCCCTTGCCGGATGTCGGCCCTGCCAACGCCAAGTTGGCGCTGTTGGCCGGGGAGATCGGCTCTATTGCCAAGGCTCGCGGACATGGGCTCATCTCGCTGGAAAAGCTGTGGATTGACGCTCCCGCCGGCCAAACCACGAACGGACTTCAAATGGGTGCGGGTGGTTACAGGGCCACGGCAACCGCCTTTGCCAAGGCTTTGGGGGTTTCCTCCGCCACCAATTCCACGCTGGTTCTCAAGGCTGGCAACCAGGAAGTCGTCGACAAGGTTTTGCCGAATCCCGGCCAGTCCCGTCTTGTGCAGGTTCAAGGTCTGGAAACGGGCAAGCACGAACTCCTCATCAATGGCGAGGCTGTCGCCAGCGCTGACGCCAATCAATGGGCGATGGGTGTGCCGGTGGGGAAAGGTGCGCCATGGAACCAGGCGGTCAAGCTTCGCGAGGCCATCGTCACCAAGAACATGCAGTTTTTTCACCGCTGGCGGCCGCAGAATGAGACCTACCTTTTTGGTTTCCGCAAGCACGAGCAGGGGAACAACGCCCGCGAAATCCCGCAGTTTGACCCGTTCATCGAGAAAGCCGAGGCGGAAATCGATCGCCTCTCCATTCCATCAAAAACTCAATACCAGATCCGGAAGGTGTTCTGATGAACCGGCTATCCTCTCCCCTTCTGCTGCTGATTCTGGCCCAAGCGGTCCTCGCCCAGCGCAATTTTTCCGGCACGGTCGAAACGGACCCGGAAAAGGAACGCGCCACATTCAAGATGGCGCCGGGCTTCGAAGCCAACCTTTTCGCGGCCGATCCCCTTCTCGCCAAGCCCATTCAAATGAGTTGGGACATCAAGGGCCGTCTCTGGGTTGCTTGCTCCGAGACTTATCCACAAATCAAGCCTGGCGAATCCGCCCGGGACAAAATCCTTGTCCTGGAAGACACCAACGGTGACGGTAAGGCGGACAAGACGACCATTTTCGCCGATGGCCTGCTGATTCCGACCGGTGTTGAACCAGCGGGAAACGGAGCCTATGTCATCGATTCCACGGACCTTGTCTTTTTGGAGGACACCAATGGGGATCTCAAGGCAGACAAGCGAACCGTGATCCTTTCGGGTTTCGGCACCGAGGACACCCACCACATGGTGCATACGGTGCGGTGGCATTTCGATGGAAGGCTGCATTTCAACCAATCCATTTACATCCACAGCCATATCGAAACGCCTCATGGCCCACGCCGTCTGGGCGGCAGCGGCATCTGGCGCTTCCACCCCCCCACCCAGCGCCTTGAGGTGGTGCAGCGCGGATTGGTGAACCCGTGGGGACACCATCACGACCGCTTCGGGCAAAGTTTCGCCACCGACGGCGCGGGCGGTGAAGGAATCAATTTCGTGGTGCCCCGGGCGTACTATGCCACCGCCGTGGGCGCCAAGCGGATTCTTCCCGGCCTCAACCCGGGTTCACCCAAGCATTGCGGACTCGAGTTGGTTTTCGGCCGGGCCTTCCCGGAAGACTGGCAAGGCGATGCCATCACATGCGACTTCCGTGGCCATCGTGTCTGCCGTTTCAAGCTTACACCGGACGGATCCGGATTCATCAGCCGCGAACAAACCGAGGTCATCAAGAGCGACCATCCGGCATTCAGGCCTATCGATGTGCGCCTTGGGCCGGATGGCGCCCTCTACATCGCCGACTGGTTCAATCCCATCATCCAGCATGGTGAGGTTGATTTCCGCGATCCGCGCCGCGACAAGACGCACGGCCGAATCTGGCGGGTGACAGCCACAGGGCGCCCATTGGCTCCAAGGCAGGATTACAGCGCCCTTGCGCCCTCCGACCTGGTTCAATTGTTGAGGGAACCGGAGCAATACACCCGCCATCAGGCGCGCCGGGCCTTGGTCGAACGAGGGGAAGCGGCTTCCCTGGCGGCATTGGAAGCCGCCACCGCCGCCCTGCCAGGTGGTCCGGGCACCCCGGTTGATCTCGATTTCCTTTGGACTTGGCAAAGTTTCGACAAGTATCCGGAAAAGCTGCTTGCCAAGGTGATCGGGTCCGAAGACCCAAGAATCCGGGCCGCGGCGGTGCGTGTTTTGGTCGATGACCGCGACCGCAAGCCCGACGCCATGGAACGGATCGGAACGATGGTCACCGACCCCGATCCCCGGGTTCGCCTTGAGGCGGTTCGGGCCCTCGGCCTGTTTGCCAATTCGCCCAAGGCCGCGGCCTTGGCTTTAAAGGTTCGAAACCAACCGATGGACCGCTGGCTGGATTATGGCCTTTGGTTGACCCTCGACGAGTTGGCACCGGCTTGGTTGGGGGCCCTCGACAAGGGTGAATGGGGCGGTGATGTCGCCTTGGATGATCTCTTGTTCGCCCTTCAAGCTGTTGGGGCCCAAGGCGCAGCGGGACGCCTTGCCGGACTTGTTCGCGCCGGAAAGGT
>CAWUNZ010000088.1:0-12386 GCA_963923445.1 uncultured bacterium
CCAAGGGCCAGAACAGCGCCCCCGCGGCCTTCCGGATTACCGGATACACCTCGCGCCAATCCGCCCTGCAGGTCGATCTTTTCCAACCGGAGGTTTCCCGACGGGGAGACGGTGAAAAGGCGCGCCTCAGGGGCGGTGGTAGCCAAGCTGATCCGCTTGTGGCCTTGGCCTCCATCCACCGAGACAGGCGCGCTCACAAGCAATGCGGAAGGTCCCTGAATGGTGGCGCCCACCGTGGACAGGTTCACATCCGGGCCGACCTGGGTGGCATCGAAAACGATCCTGTCGTGGTCGGGATCGGCATTGGCGATCGCCAAGGCCTCGCGCAGTGACAATTTTCCATCATTGGGGTCGGTCACATCACCTGCCAGGTTCACCAGAAGGTCAGCCTTGGCGGTCAACTGAATGGACTTGAGGACAATGTCTCCCGCGGTAGTTCCGGTCGCCTGAATCAGAACGCTGTAGGTGGCACCCGCCGTGAAGGCGTTGCCAAACGGAGGCGTCGGTGCGATTTCCAGCATGTTTTCGCGAATCTGGAATCGGCTGTTGTCGGTGTCGCCGGTCCCTTGGGCAAAGATGAACGAGTATTTCTGCTGCGTTGTGTTACCGGTGACGGACAAGGTACCCACCGATTCACCACCCAGCAAACCCTGGGCGAAACTGCTGCTGGAAAGGGAGATGTCCAAGGCCGGAACCAGCCGCCCCTCGAGCATTTCCAATGAGAGACCCACCCCCGGCGGGCGGCGCCGTGGATTATTGCGCTGCCATCCCCCTCCGCCCCTGAAAGACATTTCTCACCTGATGACAACAGTCATGGATACCAATGAAACCCAGACTGCTTAACAACTATATCATAAACTGGCCCAATCAAACATAGGTTAATTCGGGTGGCCTCACAAATAAAATTGAAAAATCCCGATGGGATTCCCGAAAACATCCGCCGCGATGCCCGGGGACCATGATTCATCAGCACGAAACCGAGGCTCAGGCTAGGGCACGGTCCACCGATTGCTCGCGTACGCGCTGAAGAGATGCCTCGTCGGGTCCTTTCCAATCAGCAAAGACACCATCGGAAGCCACGGCCCTCGCCTGACCAAAGGCGGCATCCACGGTGCCATCGAGTGGAACGGCCCAGACAGCCAAGGCGGTTTCGCCCGCGGCCCCATCTGAACTGATTTCCGCGCGACGAATCCGTTGGGGAATGGCCAAGCCGGCTTGGGAATCCCTGAACCTCGGGCCGGCAATCATGCGGCATTTGAGTGGCGCGCCGGATTCATGACCCTCAAAAAAATGCACCGGGCCACCATCGGGTGAATGCGCGGCCAACTCGCCGTCCAAGCGCAACTCCAGCGCGCGGGCGACTTTTCCCACCATCCTGATGAATGATCGGACCATGCGGCGGCCTCCGGCACCTTGAGCGTGCTCATTCTATTGATCGGAATTCGAATTATCGAAACTTGACGATTTTTCCAACGGCAACAGGACCGGGGGTCGGCATTTTTCCCAACCGTGGAAATAGTCTAAACTTGAGAGTTGAAGCTGGAGGTCTGGTCATGCCCGTCGTGGTTTGCACTTGCGGTCGGGTGATGGATCCGCTGGTGGCCATTTGCCCGGCCTGCGGACGATCCACCTCGGGGTCCACCGGAACCATCGCGGAGGACCCGACCACCCTTCCCCGGGTGAACGACACCATTCCGGAAACCCGTTCCGGTGCCACGGGTGTTTCGGCGACCCTCGACGATTCCGTTTCATCCCGCCCGTCATGGCCGAGTTTGGCTGCCCCTTCTGAAATCCTGAATCCAACGGGAACCGTCCATCCATCCGCATTCGACCCCAGCACCGGCACACTCGCGGTTCCAACACCCTCCGAGGTCTCCGAACAAACCGGGGCCACGCTGGGGTTGAATTCGTCGGTGGCGGAATCACCCACGAAGACCGTGGCGCCGTCCGGGTCGGTGGGAATCGGGCACACCGCTGCCTCGTCCACGCTCGCCGATGAGTCCCCCTCGCAACCGGCGACGGTGATCCGGGACGAGTCGGGAACCGGAACCCTGGCGGGAGACGCCACCGCCGCGCCGTCGGTTAGTTCCACCCGATCCGGTTTTCCCGGAGGGCTGAACTACGAAATCCTGTCGGAACTGGGACGGGGCGCCATGGGGGTGGTGTACCGGGCCCGCCAGAAGGGCCTCAACCGCCTGGTCGCCCTCAAGATGATTCTCGCGGGAGGCATGGCCGGGCGGGCGGAACTCGCGCGCTTCCAGGCCGAGGCCGAGGCGGTCGCCGCCATCGACCACCCGAACATCGTGAAAATCTTCGAGGTGGGAGCGCTCGACGGGAAGCCTTATTTCTCACTCGAATTTGTATCCGGTGGATCGCTCGACGGGCGCGTCGGGGAAACGCCGCAGGACGCGGCGCAATCGGCGCGACTGGTGGCCCAGGTGGCCCGGGGCATGGCCTACGCCCACCGCAGGGGAATCGTCCACCGCGACCTCAAGCCGGCGAACATCCTGCTGGCCCTTCCCGAGGGCGCGGACCCCGCGCGCGTTCCCCTGGGCGACTGCCTGCCCAAGGTGAGCGACTTCGGACTGGTCAAGAAAATCGACGACGACTCCAGCCGCACGCGCGACGGCGCCATCATGGGAACGCCCAGTTACATGGCGCCCGAGCAGGCGATGGGCCTCAACAAGGAGGTCGGCCCCGCCGCCGATATCCATGCCTTGGGCGGCATCCTCTACGACCTGCTCACGGGGTCGCCACCGTTCCGCGGCAGCACGGTGATGGAAACCATCCAGCAGGTCATTCACCGGGAACCTCCCTCACCCCGAATGGTTCTGGAAAGCGTTCCCCGCGACCTCGCCACCATCTGCATGAAATGCCTGGAGAAAAATCCCCAAAAGCGCTACGCCACCGCCGACCTTCTTGCCGACGACCTCGACCGCTACCTTCGCGGCGAGCCTGTCCTGGCCAGGCCCGCCCCCTGGACCGAGAGGGTGGCGAAGTGGGCCCGCCGAAAGCCCGCGCAGGCGGCGTTGGCCGCGTCGGGGGCGGTCATCACGCTGCTGCTGGCCGGATCGGGATTCATGATGGCCCGGTTCGAGGCTGAAAAGCGACAAATGGCGCAGGCGGAGGCACAGCGGCAGGAGCAGGAGGCCCAAACCCAGAAAAGGCTCCGTGAACGGGCCGATGAGCTGAGGCAATTGGCGGAGCAGCGGCGCGCCCAGGCCCAGGCCAACTTCCAGCAGGCATGCCAGGCCGTCGACTCGCTGCTCGACCGCATCGGGGGTGCCCGCCTCGCGCATGAACCCCGCCTGGAACTCCTGCGCAAGGAACTGCTCGGCGAGGCCGCCCAGTTCTACCGCAGGTTCAACGACCAGAGCGCGGGAGACGACCCGGCCATCGGCCTGCAGCAGGCCTCGATCCTCCGGCACCTGGCCGGCATCGCCTCCCTCATGGGCGATAAACGGGAAGCGGAAAATCACTTGAGAACGGCGTTGGCCAGGCTGCTGTCGGGGGAACCGGCCGAGGCCGGCGGTCGCTGGATCGACGAGACCATCGAGACCCGCCAGGCCTTGGGCGAGATCCTTGTCGAACGCAGGGCCTTGGCGGAGGCGCGCTCCATGCTGGAGCAGGCGATCAGCCTGGCGGCGCGGCACCCGGGCCGAGTGAGGGCCGAGGTGGCCCAGGTGAAGCTCGACGCGGCGGAACTGGAGAAACTCGACGGCAAGCCGGCAAAGGCCGCGGAACTGCTCGACTCGGCGATTGGCGACCTTTCCCTCCGCGCCGATGATCCGGCGGCCACGGCAAGGGCGCAGGCCAACCTGCGGCTGGGCAACGCCCTGGTGGCGCGCGCCCGCTTGGCCGTCGAGGCGGGGGACCGCGCCAAGGCCGAGTCGCTGCTCGACCAATCCGTCGGCCGGGCGGAAAAACTTCTTGAGGGATCGCCCAAGCTGCCGGAGGGCAGGGTTCTCCTTTCCGCGGCACTGGTCGCGCGCGCCGACCTCAACCGTGACGAGGCTCCCGGCAAGGCCAAAAGCGACATGGACCGGGCCTCGGACACCCTCGAGAACCTCGTCACCGACTTCCCCGCGACTCCCGAATACCGCCAGCAGCAGGCCGCCTTGCTGGTGAGCCTGGCGAATTTTCACCTGGCCCAGGGCGACCCGGCGCAGGCGGAAGCCACGCTCGACCGCGCGCTTTCGGTCCGCGAGGACCTCACCCGCCGCGTGCCGTGGGTGCCGGAGTATGACAGGCAGTTGGCCGGGGCGCTCAACGACCGCGGACTGCTTTTCCAGACGGCCCGCAGGCTCGACAGGGCTGAAAAAAGCTATCTTGAGTCCGAGAAAAAGCTCCGGGCCCTGGTCGCGGCCCACCCCGGGGCCTCCGATTACCGGCAGGAACTCGCCAAGACGCTCCTCAACCTCGCGGCGCTGAGGATCCAGCAGAAGCAGCCGCAAACCGCGGGGCCCCTTTCCGACGAGGCCATCTCCCTGCTCGCCGGGCTTGTGGAGCGGTTTCCCCAGGAACCGGCCAGGAGGGTGGAACTCGCCCGAGGCATGGCCAACGCCGCGGTCAACGCGCAACTGGCGGGAACGCCCGCCAAGGCGATCGAACTGGATCAAAAGGCGCTGGAAGCCTTGGCCGGCGCCCGCCGGCAGGAGGACAGCGCCGACATCTCCTACCTGATGGCCACCACCGGGTCGCACCTGGCCGACCTGATCGACGAGCGGGATGGCATCAGCAAGGCCCTGCCCGTTTACGAGGCCGCGTTGTCGGAACTCAGGAACCTGGCCAAGTCGGCAGCCTCCCGGCCTGAGTTCGTCAGGCGATTGGTGGAGGAACTCAACGAGATCGGCTTCCGTCTGGCCCGGGCCGAGTCGCTGGAAAAGGCGAGGGCCCTCTGGCTGGAGTCGCTCGAGGTCATGCGGTCGAGAAAGGAAACCGACCCGGCGGACAACCTCGCCGACCCCGCCTCGAGGCTCGCCGCCAACCTGACAGCCATGGCGCAACTGGAACATGGCAAGGGGCGATTCGACGACGCCCACGCGCTCCTTGGCAAGGCGCTTGAGCTTCGCCGGGACAGGCTGCCGAGCCATCCGTCGGCGGCGGTCGGCGCCCTGGAACTGGCGAGGGCGGAATTGCTTGAGTCGGCCTGGCGCGAGGAACGGAACAAGAAACGCGAGGCGCTCGCCGCGGTGCTGAGGGCCTCCGTCCATGCCGCCCGGGGGTTATCAAGCTCGGCCGAGGCCGACGCGGCAGTCAAGGCGGGTCTGGCCCAGGCCGCGGGTGAATGCGCCAAGGCCCTGGCGACTGCCAAGGATAATCCGGAATCCCAAGGGAGGCTTTCCAGCCTGGCGCGCGCGGCGCTCGACGGGGGTAACCGCCAAGCCTCGCTTTCCATCATCGAATCAGCCATGAATGCCGGCCGTCTCGACGATGGGTGGGAATGGCTCACCCTGCTGGATAAGGCCGGGTTCACCGACGCGGCCTGGATGAGACGGGTGATTGCCACGGACCCACCCGCGGGCCCGCGCCGGGAACTGCGCGAACGCTGGCTGAAAAATCAGTGAGGTTTTGTCGCCGGCAGCGTGCGCGCCAGGCGAATGCCGTAATAAAGCCTGGACTGGTCACTCTGCCTGAACGGGGTGATGATCCCCCGGTACGACGAGGTGGACAAGTCGGGGAATGAGAGCATGGAGGTGCCGCGCATCAGCAAGCGGTCTCCGGTCGCGTATCCGCCGCCCAAGCCTGAAAACTGCCAGGACTCGTCGTCCCTGATCTCGGCCCGGGCCTCCACCAGTCGCGGTCCACCGGTGGTCAGCGACCATTGCCAGGTGTTGGCGCCCGCCATGTCGAACATGCCGAAATGATTGGGCCTCATCATCGCGACGGCCCGAGGTGGCGTCCGGGTATCGTTGGGATAAACGCCGTAACGACCCAGATGGCCGCCGTTTTCCCCCCAATGCCAGCGGGATGTGGTGCCGCCGCGCCAGGCGTACTCGCATTCCCAGTCGGTGGGAAACCGATACCCGATTTTATGAAGAAACAACTCCGGCATAGAGATCATCGTATCCGTCGCCTCTGAAATCGCGGGGACCGCCATCTGGTCCTCGGGTATCCCCTCCCGCGCGGAAAGCCAGCGGCAGTAGGCCATGGCCTCGGGAAAGCTGATGCCGCGCACGGGGGCGTCGGGCAAGTCCGCCTCGTTCCCGGGAGGAAGATCGGGGCGGAATCTTCGATACTCCTTTTGTGTCACCAATTGGGTGGCGATGGCGAACGCCCTTGGAATGATCACCTCGCTTGCCCGAGGCAAGGCTCCGTTGGCGATCGGCGGCGCCGAGTTGGCCGGCAGGACAAACCTTGAGGCGTCCAGCCTGACCGGCCCGGGGGAAACCAGCCACGAAGCCTGATCCTTGGAAACCTCCCAGGTTTGCCCCGCAGCCCGAGGCTTGCCGGCCAACGATTTCATGGCGTCGCCCAGTTCGCGTTCGCGACCCAGGCGACGCCGCAACAACCATTCCAGCGCGCCATGGACACCGGCATCGGGATGGGATTGATACATCTCCAACAGGATGGCATTCCACTTCCCCAGGCGTCGTGCCAATCGTTCCGAGTCGTATTCACCCAACGCGAGCACGCCGCCGGCAACCACTCCCGGGTCGGTATGCTCGAGCGTCAACGAAGCCAGATCCACCGGATCGGGAATCACCGTGTGAAGGATTCGAACCAACTCCGTTCGCAGGGTCGGATCGGGTTGGTATTCCAAGTTGCGAACGGCCTCCTTGTCACCCAGGCCGATCTCCATGGCATGCAATGCGGCGCGCGCCTCGGGTGCCATCGGCTTGGAACGCCACCGTTCCAACGCGGCAAGGGACCGGACCCGGTCCGCCTTGAGTGCCGGCATCATGGGGCCCGGCACCGGATTCCTGGCGGACAAAACCATGTCCACGATCCGGTCCGCATCGCTGCCCGCCAAACCGGCCAGCCCTTGAAACGCGGCTGCCAGTTCCGCCGGTGACACATCCGGCCCGTTGACCAGGGCGCCCACCAACGCCATGAGCGACTCCGCCCTGGGAGCGAGCAACTTGGAAAGCGGCCCGATCCGGGAGGGCGACTGAGCCAGCAATTCCCGGGCGACAAGCGGATCCAACCCCTCCCATGCCTGGTTGGCTGGATCGAGGGAGGCCAGAATCGCCGCCAAACCGATGACCGGTTCCACCCCCGCCGCCTTTTTGACGCGTTCCCAAAACGCCTCGACAACCCGGGCTTGCGGGGCCTGATGGCGAAACGCCTCGACCATGAGGGTCAACCGGGCCGGTTCCCCGGAGACCGCCATGCTGGCAAGGTTTTCAGGAGTCGCGCCGTCCGGATAAAGGAAAAGGGTGATCATTTGCCGGCCGTCAGGATCAATGGCATCGGCCTCGAGAAGTTCCCTGGCCAATTTCCGCGCCAGGGCGCTGTCACCCGCCAACGCGGGAAGAATCGCCCGCACGCCATCAGCGTTGGCGGTCAACAGCGCCTGAAGGAGGCCGCGCACCCGGGTTTCCTCCTGGGTGGCCTCGGCCACAATCGTCATCCTCGCGACCAGAAGTGATCCGCCCACCACCAACGCCGCCAGCAGGAAGCCCAAGCCCCATGCCACCGCCCGGGCCGGCTTGCGCCTCACCCACTTCACCGCTTTTTCCAATGGGCCGGGAGCGCGGGCCGATACTGGCCGGCCATCGAGGAAAGCCGCCAGGTCTTCCGCCAGATGGGTGGCGTCCGGGTACCGGCGTGACGGATCCTTGGCGAGGCACTTAAGGCAAACCTGTTCCAGGTCACGCGGGCAGGTGGGAACCAATAGCCTCGGCGAGACCGGCTCATCGTGAACCAACTGGTTCACCACCTCGGAAACCGACGCCCCTTGGTAAGGGACTCGCCCGGTGATCAATTCGTAAAGAATCACTCCAAGGGCATGAACATCGGCTCCGGGGCCGACCGCCATGCCGGCAGCCGCCTGCTCGGGTGCCATGTAAAGGGGTGTGCCCACCAGGTCGGCGGAAAGCACCAAGGCGGCGTCCCCCATCACCTTGGCAAGGCCCAGGTCGCCGATCCGGAGATCCTCGGGGCCGGGGATGTCGCCCTGACCCAGTTCCCGTGCCAACAGGATGTTCCCGGGCTTCAGGTCCCGGTGCACCATCGCCTCGGTGTGGGCCGCGCCCACCATACGGGCCAGGGCATGGGCGATCGTCGCGGCGGTTCGCGCGGGCATGGCGCGCCGGTCCAGCCATCGCGCCAAGGTTCCACCAGGGCAGTACTCCATGGCGATCCATGGCCCGGCTTCCGACTTGCCTGCCGAATAAATGCGGACAAAACCGCTGGCCTTCAGGTTTCCCTGCACCCGGGCCTCGGCCTCGAAACGGTCGATCTCCTCCTGGCCGCCGGTGGATCCGGCGTGAATGACCTTGAGGGCCACCAACCGGCCGATGCCCGCCTCGCGCGCCAGGTACACCCTTCCGTAGGTGCCCGCGCCCAGCAAGCTGATCACCTCGAAGGAGCCTATTTGAACCAACGGTTTCTGGACGCTGCCAACGGACGCTTCCCGCGCGACGGGCCTGGTCTGGGCGTTTTCATTCACGGTACCGGGGACGGGAATCGGGTCCGCGCGTGGTGGGGTCGGGGCAACCGCCGTTTCCCTGGGAACGGTGCCCTTGAGTCGCATGGTATCCGGTGAGGATTGGCTGTCGCCGGGATTTCTGTTTTCTGCCATGGTGCGACGGGCCAGATTCAGGCGGAAGGACAATTGAATCTATCAGGGCGCGAGGTTTCGCGCGTTAGAAATGACACCCAAGGTTGCGATTTCATGAATAAGCCCACCATAACTCGCTGATGGAATGGGGCCCGCGCAACCCTTGGTACCGTCAATTCCGGAACAATCCGGCAGGAATCGGCATTGCCGGCTTTCCTGCGCTTGTGGGCACCCGATCACCGTTCCGATCTTGAAGGGGATGGAGTCCGCCCGGGGATGGAGTCCCTTATGCCCATGATGGTACCGACACGGCGCTTGGCCCTTCAGGCCCTCGGCGCCGCCGCCACCCTTCCCGCGATCCAGGGGCAGGCGCTGGGAAAACCCCGGCCGGATGGCGGCATCCGGGGAAAGATGTCCGGAGCGCGAGCCTTGGTGGAAACCCTCATCACCGAGGGAGTGGGGTGCGTGTATGGCATTCCCGGCGCCCAGGAAAACGAGTTCTGGGACGCGATGAAGCAGGCGGGGTTGCCCTACCTGCTCAGCACGCATGAATTCAGCGCGGCATGCATGGCCGACGGATACGCCCGCAGCACGGGCAGGCCCGGTGTGCTGGCCGTGGTTCCAGGCCCGGGCATCACCAACGCCGCCACCGGCCTGGGAGAGGCCTTGCTCGACAGCATCCCTTTGGTGGCCCTGGTGGGCGATGTGGCCCGTGGCGAGAAATATCGTCCTTTTCAGGTCCATGAAATTCCCGCCCACCGCGTTCTGGAGGGCGTGACCAAGAAGGTGCTGTACTGCCCCGACGCCAGCCAGATCCCCTGCCTCACACGCGAGGCCTTCCGCCTGGCCATGGACGGCGAACCCGGGCCCGTGGCGGTGATGATCCCCTACACCCAACTGGTCGACGCCACCCGCTACGATGTGCCCGGCCCGCTGCCGCGCACCGTGGTGTGGGACCAGGAGGGTTTCGACCGCGCCGTCGCCTGCATGTCCGATCGGCGATGCCGGGTGGGGCTGTTCGTGGGTCAGGGTTGCCTCGATCACGCCCCGCTGGTGACCCGGGTCGCGGAGATGCTTCAGGCACCCGTGGCGACCACCGTGTCGGGCAAGGGCGCCATCGACGCCTTCCATCCTCTCTCGGTGGGCTGGGGATACGGTCCAGCGGCCAGCAGCGTGGCGGAGAAGGCCTTCGCCCATGTGGACATCGTGCTGGCCGTCAGTGTCCGGTATAGCGAGGTCTCGACGGGTTTTTATTCCATCCCGGAACACAAGTGCGTGATCCAGGTGGACAGTTGCGCCGACAACATCGGCCAGGTGGTGAAGGTTGCCGCGGGCGTCAACAGCGACGCAGGTTTGTTCCTCGACCGACTGCTGGCCGAGGAGGCCCGCCTGGCCAGGCCGCTGAACCCGGTGCTGCCGAACGACATCGCCAAGTGGCGGCACCAGCAGGAGAAGGCCTTTCACGCCAGCCACCAGAAGCGGAAGTCCACCGGCATCGACCCGATGGACCTTGTCCTGGCCCTCAGGGAAAGGCGAGCCTGCGACTCGCTGATGTTTGTTGATGTGACCATCTCCGAGCACTGGGCCGCCGAGGCCGTGCATGTCCGCCAACCCCGCACCTACTTCAACCCGACCGACAATCAGGGCATGGGTTGGTCCATACCGGCGGCGATCGGCGCCGCGCGCGTGCACCCCGGCAGGCAAGTCTTCACCCTCACCGGGGATGGCTGCTTCCTCATGGCCGGGCAGGAGATCTCCACCGCCGCGCGCGAGCACCTGCCCGTCGCCTTCTTCATCATCGACGACCACGCCTACCACTACATGCAGGCCCTGCAGGAGAAGGCCTACGACCGCACCACCGCCACCCGACTGGCCCGCCTCGATTACGAGGCCCTGGCCCGAGGCTACGGCGTGGGCTACATGGAGATCGGCCCGGCGGACAACCTGCAGGCGGCGGTGGACGCGGCCCTGGCCACCAATGGCCCCCTGCTGGTGCGGGTGGTGGCGGAGTACACCGACCGCCCCGTGCGCTGGCTCGACGCGACACGAAAAAGGTACATCAGCGAACTTTCCGTGGCGCAAAAGACCCGCTTCCTGACCCGGTTGGGATCCCGGGCGCTGCAATTGCGCGACCGCAGCGACTGATACCCGGGGAGTCGGGCCATGCCTCCGGTTGTCATCGTCGGCGCGGGCCTCGCCGGCCTCAACTGCGCGCGCGCTCTTCATCGGGCGGGCAAGAGGGCGCTGGTGCTGGAGGCCTCCGACCGCCTTGGCGGCCTGGTCGCCACCGACACCATCGGCGGTTTCCGCGTCGACCGCGGCTTTCAAGCCTTTCAAACAGCCTATCCCGAGGCAAAGGCCGCCCTTTATTATCCCCAACTCAAATTGCATCCCTTTTATCCCGGAGCCATGCTCCGGGATCGGGGTCGCTGGCGCCTGTTCGCCGACCCGTGGCGTCGGCCGTTGGCTTCCATCGGTTCCCTATTGGGTGGACCGGGCACGCTGGGCGACCGCCTGCGGGTGGGCCTTCTACGCCTTGCCGTCACCCGCACTTCACTGGAAAAACTGCTCAAAAGGCCCGACTCATCCACGCGAATGGCCCTGAGCCGATACGGTTTTTCAAGCGAGTTTATCAACGGTTTCTTCCGACCCTTGTTCGCCGGGATCTTCCTCGAACCGGATTTGGAAACCTCCCGCCGGGTCTTCGATTTTGTCTTCCGCATGATGGCGCACGGGCCTGTCGCGCTCCCCGAGGGAGGCATGGAAGCGCTTCCCCGGCAGTTGGCCGAATCCCTTCCCGGCAACACCGTTCAATTCCACTCGCCGGTGGCGGAAGTCGGCCGCGATGGTGTCAGGCTGGCCTGCGGAAAATGGATCTTGGCCAGCCAGGTGGTGGTGGCCTGCCAAAGCCCGGCCCTCACCGGCTTGCCCTCAAGGGTTTGGCTGCCTGCCACGCAACTGTCATTCGCGGCGCCCCGATCCCCCTTGCCCCTGCCCATCCTCGCCCTCAACGGAGACGGGATCGGCCCGGTCAACCATGTCGCCGTGCCCAGCATGGTGGCGCCCGGCTATGCCCCCCAGGGCCGGCAACTGATCTCGGCGAATGTGGTGGGCCCGCGCGCCCTGGAACACGAGGCGACCTTGGTTGAGGCCGTCAGGTTACAACTGGGTGAATGGTTCGGCGACAGCGTCCGGGAATGGGACCTGATCGCGGTGCACCGGGTGGCCAAGGCTTTGCCGTTTCAACATCCGGGGAGCGAATCGAAACCGCGAACCTTGCGCCGCGCCGATGGCGTGTTGGTCGCGGAAACAGGCGGGCACCCGGCATCGATCCATGGGGCCCTTCGGGCCGGGCGCTTGGCCGCCCTGGCGGTGCTGGGCGGCGAATAAACTCGAGGGCCCGGGCAACAGCCCGGGCCCCTGAAAACCAAAATCGCGCTGAAGGTTACTTGCCGCCGATGTCCACCTTCAAGGTGGGGTTGGAAGAGGAGATGTCCATTTCACCGAGATCCTTTTTATTCGAGAACGCGGCGGTCTTCTTGTAAGGGTCGGCGGACCGCTGATGGACATAGCTCACCTTGTATTTTCCAGCGGGGATGCCGCCACCACCAGGCTTCTGGATGCTGAAATTGCCATCAGGAAAGGCGTTGGTGTTGAAGGT
>CAWUNZ010000089.1:0-12335 GCA_963923445.1 uncultured bacterium
TGGCTTGATTGGCACACGATTGACACAATCTATTTATTAGGAATTTGTTTTGAATATAAAGTCTTGATTTGAAAGGGTTTATGGCAGAGGAAAATGACAAGCGGAGAGGGGGGGATTCGAACCCCCGGTGGAGTTTCCCCCACACAGCATTTCCAGTGCTGCACAATCGGCCGCTCTGTCACCTCTCCGGTGAATAGTGATGCTAGGGGACCGGCGACGGCCCGTCAATTCAGGCCACGGGTTGTTGAGTTCGGCACCATCGGGATTTAGGATGACTCTCGACCCACCCCTCATTCCCCCACTGGAGCCTCTTTTCATGTTGCGATTGCTCTCCCTGTCCGCCCTGATGCTCTGCTTGGCCGGGATCAGCCAAGCCGCCAAGCCCGAAGCCATCTTCAATGGCAAGAACCTCGAAGGCTGGACCGTTGTCACCGAACCCAAGCACCAGGCCAAAACCAAGGTCACGCCCGAGGAAAACTGGGTCGTTCAAGATGGCGTCATCGTCACCAAGGGCAAGCTGTTCTGCTATCTGGGCACCAAGAAAAGCTTTTCCAACTATAAGTTCCAGTTCGACTGGCGATATCCCGAAGGCAGCACCCCCGACAGCAACTCCGGCGCCCTCATCCACATGCAGGCTCCCCTCGACCGGGTGTTCCCCAAGAGCCTCGAACCCCAAGGCCGGTTCAAGGACCATGGCAAGATCTTCCCCATGGGCGGCCTCAAGGTGAAGGACAACCAGTTCGATCAGAAGGCCCTCGATGAGGTCCGCAAGCCCATCGGCCAGTGGAACACCACCCGCATCGAATGCGACAAGAACGGCGGCGTGGTCGTTTTCGTGAACAACAAGAAGGTGGCCTCATGCTCGTCGGAACTCAAGGAAGGCCCTGTCGGCTTCCAGAGCGAGGGCCACGAGATTCATTTCCGGAATATCACGATCGAGCAACTCGACTGATTTTCCGGTTGTTCAAAGGCCCAGGTGGTGCCGGCTGAGCACCGCCGGGCCGAACCCGGTCACCAGGTAATTGTGCTCGATGCGCAAGCCGCCCACACCCGGGACATAAGCCCCGGGTTCAAGCGTCACCACATCGCCCTCCACCAGAACATCCTCCGAGTTTGGCACGAAAAAAGGCGCCTCGGGGTGCGACAGGCCCAGTCCGTGACCGGCGTGGTGGGGAAACGCCTCCGGCATGCCGGCTTCCACGAACGCCGAGAACACGGCGGCATGCACATCACGGGCCTTGGCTCCCGGTTGAAGGGTTTCCTCGCCCCGACGCATCCCCTCGCGCGCGACATCGAATAATTTCCGCTGGCGCGCGGTCGGTTCGCCGGCGCACAGGGTGGCCGTGAAGTCGCAGCGATACCCGAACAGCACCACCGAAAAATCCACAATCACCATGTCGCCCGGGCGGATCACCCGCTCGGTGGCTGGCCCGCCCTTCCGCTCAGGGCCGGGTGAGACGGCGAAGTCGCCATAAACGATCACCGCCCGCCCCGCCGCCAGGGAGCAGGCGGCGCTGATCCCGGCGTAAAGCTGCATTTCTGTCATTCCGGGGGCCAGATGCGCCCGCGCCCAGGCATGCCCGGCATCACCGGCCCGGCAGCAGAGTTCCAAAAGAGCGATCTCATCGGGATCTTTCCGGCGCCGAAGGCTTGCCAAGGTTTGGGTCACCTTTCGCTGGATCTCGAGCCTGCCGGGTTGGTCATGGAACCATCCGGGCCATTCGGCGGGCAGGGCATCGGTAAGCGCCAGCGAGCGGATTCCGCGGGCGGGTGTTCTGCCGTCGTACCAGGGCACCACCACCGTCTGCTCGGAATGGGCCGAGGCAACCGAATCAGGCATGCGGTCGTCATGCCATAGGGTGGCCGTGCCGTCCGGAGTCACGGCGAGGACCCCACCGAAACCGTGTCCCAGCGAGAACGGATCGACATGGAACCCGGCGAGGTACCTGAGCGAGTCGGGATGCGACAGCCACAGGGTTTCGTTGAGGTTCAGGGCTTCCACGATGCGAAGGCGGCGGGCCCGGCAATGGTCGGCTGAAAGCATGGTGAACCCCAGTGTTGTTGCGGTCGCAAGCGACCAACCTTAAGCTATATGAAGCGGCGACACAGTGGACGGGCGGTGCGACATGTGGCTTGCGAAATCCGTTCTCCTGGCCATTCTGGCCCAGTCAGACAACAGTCCCGACGCCCTTGTGCGAAGGCTGGGTTCAGACGATTTTGCCACCCGCGAATCCGCCGAGGCCGAACTTTCCCGCCTGGGCTTGCCCGCCCTTGCCGCCATTGAGGCCGGCCTGCGCGATGCCGACCCGGAGGTCCGCCGGCGGTGCCTGGACCTGACCGCCTCGCTGCGCAAGCAGAACCAGGTCGAGCGGTTGGCCCGGTTCGTGGCCGGGGGCGATAACCTTCCCGGCTGGGAGAGGTTCCGCAAGCTGATGGCGCAGCGGGCCGACTCGAGGAAGGTTTACGCCGAGATATACGGCAGCGATCCCAATTTCGTGGATGACATCGAGGCCCGTCCCGAACAGGCGGCCACCATCATCGCCGCCAAGGTCCAGACCCTGCAGGTCAGCCAGATGAGGCGGATCAATAGCCCCGCCCTGACCCCGTTCACGGCGAACGATGTCGCCGTGGTGTTGTTCGCCGCCCAGCATCCGCAGGCGCGCATCCCCACCGACAAGCTGCACCTGGTGACCAGCCTCCTGTACAGCCCGAACATCCAGGGCGCCATCAGCGGCAGGAACGGCGCCGTGGTGAACGAGAACCTGCGCGCCATTGTCGTGTCGTGGATGCGGTCGCAGACCGACCTCCAGGCCCAGATGCAGAGCCTTTACCTTTGCCAGAATCTCGACATGAAAGATGGCATATTTCTGGCGCGCGACCTCCTGAAGGGGGGCAAGCTGCCGCCGCACGGCAGGGGTGTGGCGTGCAGCCTCATCGGCAGGCTGGGGGGCAAGGACAACATACCGGACCTTGTTCCGTTGCTTTCCGACATCACCCACATGAACAATTTCCAGGTGCGCCCGAAGATGACCGGCACCGTCCAGGTTCGTGATGTGGCCCTTGCGGTTCTGGTTCACATCACCGGACAATCGCACAAGGACTACGGGTTCGGGTTCACGCAGGTCGGGCAGGCATTCCAGATCGGGTCAACCTACAACATGGGATTCCTCGAGGAATCCAAGCGCCTCGAGGCCCTCAAGAAGTGGGACGCCTACGCCAAGGCGAACAACCTAGCGGCCCGACCCTGACGGCTTGGCTTCAGCCACCGGCGTGCCACCGCTGGGCAGGGTGATCACCGCGATCTCCGCGCAGAGTTTTTTCAGGCTGCAGCCACCCTCGGCGAACTTCCTCCTTAATTCCTGTGGCCGGCCGGTTCCATAGGCCCGCACCGGTTGACCGGCCAAGTGGTGGAAGACCTGCTCCACGAACGCGTCGCGCGCCTCCGGGCTTTCGCGGATAAACCGGGCCATGTCCGCCACTTGGGCGAATGAATGCTTGGCGCCCGCCTTGTCGAGGTAGGCACCCGTCGTGTCGACGGGTTTTCCGCGGTCTTGGGCCCGGTAACGACCGATGGCGTCGAAGCTTTCCAGCGGAAACCCGAGCGGATTGATCAGCCCGTGGCAGGCCACGCAGGCGGTGGGCTTGGTCTGCAGGATCACACGCTCGCGTGTGGTCAAAGACGGATGCAGGTCGGGCGCGATCGGCGCCACGGCCTCAGGCGGGGGTTTGAGCGCCACTCCCAGCAGGCTTCGGGCCACGAAAACACCGCGATGGATCGGGGATGTCTCCGCTCCGTAGGCGTGAACCGCCATCACGAAGGGATGCGTCAGCAGCCCTGAGCGGCCTTGGCCGGCGAGTTGAACATCCTGCATGGGAGCATCCGCCGGCAGGTTGGCGCCGTAGAACTTGGCAAGCTTGCCGTCCAAGGGAACGGTGTCGCCCTCGAACAACTTGCGGTAGTCGGTGGCCTCGGTTTTCCAGAACTGGTCGATCTTCCACTCCAGCGATTCACGAAGAGAGGCGAGGTGGTCGCGGGTGAAGCCGGGAAACCTGCCCTGATCCTTGCCAATATCCGCGGCATGGTCGGTTCTCAGCCAATGCTGGAAGAATCGGGCGATCTTGGCGCCGGCCCGCGGATCGGCGAGCATCCGCCTCGTTTCACGCTCCAGCATATCCGGCTGGCGGATCTTGCCCGAGGCCGCCAAGTCGGTGAGGACCTGGTCGGGAATGCTGTCCCAAAGGGTCAGGGCCAGGTGGGCCGCCACCGCATGCCCGTCGGCCTGGCCCTCGAGTTCCGGATACAGGAAGCGGGGGGATTTCAAGATGGCCAAGACGGCCCTGCGGGCCCCGGTTTCGGGGTCCGGCGCGGCGCTGAAATGCCTGTCGATGTAGAGGGCCCGGGTCTCGCTTGCCAACGGACGCCGGAAGGCGCGCGCGGCGAGGGTCGCGCAAAAGGCTTTCAGCTTTTCCGCGCGGTCGCCATCGGCGGCCTTGGATTTGGAGAAATCGTCGATCTTTGTCATCAGGTAAGCGGCGGCCTCCAGGGCGCCGTCGGTGGCCGCCTGGTCCCAAGCCTTGGAAACGGCCGAACCCCTTTCCCAGCCCATGCTGGCGTCATCGGGAGGAAACGCCGCGGAGCTTGCGAACACGGGCGAGGCACCCGAAACCCTCAGCGCCCGGGCCGCAACCACCCGGGGCGGCATGTCAGGCCGGCGCCACAGGAGGTGAATCGAACTGGGAGCCGAGGGTGGAGGGGTTTTCATCTTGTTGGCGTCGTTCACTCCCTGCTTGGCCTTTGAATACTCCAGCTTCAACGGGTGGGCCCGACCTGCCACCAGCCGGGCGACCCCTTTGTATTCCGTGTCGCTGCCCGATTTCACCCAGGCATCGATAATCGGTGTTTCCGGATCGTTCACCCACAATCGGGCAGCATGTTCCGTGCGGACGATGAATTCATACTCCCCGGATTCCGGCGCCACGATCGATCCGGTCCAGCGGATCGAGAACTCGTGCGGCTCGACCTTTCCGGGAACGGGGCTTTCCGTTCCCAGGGCCAGGCTGATGCCAGGGTCGGTCCGCTCCAAGACCCGGTCGTTGTTGTTGAACCGGCGATTCTTGTAGTACTCGCCCTTCAGCCCCTCGGTGGCCTCCTGCTTCGGGCCGAATCGGAACGAACCGATCAGGTCCGCCAGCGATTGGCGGTATTGCGGGATGGTCAGACGGGCCAATTCCACCCGTGGTGGACGGGTCCGTTCGCGCGCCGAGAGCGAATAAAAGGCGCCGTGTATGTGCGCCGCGATCGCCATCGCCTCGGCTTGTTCCAGCGTGTTGGGCTTTCCCTCGGGCATGGTCTCGCGGATGAGCCTGGCCAGTTGCGGAACGGCAAGGTCGCCCTCCAGCGTTCGCTTGTAACGCTTGGTTCCCTCGCCTTGGGCACCATGGCACGACTGGCACTTGGCCTTGTACAACATGGCGCCGTCGGGAGCCGAGGCGACCAACAACGCGGCGAAGAATGAAAGCATGGCGGCATTCCCGTGTGCTGGATCATCTGCCTACTTGGTATCAACCGCTGGAACGCGGAGGAATCATAACGCTATTTTCGGTCATGAGATGGCGGGTGACGGCGACGCACATTCCAAGGCCCACCGGTAGAAAAAGGGCCGGCCAGGCCTCAATCGATTGTTGGGCCGCGGCCAACCAGGGCCGCAACGGGCTGTCCTCGCACGATGCCATCACGCTGAGGGCGTTGTTGAGAAAGTGGGCGATCATCGGCAGCCACAGGCTTTGTCCCGCCAAGGCCAGCAAGTGCAACAGCACGCCAAGAACCGCCGCGTAGGCCGCCTGTGCCGGAATGATGTGCATCACTCCGAACAAAAGGCTGGTGATGGCCACTCCCGCCGCCGGGCCATGCCGGGCGACGAGGCCCCGTCCCAGAAAGCCGCGGCAAAACAGTTCCTCGCCCACCGCCGGGCCCACGGCGATGATGATCACGGCCACCCACCAGGGCCAGGCCCGGATCATTTGCTCGAACTGGGCCATGGTCTCCTTGCCCAGAATGGCCTCGGTGGGCGGAGGGGTGCCCGGCAGAAGGGCCACCATGCTGTTGCCCACGATGAGCATTCCCGGCACAAGGGCGCACGCCGCGGCGAGGTCGGACAATTTGGGAGCCCGGTTCAGGGAAATGGCGGATGCCCAGTTTCGTCCCACCAGCACCCTGAGCAGCACGAAGCTGTAGGCCCAGGAAAGCACTTGGGCGAGCGCCAGCCCCACCGCCAACCCCGACGACATGCCAGGTAGACCCAACGGGCTGGTTTCGGCGTCCTTCAGTTCCGCCTGTGTGGGTGGGACGATCAACATGAGGATCAAGAGCCATCCCACGGCCAGAATCGCCGCAGGAATCTGGGTGAAGCCGATGTAGCCCAAGATCCAGAAAATCGCCCATGGCAGGCTGGGGTGTGGCGGACGGGGGACATTACCGGCCATGGTCCATTCCCCCCTTTCCAACGGTTCACTCGTAACCAGGCCAACCGAACCACTTCATCCCATCGTACAGCCATGGGCGCCGCCAAGGGTTGCCGCTGCCAGCGGTGGCGGACATCACGGAGACGGCCAGCAAAAACAGCACAATCCACCGGCCTGTCCGGGAACTCATCAGCCTGTCCACGGCCGGCAGGGCGGAAACCAGAAGTAGTGGCGTCAGCCATTGCAACCAGCGGGCACCGCAACTGTTGCCGCCGTAGTTGTCGCTCTTGAGCAGGTAAAAGGCCAGGAGGACCCCTGTCAGGATCCATGCCATGTGGCCTAGAAGAGCCAGCAACCCCCAGCGCGAATCCCTCTTCCTTTCCCCGTGCGCCATCCAGGCACCGGGAATGGCCAGCAGAAAGAACGGTGTCAGCGAGAACAAGCCGTGGTGCCCCACGGTGAGGTGAACGGCGTAAGCCCCGACCGATTCGCCCAGGTTCAACCGGGCCCAGTCGATGCCGCGCTTGAGACGGCCGGGGTCATACCAGCTGCTGCCCTCGTACATGTACCAGGGCCCGCCAAACTCGGCGTACGCGGGCCGCAACCGTCCCAAGGCGGCGACATTGCAGGCCACCAATGCCAACATCGGGACCGCGACTCCCGGCGCGAAGGCTGCCACGGCCTTGCCGGGCGCCTTCAGGAACAGTGCCAAGCCCGCCAAGCCAGCGAACGACAGGGCCGGCAGTTCACAGGTGACCGCGAACCCCGCGCACAAACCCGCGAGCAGGTGCCATAAGGCCCCGGCCGGTTTTTCGGCCGGGGCCAACCAGACCCGGGCCAGGCAGGCCATCGCGAACAACACCGCGAAGGTTCCAGGATTGTGGTTGTTGAACACAATCAGGAAAGGATGAACCAAGGTGCCCATCCCCGCCGCCGCCAGCACCACAAGCCGGGTCCCATCCCCGGCGGGCAGTCGGTCGAGAAGGTCGCGGAAAACCACAAGGTAAAGCCACCACGGCAGCAGGTTGACCAGTACCAGCACCAGCCTGGTGACCTCGAACGGGTGGGTGGAGATTTTCCAACCCAGCAGGGGCTCAAGCGGCTTCACAAGCCCGGCCACCAAAACCGGCAGAAGCGGCGGCTTGCTGGAGTAATATTCCAGCGTTGCCGGATCCAGCACACGATCCACGGTTCTCCAGGCCTCCTCCTCGAACAGGAAGCCGCTGTCCGCCGCCAATCGCAGGCGGTGCGCCGCTCCCGCGGAGGCCAGGGCCCCGTGCCAGGTGGTCTGGAACAGAGGCAGCAGGGCCGTGGCGCGCACCATGGGCAGGTTGCGACGGGCCACCACGAAGGTGCCGTTTTCCGTCAGGGCCCGAACAGTGGCCCACCGGCTTTTGTCATTGGAACTGATGAACGGTGTTGGTTCCGGCCGGTTGGACGGCCAGGGGGGGCTGAATCCCGGGTCGGTCGCCTTGCGGACAAGGGCCGGTTCGAGCAGGCGGGTCACCAGCGCGATGCGGCCAGCGACCAAGCCCACCGAGACCATGATGATGATCGTGCCCGCCAGTCGGGTCAGGGAACGATTGTCGTCCGCCGTGCCGGTCGCGCTCATGCCGAATGCTCCAGCAGGTGAAGGCGCACCTGGTTGATCGCTTTCTTGGCGGTGCGTGACCGCACTTCCGCCGGCGAGGCGAACCAATGATGCGGCCAGACGGATTCGCCTCCGTCCCACGCCAACGCCACCCAGGCCTGACCCGGTTCCTTGCCCGGGCCGGCTTCGGCCGGCGAGGCGATACCCGCCGTGGCGAGGCCGAGGTCGGCACCCAATGCCAGCCGCGCTCCCCGGGCCATGGCCAGAGCCGCCTCCGATGATCGCGACCCATGCCCCATGCGGATTGTCTCCGGAAGGCCCGCCAGCGCCTCCCCCGGCAGGCCGTGCGCCACGATGCCTCCCAGGTAGCAGCGGCGCTTCCAGTCGGCCCGGTCCAGCATGGCCGCCACCAGTCCGCCCGTCACGCCCTCCGCGGTCGCCAGCGTCAGGTGCGATTGTTCCAGCCTGTCCGCGAGAGCCTGCTCCAATTCCTCTTCATCCGCCCCGTAAACGAGGTTGCCCAACCGCTGTCGAATGTCGGCCTCCACCGGCGCGATTTGGGCCAGCGCCTCGGCCCTGGTTTTGCCCTTGCCGAAGATCCGCAGGGTGATCGTCGCGTCGCTGGCGGTGATCCCCACCTCGGGCTCATGCCCACGCCGGGTGAGGTCGGCGAGCTTTTCCTCGATGGCCGACTCACCTTCCCCGAAGGTGTGGATGCGTCGTTGAACCAGCACGCCCCGGGCCAACCCGGCGCTTGCCAGGCGCGGCGCCACCTCGTCGTGGAACATTCCCACCATTTCACGGGGAGGGCCGGGAAGTGCCGCCACCATGGCGTTGTTCAGTCGCATCCACACGCCTGGCGCTGTTCCGCGCGCGTTGAACAGCACCTCGGATCCCTTGGGAAACATCGCCTGAACACGGTTGCGGTCCGGGAGGGGGCGATTCCGATTCCTGAAAATACCCTCGATGTGCCGCCAGGAGGGTTCATGAAATTCCAGCGGGACCCCGCCCAATTCGGCCAAAACCTCGCGGGTGAGGTCGTCCAGCGTGGGGCCCAGGCCACCGGTGCTGATGACCAATCCGGCACGCCTGCTGGCCGTGGCGAAACAGTCGAGGTTGGCCGCCCGATCGTCGGCGATCGTGGTGTGCCAGCCCACCTCGATCCCGTGTTCCGCCAATTCCCTGCTGAGCCAGGCGCTGTTGGTGTCGAGATTTCGGCCCGAGGTCAGTTCGCTGCCAATGGAAATGATCTCGGCCTTGGTCATGAGGTTTGGGTCCGTGGGTTGATCCGTTTAAGATGGGGTCATCTTAGAAACAGGGCAAGCGAACGCCGCTGGCCCTGCTTGCCGCCGGCCGTTCCGGCGGGTAGTCAACCTGTTGCGCGGTGGGAACGGTCACCCACGCCGGACATCGGATCGTGTCATGCACAGCTGCGTCGTGGGACTCCAGTGGGGCGATGAGGCCAAGGGCAAGATCGTGGACCTTCTCGGGGGCGACCACGATATCGTTGTGCGCTTCAACGGCGGCGCCAACGCCGGCCATACCGTTGTCGTCGAGGGCAAGGCCTACAAGCTTTCGCTTCTTCCGACCGGCCTCGTCCGCCGCGAGGTCACCGCGGTCATTGGCAACGGGGTGGTGATCTACCCGCCCCGCCTGGCGGAAGAGGTCGCCAGCCTCGAGGGGGGCGGACTCGGGGTTCTCGATCGCCTCAAGATCAGCGATCGCGCCCATGTGATCCTTCCCTACCACCAAGAGGAAGAACGCCTTCGCGAAGCCGCCGCTTCCTCAACCGACCGAATCGGCACCACTGGCAGGGGAATCGGGCCCTGCTACGCCGACAAGGTTGGCCGGCACCTGGCCGTGCGTGTCGCCGATCTGCTCGATGTGGACCGACTCGCCTCCCGGCTTGGCGAGATCGTGCCGCGCAAGAATGCCTTCCTTGCCTCCATGGATCCTTCCGCGCGCAAGTTCTCCGTCGATGAGCTGGTTGCCGAGTACCGCTCACACGGCGATTACATCCGGCCTTTGGCCACCGACACGGTGGAATACCTTCACAAGGAAAGGGCCAAGGGCAGGCGCATCCTGTTCGAGGCGGCCCAAGGCAGCCTGCTCGACATCGACCACGGCAGCTATCCCTTTGTCACCAGTTCCAATAGCACCCTGGCGGGCCTCACCAGCGGCAGCGGTGTTCCCGCCCGTTGGCTGGGTCAGGTGATCGGGGTGGTGAAGGCTTACACCACGCGGGTGGGGGGCGGCCCGTTCCCCACGGAACTCAACGACGGCCCCGACGGCATCGGCGAACGGATCCGCCGGATAGGACGCGAGTACGGCACGGTCACAGGTCGTCCCCGGCGCTGCGGTTGGTTCGACGCCGTGGCCACCCGCACCACGGCGCAGATCAACGGCGTGGACATGGTCTCGCTGATGCTGCTGGATGTGCTCAGCGGCCTCAAGGAGCTGAAGATCGCCACCGCTTACGAATCGGCAGGCCGCCGGCGCGAGTGGTTCCCCGCCGACGCGACCACATTGGCGGGCTGCCAGCCTGTTTACGAGACGCTTCCCGGTTGGGACGAGGACATCACAGGCTGCCGAAAGTGGAACGACCTTCCCGCCAACGCCCGGGCTTATGTCCGGCGCGTGGCGGAAATCATGGCCGTTCCCATCCGGTATGTGTCGGTAGGCCCGGACCGCGCGCAGACGCTCGTGGTGGAATAAGGCTCTGGAGTCAGGCGATTGACCCGCACCAGGACCATGAAACCGGACAGGGCGGACTACGCCCGGCAGGTCGGGCTTGATCCCGACAAGCTTCCGGATCATGTCGCCATCATCATGGACGGGAACGGCCGGTGGGCCCAGCAGCAGGGTCGTCGGCGGGCCGATGGTCATTCCCATGGCGCCACCAGCGCCCGGGCCACCATCGAGGAATGTTGCCGGCTGGGAATCAGCCAACTCTCCCTGTTCTGCCTGTCCAGCGAAAACTGGAAGCGCCCTCCCGAGGAATTGGATTTCCTCCTCTCGCTGCTTCGCCAATACCTTGTTTCCGAGCGTGAAATGCTGGTGCGGGAAAACATCCGATTCCAGGTTATCGGCCACCGTGACGGCCTCGGTGACGCCGTTCTTCATGAGATCCGCCTCAACGAGGATCTCACCCGCGACAACACCGGCATGGGCCTCTGCCTGGCCATCAACTATGGCGCCCGGAGGGAGATCCTCGACGCCTGCAAGCGCTTGGCCGGCCAGGTGGCGGCGGGAAACCTCGCCATCGAATCGATCGACGAGTCAGCCATGGCCTCGGCGCTTGACACCTCCGGCATGCCCGACCCGGACCTGCTCATCCGCACGGCGGGGGAGATGCGCGTGAGCAACTTCCTGCTCTGGCAGATCTCCTACGCCGAGATCTGGGTCACGCCGCGCCGTTGGCCCGAATTCGACATCCCGACCCTTCATGAAGCCCTGCGCGACTATGCCGGCCGCGAGCGGCGCTTTGGTGGACTCAACCCATCCGGGTCCGGACCATGAAGGCCAGACTTGCGACAAGCGCCCTGGTCCTGATCGCCCTGACAGGCACCCTGGTTGTCGACCACTGGCTCTATCCGTATTGCCCGGTGCTGCTGCTCCTTGCCGTGGGCATGTTCGGCACCGCCGCGTGGGAACTGGCCACCCTCATACCCGAGCCCTCCCGACCATCCCGATGGGAAATGGCCCTGACCGTCACGATTCTGCTGTCAACGGTTTGGGCCACCCGGGCTTTCGGTGCCAGCGCTCCCAACAGTTGGCAGATCATCCTTGCCATTTACCTTGCCGTTCTCGTGGGACATTTCTTTTGGTGCATGGCGTTTTTCAAGGGACCCGGGCACCATGTGGTCCACCTCGCCCTGTTGGGGTGGGGGGGCGCCTACCTGGGATTGCTTCCCGCGGCGCTCGCCCACCTTCGCTGGCTGGGTGGCCCCGAGCAATCCGCCCCGGGCTTGAAGGCGCTGGTCCTCACCATCGCCGTCACCAAGGTCGGGGATGTCGGGGCGTACTTTGTCGGCCGATATTCCGGGCGCAACCAGATGGCCCCGCTTCTAAGTCCGCGCAAGACATGGGAAGGATTCGCGGGTGGGTTGGCGCTTGCCGTGGTCACCGCCGTCTGCCTCAACGAACTTTTGGCTCCCCGTGGAACAACCCTGTCCGGACCTCTGCCCGGCCCATGGATGGCCGCCCTTTTCGGAGTCACCGTCGGCCTGGCCGGTGTCTTGGGAGACTTGGCCGAATCCCTGATCAAGCGCGACCAGGGTTC
>CAWUNZ010000090.1:0-12013 GCA_963923445.1 uncultured bacterium
ACACCTAAGCCTTCGTCGGCAGCGTCAGATGTGTATAAGAGACAGGTTCAGTACCGGTTGCCTTTTGTCGTTTTTGGCCACCGCGCTTCTATACTGGGCCACCACGGGGTGGAGCGAACCCCTCACTGAACAGGAGGAGGCCTTGGCCCGGGCACGCGACCTGGGTCGTTCAGCGCCTTGGCGATGGTGCCGGGCGGCCTTTTCGGCCGTGGGCGCCGCCTTGGGGGCCAACGCCATCATCTGGTGCGGATTAACCCCGCTGGTCGCGGCGCGCACCCACCTTGTCAGCCCCTCGGCGCTGGTGGTCGGGCCACCGGTGGCGCTTTTGGGCTCAATGGCCTTGCTGCCCGGTTTTCCACTCCTGTTGTTGGGAAACCAGATACCTGTGCTTTCTCCGTTCTTGGCGTGGTGCGTCGGATGGGCGCTCAAGGGATGCGCCGCCTTGGTGGCCTGGGCCGCGTCATGGCCGGGAGCCAGCTTCTGGGTGGGAGATATTTCCACTCCGTGGTTGTTTGTTTGGTATCTGCTGCTGATTCCGGCGATCGCTTCGACAGGCTGGATGGCCCGCTGGCGCGCCGGAACACCCGCGCTGGCCTGGCTGGCTCTGGGACTCGCCGTCGCCTTGGCGCCTCCCGTGCGCCTTGAGCCGTGGCGATGCACCTTTTTGGCGGTGGGCCACGGCGGGTGCGTTGTCATCGAATGGGGAGACGGAGCCACCACGGTTTACGATGCCGGTTCATTGGCTAGCACTGGCGTGGGCAGGAGGGTGATAGCGCCTTTCCTGTGGCAGCGAGGGGTCGACCGCGTGGATGAATTGATTCTCACCCACGCCGATTTGGATCATTTCAATGGCGTACTCGACCTGGTGGACCGGGTTCCGGTCGGGCGTGTGTTGGTTTCATCCTGGTTTGCCCGCAAGGAGTTGCCCGGGGTTCGCTTTGTGTTGGATGGATTGAGGTCGCGCGGCGTGGCGGTGGAGGAGGTGGAACCGGGAACGATGCTGCCCCACGGGAACGCGTCCTTGGAGTTTCTGCATCCGGCGCCGGAATTCCAGGCGGCAAGCCAGAACGAGGCCAGCATTGTGGCCATCCTGAAGCATTCGGCCGGGAATGTGCTTTTGACGGGCGATTTGGAGGGTGCGGGTCAAGACGCCCTGATGCGGGCCATCGAATCCCCCGGCGTCGCCGTGCTGCAAGCCCCCCACCATGGCAGCGCCAAGGCCAACAATCCGGCGTTCCTCAGGTGGGCCAAACCGTGGCTTTCCATCGCGCAGGAAGACTCGAGGCGTTCGCGAAATGTGGTTGGGCCCGGAATGTGGTCAACGCAGGATGAAGGCGCCATTATCGTTCGACCAGCTGGCAACGGCCTTGTGGCGGAAGGGCATGTCTCCGGACGAAAGCTGGACAACCGGGTGGATTTTCCCTGATTTCATTTTTTGGCGACGATCTGTGACACTTGGCCAGCCGTAGCATTGGGTGAGGGGAAAGACCGAGGATTCCCCCGAGCGTCATATCAATCAAGTCGCTTGGCGACGAAAGGGTGTCACATGATGCGCTCAAGGCGGTGGGGTGGATTGGTCGCATTGGCGTTCTTGGCCGCGACCATGGTGGCTGCCCGCGCCGACCACATGGGTGGCGGTGGGCAGGGTGGTGGCAAGAGCGGTGGAGGCCAGTGCCAGCAAGGTGGTGGTGGTGGCGGTGCTGGAAAAATGGGTGGGGGCCCTGGTGGTGGTGGCGGAAAGATGGGAGGAGGCCCACCCGGTGGTGGCATGATGGGAGGTGGCCCGCCCGGTGGAGGTGGAATGGGCGGCCCAGGCGGGATGATGGCTGGTGGCGGCGGTCGGCCCGGCGGAGGAATGGGCGGTCCAGGCGGCGGGATGATGGGTGGAAACCGTCCCGGGGGCAACATGCCCGCGGTGAACCCGGTGGCCATGCAAAACGCGATGCTCGCGCAAAACGCTCGCATGGCGCAAGCAGCCGGTGCCGCGCATGCCAACTACATCGCGGGCCTCAACGCCCAAGCCGCGGCGGCAGCGGCCAACAAGGCCGCCGCCCAAAGAATCTCTTCCTTCAGGGATCCGTTGTCAGGTCGCTGATCAGAGACATGGCAAAACAAAAGGCCCCGGAGTGCTCTCCGGGGCCTTATTTCATTGTGTTGGATCCGCCTCAGCCCTTGGCCTTGAAGGACGGGTGCCGGACCGTGAGAACGGGGCAGGGCGCGGCGCGAAGGATGTTTTCAGCCACACTGCCCAGAAGGATATGCGCCATTCCCGAGCGGCCATGAGTACCGACAACAATCAGGTCGCAGTGGCGCTTGCGCGCCTGCGCCAGGATCGACTCGAGCGGCGATCCCTCGACCAGCAGGGTGCCGACGGAGAGTCCGCGGGAGCGCAGTTCGTCGGCGTGGTTTTCCAGGCAGGCGCGCGCCTCCACCAGGTGGGCCTCGCCGGGATTGTTGATGAACGGGGGAACACACCCGCCGGGCATCGGCGAGATGAGCGGCGTGACCACATGGACGAGGTCGATCGCGGCGCCGAACTGCCTTGCCAACAGTTCGGCGTACTCAAGCGCGAAACGGGAAGATTCGGAGAAGTCGAGCGCGACAAGGATGTGCTGGATGCTGGCCATTGGCTGTCTCCCCGCCATCCGTCGCTCTCACGCCCCGGTTCTCACCAACTCATGATACTTTTCCCGCAGCCTTCGGGTGACCGGGCCTGGGGAACCGGTGCCGATGGGCCTGCCATCGACCTTGGTGACGGGGATGATTTCGGCGCCGGTGCCCGTGAGGAACATCTCGCACGCGGCGTAGACATCGTGGCGGGTGAGGGTTTCCTCAGCGACGGTGATGCCCGCCTGCCTTGCCAGGTCGATCACCGTCGCGCGGGTGATGCCGGCAAGGATGCCCGCGCTTCGGGGTGGTGTCCGCAACCTTCCGCGCTCGATGACGAAGATGTTGTCGGCGGTGCACTCGGCCACCTCGCCGACATGGTTGAGCATGATCGCCTCGGGAACCCCGGCGCGGATCGCCTCGAGCTTGGCCATGATGTTGTTGAGGTAATTGAGGCTCTTGATGCGCGGGTTGAGTGCGTTGGGATGGTTGCGGATGGTGCTTGCCGTGACGATCTCCATGCCTTTCTCGTACATTTCGGCCGGGTAAAGGCTGATGGCGTCGGCGATGATGAACACCTGGGGCTTGGGGCATGACCTGGGGTCCAGGCCCAGGTTGCCCACCCCGCGGGTGACCACAAGCCGGACATAGCCATCGGCCATGCCGCTGGCCTTGACGCAGGCCTCGACATCGCGGGCGAGGGAGTCGGGCGTGCCGGGAATGACCAGGTGAATGTGGCGGGCGCTTTCCTCGAGGCGATCGAGGTGCTCGCGGAGCTTGAAAACCTTGTGGTTGTAGAACCTCAGGCCCTCGAAGACGCCGTCGCCGTAAAGGAGACCATGGTCGTAGACGGAGACAACGGCGCGGTCGCGGGGAACAAGCTCACCGTTGAGGAAAATGGCCGACACCGAACACCTCCGCGTGGCCGGAGGAAGCGATCCCCGCGCCGTGTGCAACCATGTCGGCCGGTCGCCTGTCCAAGGTCAGGCGCGCGCCATCGTCATGCGGAAGGTGGTAACCGCCGTTGGCGGGCCGGATTCCGGAGATGGGCGAGGACAGGTCCACCCGGCCGTGGGTCAGGCGGACCACCCGGTCCGTGCTCCTGGCCATCTCCAGGTTATGCGTGACCATGATGATAGTCAGGCCTTCCTCGGCGTTCAAGGCGCGCAGCAGGCGGGCGATCTCGGCGCCGGCGTCCTCGTCGAGGTTCCCGGTGGGTTCGTCGGCGAACAGCACATGCGGGCCGCTGATCAGGGCCCGGGCGATCGCCGCCCGTTGCATTTCGCCCCCGGACATCTCCCTCGGCTTGTGGTCGAGCCTGTGCCCTAGGCCCACCCGTTCGAGCAGGGCCCGGGCCTTGCGCGTGGCCTCGGCGCGGCGGAAAGGCCAGGCCCAGGCGCTGCTGGCGATGTAAAGCGGGGTGAGGACATTCTCGAGTGCCGTCAGTTCGGGCAGAAGGTGGTAGAACTGGAAAATGAATCCGAACGCCTGGTTCCTGAGCCGGTCGCGGCGGGTCGCGCCCGCGTTGTCGATCCGCTCCCCGTCGAGCCAGACCTCACCCCCGTCGGCCTGGTCAAGGGTGCCCAGCAGATGCAGCAGTGTGCTCTTGCCGGAACCCGAGGCACCCACCACGCTCAGGAACTCGCCGCGGGCCACGGACAGGTCGACCCCTTTGAGAACCTCGGTGGCGATGGCGCCGCGCCGGTAGGTCTTGCGGACCATGCGGGCCTCGAGCACGGGCGGCTGGCTGCTGGCGGTCATGGGCTGGTTTCCCTTTCCGGCGTCATTCGAAGCGCAGGGCGCGCACCGGGTGAAGCATCGCGGCCCGCAGGGCCGGCAGAATGCTGAAAAGAACCGCGATGCCGACCGATCCGAGGTTCACCAGACCGATGGCCGTGGGCTGAATCTCGGTCGGGATCCGGTCGAAGTAGTAAACATCGCGCGGGAAGATGTCCTGCCCGGTGGTGCGGGCCAGGAACTGCTCGATCTCGTTGATGTTCACAGTGATGGCCAACCCCATCAGCGTTCCCAAAAAGGCGCCGATGACCCCCAGCAGCAGGCCGTAGGCCAAAAATATCTGGAGCACGCCCCAGTTGGAGGCGCCCAGCGACTTGAGGATGCCGATGTCGCGGGTTTTCTCGACGACGATCATCGAGAAAATCGCCAATATGCCGAACCCGGCGACGGCGATGATCAGGAACAGCAGGATGTTGAGGATCCCCTTTTCCACCCGGATGGCGGCAAGCACGGCGCCCTGCTTCTCCTCCCATGTCTGCACGTCGAGGCTGTCGCGGACGAAGATCTCCTTGAGGCGGGTCACCACCGCCGGGGCCTTGTTGTAGTCCCTGAGCCGGATCTGGATGGAGGTCACCCGCCCCTCCATGGAGCGGAGCTTCTGCAGGTGCTCGAGCGGCACGAAAATGAACTGGGAGTCGTATTCGCTCATCTCGGACCGGAAATAATCCACCACGGCGAACCGGTCGTAAACCGGCGCCAGCTTGGCTCCCGAGACCGTGGTCAGGACCACCTCATCGCCGGGCTGGAGGGTGCGGCGGTCGCGGGTGCTCCCGTCCTCGGCCTTGGCCTGCCGGTCGCGGAAGTGGGCGATGGCGTAGCCCAGAATGGCTCCCTGGGTGGTCTTGGGGGTGGGCTTGGCCGGCTCCGGAGGCGGCGGGTCGTCCGGATTGCCCAGCGGCGTGAACACCATCGGTTCGGGGCGCTTCTGGTTGTCGAAGCGTTCCTTGGCCGCCTGGTCCATCCAGAATCCGGGCTTGTTCCTGCGCGCGGGGTCGGTCAGGTATTCGGAGAAACCGCCCACGGCCGAGCGCGTCGTCGGGTCGATTCCGACCAGGCGCACCGGCTTGGTCACCGGGGTGTCGCGGAACTGGAACTGGAGCATGGCGAAGATCTCGAGCGTGGGGGACATCGCCTCCACCTCGCGCGCCAGGAGCGGATCATCCATGATCCGCTTCATCTTCCCCTCGGGATCAGCGAAGCCGTCGAAGTCGTAGGCCTCGAGCACGATGTCGCTCAGCAGGCCGTGAAGGCGGTCGCGAAGCTTGGCGGAGAAGCCGCCCATGACGCTGTTGACCACGATGAGGGTGGCGACCCCGAGCATCACGCTGACGACGCAGACCAGGGCGAGGTACCGCGTCTTGAGGTAACGCCAGCAAAGGACCAGCTTGTACATCAGCGCTCCTGGTTGGCGCGTTCTGGGCGCAGCAGCGGGAAGAGGATCACGTCGCGGATGGTCGTCGTGTCGGTCAGCAGCATCGCCAGACGGTCGACGCCGATGCCCAGCCCGCCCGCCGGCGGCATGCCGTGCTTGAGGGCGCGCACGAAGTCGTCGTCCATCCGGGCCATCGAATCGTCCGCGGGCAGGCCCTCGAGCTGGTGCCTGAAGGTCGATTCCTGAAGAATCGGATCATTGAGCTCGCTGTAGGCGTTGGCCAGTTCCATGCCGCGCACGAACAGCTCGAAACGCTCGGCCACCGTGGGGTCGGAGCGCTTGCGGCGGGTCAGCGGACAGAGGCTGGCCGGGTAGTCGTGCACGAAGATCGGCCCCGTCAGCCGGTGCTCCACCTCCTGCTCGAACAGGAGTTGGGCGAGCACATCCGGGTGCTTTCCGGCCGGGTCGATGCCGCGGATGGAGGCGGCGCGTTCCAGGGATGTCGGGTCGTTCATGTCGGCGCCCGCGTGGCGCGCCAGAAGCTCGGCGTAGGTGGCGCGCTGGAACGGCGGGGTGAAGTCGATTTCCGCGTCGCCGAAGGAGACCTTGGCCGAACCGCGCATGGCCACGGCGCAGGCGTGGATCAGGCCCTCGGTCAGCTCCATCATCCCGCGGTAGTCGGTGTAGGCCTGGTACAGCTCCATCATGGTGAATTCCGGGTTGTGCCGGGGGCTGATCCCCTCGTTCCGGAAGACGCGGCCGATCTCGTAAACCTTCTCCATGCCGCCAACCAGGAGGCGCTTGAGGGGCAGCTCAAGAGCGATCCGGAGCACCAACGGAATGTCGAGGGCGTTGTGGTGGGTGGCGAAGGGGCGTGCCGCCGCGCCGCCGGCGATGGCGTGCAGCGTGGGAGTTTCCACCTCGAGAAACCCTTGGTCATCCAGGTGGCGGCGCATGGTGCGCACCAGAAGCACCCGCTGGCGCGCGCGGTCCATGGTCTCGGGGTGGTAGGTCAGGTCGAGGTAGCGGTGCCTGAGCCGGAACTCCATGTCGGTCATCCCGGAGTGCTTGTCCGGGTGGGGCAGCAGCGATTTCGCCAGCATCACCAATTCCTTGGCGAACACCGTCAACTCGCCTGTCTTGGTGGTGCCGAAACCACCGTCCACGCCGACAAGGTCGCCCAGGTCGAGTTCCTGCGCCAGCTTCCAGCCGAGTTCGCCGATCTGCTTTTTGCCAAGCATGACCTGCACGCGGCCGGTGGAGTCTTGCACATGCAGGAAATGGACATTCCCCATCACCCGGCGCAGCACCACCCGACCGGCGATGCGGGCGGGTGCCGGGGCCTCTGGATTGACCGGAAGCGCGCGCACGCTGGCCACAGGCATGTGTCCGTCGAAACGGGCGCCCCATGGGTCGATGCCCAGCGCCTCGATGGCGTGCAATTTGGCGAGGCGAGCGGCCTCGTGGCTTTCACCGGCTTCCGTCACGACACAATTCCCCCGCCCACGGACATGGTCCTTCAGCCGGGAAAGACTAGGCAGGCCGGGGAATTCGAGTCAACCGCAACGGATGAGGCCGGATGTCCCGGACCGCCTGTGCGGTTACCATGCCCCAAGCATGCGCCTGTTTTTCTCCCACCCCTGGTTGTTGCTGCTGGCACCCGTCGCCTTCGCGTGGGCCTGGTCGCGTTCCCGGCAACCGGCGCGCGCGTGGATTGTTCCGGCAACCGACCTGTTTCCTCCGACCACGAAGGGATGGCGGTGGCCGCTGGCCAGTTGGTTTCGGCTGGGGGCGGCTTTGGCGGCAATCGCCTCCGCGGCAGGTCCCCGGTTGGTGCTGCCGGTGATAGTTCCCGCTCCCGCGGCCTTGATGGTGGTGCTCGACACCAGCGCCAGCATGGCTGAAGCCGACATCCCCACCGTTGAAGGCCCTCCTCGCCGGCGAATGGACGCCGCGGTGGACGCCCTGTCCACCATTCTGCGCGCTCAAGGAGACCAGCCGGGCTGGACTATTGGATTGGTGGGTGTGGCGGGTAGGGCGGAAGTGATCTGCCCGCCGGTGCCAAAGCTTGAAATGCTTGAGCCTTGGCTCAGGGGAATCCAACCGGTTGTGGTGGCCGGAGAAGCGGGAACAGACCTGGCCTCCGGGTTGGTGCTGGCCTTGCGCGTGCTGGAAGGTTCAAACTCCCCGGCCAAGGCGGTGTTGCTTGTTTCCGATGGCGAGAACAACGCCTCCCCACCCGAGTCGGGGTTGTCGCTCAGGCAACTGGGACAGGCGGCAAGGGCCTTGGGCATTCCATGCCATTCGCTGGAAGTCGCGGGACAGGGGGGTGGTGAGGCCACCCGATCGGGCGCTCGTGGGCTATTGAGCGATTTGGCGGTATTGACGGGAGGCCAGAGCCTGAAAGCGTCTGCGGCGAGTGAGGTTGGGGAAAGGCTGGAGGCGTTCCGTCGTGATTGGGAGCACCAGCGGATGGAGATGGGTGCGCCCATTGAAAGGCCATTGGGAATCTGGCTGGCCATATTGGCTTTGGTATTCCTGCTGGCTGCCTGGCAGCGGGATTGGAATAGAAGCAGGGGTTTCCCCAAATTGGAGAAGGTGTCAGGGAGCGATTCCCAAGCCTGATAATTCCTCGAGGAATGATGCGGGCAGTTGGGCTGGATTCCAGAAGCCTGTCAGTTTGGCATATCGGTATGAAAAATGCATGCGAACCTGCATCGGAACCATGGGTTCCCTTGTCAGGGTTTGCAAGGCGTTTAGATTAACGCTGACCGTTCGGATGATGCGCTCGTCGAGGAAGTGAGATGGCCCAACTCTTTCCACCCTATGCCAATACCCTGTTCCGGGTGGCAATCCTTGGCGTGGTGCTCGGACTTCCAAGCTTAGGTATCGCGGCCTTGGTCTTTGTTCGGTCTCCCTACATGACCGGTTCCATGGATGCGAAAACCCAGCCTATTCAATTCAGCCACGCGCACCATGTGAACGGCTTGGGAATCGACTGCCGGTACTGCCATACCTCCGCCGAGGAAGTGGCTCATTCCAATGTTCCGCCCACCAAGACCTGCATGAATTGCCACTCCCAGATATGGGTGGGCAGCAAGATGCTGGAACCGGTTCGAGAGAGTTTCAACACCAACACTTCAATCGAATGGAAGCGGCTCCATCGGCTTGCGGATTTTGCCTATTTTAACCACAGCATCCACATTACCAAGGGCATTGGCTGCGCCAGCTGTCACGGCCGCATCGACCAGATGCAAGCGGTTTACCAAAAAGGCACGCTGCTGATGGAGTGGTGCCTTAACTGCCACCGGAATCCAGAGGATCACCTGCGTCCCCGCGACCAGATCACGAACATGGCGTGGTCCGCCGAGCAGTACAAGGATCCGGAGCAGCCCGACAAGGTTTGGACGCAGCACGAATTGGGTAGCAAACTCAAGGCCGACTTGAATGTCCGGAGCCTGATCGAGTGCTCCACCTGCCACCGCTAACCGCGACGGAACAAATCAAAGTCCAGGAAGAATCCATGAGCACCACCAACACCACGCTTGCCGCCCCGGCGACCCCGAATGACGCGCCCATGTGGCGCAGCCTCGAGGAACTGCTGGACACCCCCGGCTATCAAGCGATGCTTCACCGGGAGTTTCCTTCCCAAGCGGGCGAATGGACCGATCCGGTCAGCCGCCGCTCGTTCCTTTCGCTGATGGGCGCCTCCTTGGCGTTGGCAGGCCTTTCCGGCTGCCGTTCCCCCGCCGGCAAGATCGTCCCGAATGTGCGCGACAACGAGGGCGCTCAGCCGGGAGACGGCCTTTATTTCGCCACCGCGATGACTCTTTCGGGCTACGCCACCCCCGTGCTTGCCAAGAGCTATGAGGGTCGGCCGATCAAGATCGAAGCCAACACGACCCACCCTTCCTTCAAGGGTGAGAATCCCGACAGCAATCCAGGCGTGGACATGTACGCGCTGGCCTCGGTTCTGGGTATGTACGACCCGGATCGCCAGTACACACTGAACAACAAAGGCACTTCCCAAACCTGGGAGGACGCCTTCAAAGTCATCCGCGCCAAGATCGGCGAGATCAAGAAGAAGGGTGAAGGAGCCAAAGTCCGCCTTCTGACCGGCCAAGTGACCTCGCCCACTTTGGGCAACATGATTTCCCGGTTCCTCAAAGAGGTTCCCGGCGCCCGGTGGCACCAGCACGAACCGTTGGGCAGCGACAACGCCTACATCGGTACCAGCCTGGCTTTTGGCAAGCCCATGGAAGTGGTCCATCAAATCCATGGCAAGGGCGTGAAGGCCGAGGTGATCGTCACCTTCGACTCCGACCTGCTGCAGCAAGGGCCTGCCTCGTTGGCCTTGGTGCGCCAGTTCTCGGAACTGCGCGACGGCACCAAGCCAGCCGAAATGACCCGGCTTTACGCCGTCGAGTCGGGCTTGAGCGTCACCGGCGCCAAGGCTGACCACCGGCTGGCTGTGAGGCCCAGCGAGATTCCGAACCTTGTTCGCCACTTGGCCGCCCTGCTGGGGGTTTCCGGTGCCGCCGAACAGCAGGGTCTCACCCCCGACGCCGCCAAGTTTCTCAAGGAGCTTGCCGCCGACCTGCGGGAATCGACCCACGACAACGGCAAAAAGCTCGACAAGCCCCGGGCCCGACAGGCGACCCTGGTCGCCGCGGGACCGACCCAGTCTCCCGAAGTCCACGCGCTAGTGGCGGCCATCAACGACAAGCTCGGGAATACCGGCAAAACCGTCCGCTACCTCGAGCCCCTGTGCCAGGGCCGTCCGGTGGCCACCGCCGAAAGCCTTGGCAAGCTCGCCGATGACCTGAAGGGCGACAAGGTCGATCTTCTTCTGATTCTCGACAGCAATCCGGCTTACTCCGCTCCCGGCGACATCGACTTCAAGGGAGTTCTCGAGTCGTTCTCGCTCAAGGCTGGCAAGACAACCGTGGCCTTGAACCTCCACGAGGACGAGACCGCCATTCTGTGCCAGTGGAGGCTGCCGCTGGCCCACTACCTCGAGTCGTGGGGCGACGCCCTCTGCTACGACGGGCGGGCCACCATTGTCCAGCCGCTGATCGCCCCGCTGTACGCCGGGAAATCCGCCGAGGAGTTCCTCGCCGGCCTGGTGGTGACGGAGACGGATCCGACCGCTCCCGGCGCCGCGAGTTCCGAGCGCCAAGGCCACGACCTGGTTCGCGCCACATGGAAGGCCTGGTTCGAGGCGAGCAAGGGTTCCTCGCCGGAGCTTTTGAAATTCAAGGATTTCGACGCGTTTTACACGCGCAGCCTGCACGACGGACATGTTCATGGCCACTCCGGCAAGGAACAGTCCGGTCTGAAAATCAATTCCGACGAGGTCGCGAAGGTGGCCAAGGCCGCCGAGCCAAAGTCTTCCGGGACCATGGAAGTGGTCTTTGCCCAGGACGACACGATCTACGACGGCAGGTTCGCCAACAACGGCTGGCTGCAGGAGACGCCCAAGCCGATCACCAAGATCACCTGGGACAACGCCGCCTATATCAACTACGCCACTGCCAAGTCCCTTGGCATGAAGCTTGTGACCGAGAAGGATCCTTTTGGTCTCAGCAAGCGCGAGTACACCGGCCCGGCTCGTGAATTCGGGTGGACAGGCGGCGAGCACGGACGCGCCTTCGTCGATGTGCTCGACATCACCGTCGATGGCAAGACCGTTTCTCTGCCCGCGTGGGTGGTACCCGGTGTGGCCGACAACACCATTGTCGTCCAGTTGGGCTACGGGCGCACGCGCGCCGGTCGGGTGGGTGGCCACCTTATCGGCAAGGCCAAGACCGACCAAGGCAAGCCAACCGACGGCAAGTCCGGCGCGGTGATCGGCGTGAATGTCAACCCGCTCCGTTCGGCGGGTTCGTTGTTCGCCGCCCGCTCGGCCTCGGCGAAGGTCAACGGCCGAACCCACCTGCTGGCCTGCACCCAGGGCCATCACAGCATGGAGGCCGAGGGACGCCCGGCGCCGGTGGTGAGGGTGGCAACCCTCGAGACCAACGCCAAGAATCAGCACTGGGTGGAGCATGACCCGTCGCTCAATGGCGCCCATGGCGAGCACAAGGCCGGAGCGGACGGCCACGGCAAGAAAGACGACCATGGCCACGATCACAAGGACGGCGCGCATGGACATGACCACGGACATGATCATGGGCATGGCGAGGCCAAGGCTGGTTCGATTCCCCTGACCCTGCTGCCCGATGCCGATAACAACAC
>CAWUNZ010000091.1:0-11997 GCA_963923445.1 uncultured bacterium
GGTGTGGAGTCCGAAGGCGGTACTTGCGGTGGTTCTCGCGCTGATGCCCATGGTTGTGCCGGGAGTCGCACCTATGCTTCTCACCGCCTGGTGCGAGCCGGCGATGACCGCTCGGGCGGAATGGCTGCTTGATTTGCCAGAGGCCGCTCCGGGTCAGGGCCGTCCGTTGCCAAGGTCAGCCAAGCCATGACTCGCCCCCTGCTGGTGGACACTCATTCCCACCTGACGGACCCGCGATTTCTCGGAGATTTCCCCGCCGTAGTGGACAGGGCCCGCCAAGCCGGGTTGGTTGGCGCCATGGTGGTGGGAACAACAGCGGCGAATTCCCGAGGATGCATTGATTTGTGCGCGGGTCAGGATTGGCTTTTTCCCACTGTGGGAATGCATCCATGCCACTTGCAGGATGAGCCATTCGAGGCCTCCTGGCGCGAAGTGGAAGAAATGGCAGCGTTGCCGGAGGTCAGGGCCTTGGGTGAAACAGGCCTCGACAATTATTGGAAAGAAGTGCCCATGGAGTTGCAGAGGGAGGGATTGCGCCGCCACCTGGAGCTTGGGCGTCGGCTGGGGAAACCGGTGATCCTTCATTGCCGCGAAGCTGCGGAACAGCTTCTTGAAATGGTCGAGGAGGCCGCGAAAGCCGGCCCGGTAGCGGGAGTCTTGCATTCCTTCGCGGGAACCTTGGCAGAGGCCCGCCGAGGGCTGGCCGCCGGATTGCACATTTCGTTTTCCGGAATGATCACCTACCCCAAGAACGAGGAACTGAGGCGAATCGCCGCGGAGGTGCCCAGCGACCGGCTTTTGATAGAAACTGACGCACCCTATCTTTCACCCCAGCCTTGGCGAGGCAAACGGAATGAACCGGCGTTTGTTGCCGCGACTTGCGAGGTGCTGGCCAAGACGCGCGGATGGACGATATCCGAGACTTCGAAACTGACCACGGCCAACGCATGCAATCTTTTCAGCTTGGATCCGCCACTAATCCCAAATCGGTAGAAGTGAACAACGACCGGAACGGATACCGGCCGGCGAATTTTTCCTTTGCACCTTGCTGGCGGTCCACGATGCACACCACACCTGCCACCGTCAGTCCAGCCTCCTCGGCTGCCATAACCGCTTGATCGGCCGAAGAGCCGGTTGTCAGGACATCGTCGATGATGAGAACGCGTTGACCGGGTTGCACGCGGCCTTCGACCCGCTTTTGACTGCCATGGTCCTTCGCCTGCTTGCGGACAAAGAATCCTTCGAGTGTCCGGCCTTTTTCAAACGCCGCCAGCACCACGGTGGCAGCCAAGGGTAGCGCCCCTACCTCGAGACCACCGACGGCTGCGAAATCCAAATCCGAGGCCAAGCTGACAAACCCCTCGCCAAGAAGTTTGAGCGCCTCCGGGTGAAAGAGCACTTGTTTGCTGTCGATGTAAAACGAGCTTGTTTTTCCGGAGGCGAGCACGAAATGACCGCGTTTGACAGCGCGGTCAAGGAAGAGGGTCTTGAGGCGGTCCTTGCGAGCTTGATCCATGGTCAATTCATCCACATGGGGCCGGATAATGTCCGCCTTGCGACGACGAAGGCATTCCGGCGATCCTAGCGGGTGAAGTGGTGATTGGGCAGTGCGGGATTGGGCCGGAATTCGTGGTAGTGGTAAGATTCGAGCAAATCCCCTTCTTTTTCTCCAGCCGCCGGCCAGCCATGGCCGTCAAGTCCGGCCAAAAGCCCGGTTGCCATATCGAACCATACGGTTGTGCGATGGAATTCGAGCTTGCCGCGGGCCGCCTCAGTGTTCACAAGGTCGATCTGACGGCAGGGGCGGCCAGCAAGCGTACCGTCCTGAATCTGAATTTCTTCGATCTGTTCCATCGGGAGCTTGGACCAACTGGCCTTGACCCGCGCGATGGTGTTGGCCAGGCCCGCCTCGTTGATCGTGTGCCTGCTGGTGGATTTGGCACGGGAGTCGTCGAGTCCCAAGGTGATGAATCCGACACTGCCCAAAAGTCCCGCCCCCTTGACCCTCATTTTCGTCGGTGCCGTCGCCTTGTTGAAGACAGCCTCCTGTCCGGCCATCGAGCGGGGTTCATGCCATTTCATGTGAACGGCGAAAGGTTCGTGGCGAACCGAGAGTTCCACCTTGTTGGGCGCCCCCAATTTTCCACCAATTCGTTCCTTCATAACCATATGGCAGGTGTAATCCGACAAAGCTGCCAAGGCTTTTTCGGCCTGGTCAATCGTTTTAAGCGCCTCGGTCAATTTGGTTTGCCTCGGATCGGCAACGGGGCGCGGGGCGGTGGCAACTGGGGAGGCCACCTGCACCGACTCGCCGTTGTCGGCATAGTCTTCCGGCCAGGAATCATCGGCGGCGGCCAGCGACTCCGACCGGAGCACCAAAAGAGTGCTGAGTGCCGCCGTGGCCAAATAGAGGGCCGCGGCTTGAAGACGGCGAACGGGAACGGGCATGGCGTGGCATCCTTGGTGGCCTCGCATCCGTTCGAGTCGCCTCGGTATGGATCGGTCAGTCTCAAGGAAATAGATCAGCACAAACAGGAAATCAGGTGCGGGACATGAACGGATTATTCCGATTGCGCACGGTGGTGTCACCGATTTACGAGGAAAACTGCTACATTGTGGCCCGACCGGGGCGCAACGACTGCGTGGTCATCGACCCGGGTCTTGATCCGCACGCCATCATTTCGGGGTTGGAAGAAGAGGAATTAGCTCCCGCGATGATCCTCAACACGCATGGCCACGCGGACCACATCGCGGGGAATGCCACCCTGAAGGAGGCCTATCCCGGCGCGCCCCTTGTGATTGGCCGCAATGACGAGCGAATGTTGAGCGATCCTGTCCTGAACTTGAGCGCCCATTCAGGGTTTCCCGTGACATCACCTCCGGCCGACTCGCTGGTTGCCGAGGGAGACATACTGGAAATCGCAGGCTTTCAGTGGGAGGTTCTCGACATTCCCGGGCATTCCCCCGGCCATGTGGTGTTCCTGCAGAGGTTCCCCACTGGTCAGGTCGCGGTTTTCGGAGGCGATGTCCTTTTTCGAGGGAGCATTGGCCGGACCGATTTTCCCGGTGGTGATCACGAGGCCCTGATCCGAGGTATTCGACGAAAACTGTTCACACTTCCGGAAGACACCGTGGTTTATCCCGGGCATGGCCCGGTCACGACCGTGGCCCGGGAAATGCGCTCCAACCCGTTCTGCGGGCTGGAATGAGGACCACGCAGGCGGCCATACCCAGTGCCGCGGCGGCGAACCAACCGTATAAGTCGGCGAAGACCAGGTTGTTGGCCTCGTAAATGATCGCCTTGTGCATCAAGGTTTCAGCACCCTTCGCGGAGTTGGAAAAACCCGTTCTTGCCAACGCCGTGCTGGTGATTGATTTGTATTCCTCAATCAGCGGAACCTGAGAAAATCCCCGGTCGGAAACCAACGAGTACTGGTGTTGGGTGCCCCTTGTGAGACAGAGGCACAAAACCCCGATGGACACAGCGCCGCCAGCGAATTGTGAAATTGCCAAAAGATGCCTACGCCGGGCCTCGCGAGTCGGATCTTCGAGGCCCCAACGCTGGACGCCGACCAAGGTCAGGCTGGTTCCAAGCCCCATCAGGAATCTTGGCGGCCATAATTCCCAAATTTGTGGGGCCGGGAACCAGTTGAACTCCACCTGATTCAGGATGCGCCAATAAGGCCAACCCATGGTTCTCTCATGCGCCCAAGCCATGCCGGCGGCGATACATAGCAATCCTGCCAGTGAAAAACCTCCCGAGCGGGGAAGGTAACGCGCCACGATCACCGCTGTCGCGGCGCCACAGGAGATCGGCCAGACGAGCAAGGCCCTTTCCCAAACCCCAAAATTGACAAACAAGCCACCATAGACACCCATGTCGGAGACATTGAAATACTGGGTGAAACCGGCGAACAAGGTAACGACAATAGCCAGCAGCGGAGCTGATTTGCCCCATTCCGCAAACCCGGTAGGAGCCAGAAGCAGCGCGAGTGACATACCGATCGCGCAAATAATCGCCGCCATGCGGATTCGCGGGCTTTCAAGCCATCCCTCGAGTTGCCCCCAATGAAGGAGATACCAAAAGCAGCCAATGGCAACAGCCAACGGCAACAGCCAAGCAATCCTGATAGGCTTGGCCCCGAGCAGTGGCGGTTCTTCCGGAGGTCCGGCAATGGCCACCAGTGCGAGCCCAGTCAGCGCCAGCAAACTTTCGAAGAGGAACGCCCCTTCCCAGTTGGACCAACCGTAATGGAAGGTGGCCGAGGCGAGCAGCAGCGGTGCCACCGAGGGAAGGACGATCCCAGACCAGGCGAATTGGGCCGTGCCGCCAGCCCCATGCAGGAGCGGCGCCTTGGAAAGGACCATGCCACTTCCGAATCCAGCCACCATTCTGCTGGCGGCCAGCAAGGGGAGCGGGGCGTGAAGAAGGGTGCCATTGATAAGTGAACCCGCCGCGAGCATGGCCAATCCCGCGATTGTGGCCTCGAATGGCCGTGAGAAAGGACTGGAACCGAAGCCGATCATCAACCCGAGGACCACGGAAAAAAGATATGAGGAATGAAGCGAATATCCCTCGGAGGCGATCCAGCCGCGAGCTGCTTCCATCTCGCGAAAATTCATGGTGTGTCCGGCCGTTGTCATCCAGACTGCCGCCATGGCGGCGATCACCGCGGCGGTTTTCCACGGGGCAGGACCTCTTGGGTCATTCATCGCCCAGAAACATCCTGCCGTCGTGAGCCACACCGTTAAGCCAGGCGATTTGCCATCCCTTCGAGTTAACCACGGTGATCGTTGGGCCTTTCAGTTCTGGCACATCGGCGGTTGATCGCTCCGCGACCTCCCGAAACCCGGCCAGTGCAATACGGCGAGACTCGGCTGGCATTTTTTCCCAAGCCGGTGATGTTGTGAGGATCACGGGCAATCGCAATTGTTGCTCATATTGACCAACGCCATAGGGAAGGACGGATCTTGCCGGCGGCAAAATCTCGCAGGACGAGAATAGTTCCGCACCATCGCCGTTTCGTTCCCGGAGAGCCAACTCACGAATCAAACCGGCCACCCTGAGAATCGCGGGATTGGAGATTGCTGACCGCGGATAGACAGGTTCCCCGGTTGTTCCGTTGTCCAAAGGAACATGGGCCGGAGCGCCACAACCAGCCAGGAAACCCAGGGCTGTCATCAAAAGAGTGAACCTTTTCATGGCTTTGCCCGTTCCTGAGCAGGATAAATGGAGAACTCCCCGGTTGGCGGAAGCGGCTTGCATTTGGTTCCGCCAACGGTCGCCTCGAAGCGGTCGCCCGGATCCAGGCGCGCCGCGACGCCGCGCCTCGTGGCTGCAATGGCGCTGGCGACCACCAATCCGGCGCCTCCACCGATGGCCATGATCCCCGGGTTGGCGCTGCTGAAGGTGAACTGGGATGCGATGCTGCTGCCGACGCCGACTCCCTCGGCCAGGAGAAGCGAATTGAGGAGAAGGCGCCTATGGTGCCCGGCAGGGCCCTCGGCGCCGGCGACCAACCGCCAAGGCCTCATGTTGTGGTCACGCGATTCCACAACCTGCGACAGGAGAAGATGAAGTTTACCTTCCTTGCCAAAAATTCCCGGAGGGGAAATTGATTCGATTTTTCCTCCGATGGTCGCCGCTCCTAGGGGCGCGCCATCGATATCCGCCAAAAAACGGTCGCATGGCTGGATGGCCGGCAAGCCGTTGAGCACGCGTTCGGCGGGTGCGATCCCATCGTGGGGAACGACCTCCCTGACTCGGAAAACCAAGCGCGCCCCCGTGACGAGCAACGGCTCCCTGATTGGCGGGATTCCTCCGGCGCCTGATTCCGGTCGGGGCGCGGGGAGTGGTTCCTGAGCGTGGGCCAAGGCGCCCGCGCTCAAGGCTAAACTGGATAAAAAGTCGCGGCGAATCATTGCTGCGGACCTCGAGCCATGGAACCGTTCAACCGGGCGCAAAGCCTTGACCATAGTCCGGCTGGCTTGGATATTTCGGGGCGGGGAGGAGGCGCGATACCCCGGTCACGGAGGTAATCGAGTAGCATCTCGGTGGCGCGAAGCAGGTCAAGTCGCGCCAATTGAAGGTTGAACCAGGCGGTCCATCGGTTCGTGGACGCCTGGCTGAGGCCGACATCCGCCGCAAGCACATCGATCTCAATAGCCTGCTTCTGGGCCAGCAGCCTTCCGGCGCGTTCGCGGGTTTCCTTGGCCAGGTTTTCCTCTTTGGTCTTTTGCTCGTATTCGAGAACGGTTTGCGCCAGCCTGTCCCACGCGTTTCCGGCGTCTTCCTCCACCTCAAGAAGCGCCTTTTCCAGATCGAGTTGCGAGCGGGCGACTTCAAGTTTCGCCCTCCTGATGTTGGACCAGAGGCCGATGTCAATCGCGGGAATGTCGTAGAGCGTTCCGAAGATTAGCCCCAGTGTCGCGGGTCCGCCGTTGGGAATCGTGGTGTTTTTGAACGAAAGACCGATGGGTAGGCTGCCAAGGCCGAGGAGTTTGAGTAAATCTCGCCGCTCCTGCAACCGGGCGATATCCACGCCGACAACCAAAAGTCGAACTTCCAGCCTTCTTCTCCGCGCCATTTCAACCGCCTCCTCGCGTGAAGCGGGCAGGCCGGGCGCGATGGTGATATCAATCTCGTCGGTTTCCCCCAGATTGAACTCGTAGCCTTCCTCCAGCCGTACGGGGACGGGGGCATCCTGTGGTACGAGCAACCGGCTGGAGTGAAGGACCGTTGCAAGCCGCCTCTGCGCGATGCGTGAGGTTTTTTCAATTTCAGAAACAAATACGCCAGACTTGGATTTATCCGTTTTCGCCTGGGTGAGGTCCAATTCATGCGCCTGGCCGCGCTCGAGTTTTCTCGAGACCTGGCCTTCAACCCTGCCGGCCAGTTCAGCCGCCAAGCGCGCCGTCTCCGCCGCGTGGCGAAGACGCTTCGCCTCAAAGTAATTCTGGGCGGCCAGTTCAACCTGCGAACGGCGAACCAGATCCTCCATGATTCTTTTCGCCCGAATACCCTCATTGGCGATCGGTAACGCCGTGATCTGGCCCGATGGGTCCAGTGGAAAAAACATGTTGGCCCGGCTGAGTTCGGCGTGGATCAATCCCTCGCCGAAAAACGGCGTGCCACCGGTCACATCCGGAAAGATGCTGGCGCTGGATGATCTTCCGGCGATGTTGCTGAGGCCCACAACCAGTTGGGGCATGCTGGAAAGCGGAACGAAATGCTTCATCGCCTCGAATCGCGCCACCGTGGCCGTGCGAGTGGCGACCGAGGCCTGCACCACGCGCACATTTTCCAAGCTTCTTGCCATGGCGGTTTCGATATTCAAAGCGCAGCGAGGCGCCGGGTCCAAACTCGGATCGGCGTCCGTCTGCGCCCAGAGGGCCATGATGACCAGAATGGTCTTGGCGACTGACATGTCACCATTCCCTGTTGGATGCGCGGATTTCCCTTTCGGTGTCGATGCGGACCTTGCATGACATTCCGGGCCTGATTCTGTCGCCGGGATTTTCCTTTTCGGAAAATCGGAGCCTGACAGGCAATCGCTGGACAATTCGCGTGAAGTTCCCGGTGGCGTTATCGGGAGGGAACAAGGAAAACGCCGACCCCGTGCCACCCGAGAAGCTTTCAACCCAGCACGAAAAAACCTTGCCGGGAATCGCGTCCACCGTCACGGAGACCGGTTGGCCGAGGCGGGTTCTGGAGGCCTGATCTTCCCTCAGGTTGGCGATGACCCACACATTGTCGAAGTCGAGCGGAGTGATGCTCAGGCAGGGGGATCCGGCCACCAGGGATTGGCCCAATTGGGCCGTGCGCTTGCTGATGATTCCGCCAATGGGCGCTCGCAAAAGTGTGTTCGCAAGCCGCAGCCGCGCCTGCGCGAGCTTCGCGGCGGCAAGCTCCGATTTCCGGCGCAAAGCCGCATGGGTCGATTCCGCGATATCAGGTTGAAGCAGCGCGGCCTTGGCGCGCTCGACGCGGGCCCGGGCCTCGGAAAGGCCTTTCGCCGACTGGCGGGCCTTGGCGTCGGCTTGCATCACTTCCATCTCGCTGGCGAGCACCTGTGATTCAAGGGACCCGATTTTGCTTCTCAAACTGTTGAGGCGAGCAACGGCCTCCTTCCATGCCGCATCCCGGTTGTCGCTATCTTGGACCGGGATATCCCCCGACTTCGCAAGGCTGCGGAATCTTTCGGCGTAGTCGCGGGCGTTGCGTTCAAGCGCCAAAAGCCCTGGTTCCTCGCATCGAGCCGCTTCGAGAAGTTCTTTTTCCTTCTGGTGCAAGCTTTTTCGCGCCTTGGCTGAATACTCGCTTGCCTTCAAAGCCTCCTCGATCGATTGCTTTTCCTCGATCGCCGCGTCATGGGCCGCCTTGCGGTCCAACTTGGTCAACTCAACCGTGATGCCGGCCGCCTCGGCTTCCTTCGCGACCTGCAAGAAGTCGGCGCGCGCCTCATCCACGGCGATTTGAAAAGGAACGGGATCGATTTGCAGCAACGGATCCCCAGCCTTAACCACCATATTGTCGTCGGTGTAAAGGGTGACCACGGGGCCGGCGACTTCGGGGGCCACCGGCGTGACATTTCCAACCACATAGGCGTTCTCGGTGGAAACGCCCTTTGCCAGCCACCACCAACCCCCTGTTGCGATTGCCAAGGCGGCAAGGATCCCTGCGCCAATCAGACGCCACCAACCGAACGCTGGTTGCGATGATTCGGTGGAACCCATGCGAATCCCCAATCCAAGACCCTCGTCATTGAATCGGCAGGTTTTGCGGATTTTGATGAGGAAAACAGATCGGAGGGCTTGTTCTGCTGAAACTTTTGCTCAATATCAAGCGTTTTTACTAGCCAATTCAACAGCTACCACAGCTGGACAAATCGGTAATCTGGGCGGCATCCCAGGCCTCCTGAGTGCCGATCGGATGCCAGAATGAAGCACTGATCGCGCGAACCGGTCCCCGGGCGATGGCCATGTTGACGAAATCGGTGATCTCGTACTCGCCCCTAGGCGAAACCGACAACGGTTGCCTGAGCACATCCAACGAAAACAAGTAGGCGCCGGTGTTGGCCAGGTGGGTGCCGGAGATCCTGGGTTTTTCAACCAGCTTTTCCACCGTGCCATCCGGACGGGTGAACACGATGCCGAATTTTTCGGGGGTGTTAACCTGATGGCACAAAATGGCGGGACCGCCAGCGGCCAAGGCCGCGATATCCCGGGCGCCAAACAGGTCATCGCCATTGAGCACTAGAACATGGTCGGACCTGAGCTTGTCCAGGCAGCATTGGATCGCATGCCCGGTTCCTTTGGGTGTCTCCTGGAAAGCCTCTACCGTAAAGGGGATCCGCTTTTGGGAATTCAGGTAAACGGCCACCTGCTCCCGAAGGTAATGGGTCACCACAAGCAGGCGGTCCACCGAGGGGGGAAGGGCGCCGATGATCCAGTCAAGAATGGGGCGGCCCTGAACCGGAAGCAGAGGCTTGGGGGTCGTGAGCGTGTGGGGCCGGAGTCGAGTACCCAGTCCGGCGGCTAGAATGACGGCATCCATGCCTTGTGGTTCTCCTATGGATCAGTTCCTGGGTTTCCGCGGACCCCGGGCCAATCTTGGTTGTCGCTGTTTTTCCACCGGCTTGGCTTCCTGACCGCCGGCGATGCGCGCATCGGCCAGTCCGAGGAAATACTCCTGGCTGCGCAGCGGCTTTTGACCGGGCCCGCGCTGCAACCGGCGATAGGTGCCGTCGGGGAGCATCTCGCGCGCCTTCACATTGTCGTCGAGCGAGACCTGGAGGATCTCGTGGATAAGGCGATGCTTGAGTGCCTGAGCCTCGATGGGGAAAACGACCTCCACCCTCCGACTGAGGTTGCGGTCCATCCAGTCAGCCGACCCGATGTACACCTCGGGTTGTCCGGCGTTTTCGAAGCAATAGACCCGGCTATGCTCCAGGAATCGGTCCACAACCGACCTCACGGCGATATTCTCGCTGACTCCCGGTATTCCCGGTCTCAGGGCGCAGATGCCCCTGCAAATGATCTCGGTTTTCACTCCCGCCCTGCTGGCCCGGTACAGCGCCTGCACAATGACCGGTTCGAGTAGTCCGTTGATCTTGGCCCTGATTCCCGCCGGCTTGCCTTCCGCCGCGTTTCGGATTTCACGCTCGATCCGCTCAAGCATGAATGGCTGCAAGTGGGTGGGTGCCACGACGAGCTTTCTCCATTGGGGAGGCTCGCAGTACCCGGTGAGGTAATTGAAGAGGTGCGAGACATCCTCGCAGAAGTCTTCCCGGCAGGTGAAATATCCCAGGTCGGTGTAGATGCGGGCCGTTTGCGGATTGTAATTGCCCGTCGCGAGGTGGACATAGCGGCGGATTCCGTCCTCCTCCCGCCTCACCACCAGCGCCGCCTTGCAGTGCGTCTTGAGGTCGACGAACCCGTAGACGACATGGACGCCGACCTTTTCAAGTTCCCTGGCCCAGACGATGTTGCGTTCCTCGTCGAGGCGCGCCTTGATCTCCACCACCGCCGTGACCTGCTTGCCGTTATCCGCAGCCTTTTGAAGCGCGCGCACCACGGGAGAATCGCTGGAGGTTCGGTAGAGGGTCTGCTTGATGGCAAGGACCCGCTCGTCGTTCGCGGCGGCCTCGATGAAATCCACCACATGGTGGAAGGACTCGTAAGGGTGGTGCAGGAGGATGTCGCCCTGCCTGATGGCGGCGAACATGTTCGGGGCGTTCTGGATCTGGCTCGACGATTGCGGCGTGAACGGTCGATCGCGCAGGTGCTGGAATTCCGGGAGTCCGTGGATCTGGAAAAGGCCGGTCATGTCGATCATGCCCTCGACGCGAATGATGTCGGTCGAGTCGAGGTCCATCCTGTCGATCAGGAACTGCTCAAGCTCGGCAGGCGCGCGCGCCTCGAGTTGCACCCGGACCGCCATTCCCTTCTTTCGCTTGCGTATCTGCTCCTCGACCGCCTTGAGCAGATCCTCGACCTCGTCGTCATCGAATTCCAAATCGCTGTCCCTGGTGACTCGGAACGCGGCGGCGTGCTCCGTGGCCATTCCGGGGAACAGCTCCGGCAAATGCATTCGAATTAGGTCCTCTAAAGGGAGAAAAGCGTGCCGTGGCCCGCCCTGTTGCGGTGGAAGCGAGACAAAGCGGGGAAGGACCGCCGGCACCTGGACCACCGCGTGCAACCTTTCGCCATCCGGCCTCCTCAGAAGCACGCCAAGGTTGAGCGACTTGTTCAGCAGCAGGGGAAAGGGATGCACCGGGTCGATCGCCAGCGGGGTCAGGACCTGAAACACCTGACCAAGAAACTGCTCCTTGAGCCGTTCACGCTCCTCGGGATTCAATTCCTCCGGGCGTCTAATCACGATGCCTTCCTTGGCCAACTTGGGAAGCACATCGGTCCAAAGACAGGACTGCATGTCCCGGGACATCCGCGCCACCATGCGATGAATGTCGGCAAGCTGGTCCACCACGGGAGTGCGGTCCGCTCCACTCCCGTAAATCACGTTTCCCTGCTGCTTTTGCTGCAGGCCCCCCACCCTTACCATGAAGAACTCGTCGAGGTTTGAGTCGGCGATGGCCAGGAATTTAAGGCGCTCAAGCAACGGGACTGTCGGGTCGCATGCTTCCTCAACCACCCGGCTGTTGAATTCCAGCCAGCTCAGTTCCCGGTTCACATAGAGCCTGGGATCATCCAGTTTCATTTCCGAGTAAGGCGGGTTGGCCTTGCGGGCGGTGGATTCGGACTCGACACGGCTGGAAGATCGGTTATCCATGGCATTTGATTTCCCGGCGGTTTTCCTTTGCCGGCTTCCGGCAAAAAGCAAGTCGTTATTCTACCAAGAGTTGGGAGCCCCGTTACATGTCCCGCAAGCCTTATGTCCTTTCCCATCTCACTCTGGCCGATGTCCGCGCCACACGCTGGAATATGGCGGTTTTGCCCTTTGGAGCGACCGAGCCACACAACCTGCATCTCCCATAC
>CAWUNZ010000092.1:0-11940 GCA_963923445.1 uncultured bacterium
TCCAGGCAACGCCAAATCGACCGCGCCAAGGCCATGGGATTGCCCGTGGAGGCAGGTTTTCGGGCGATTCATGCCGGAAGGGCGTCAGGTCGGTACGAGGCTGCCGATGCTTTGCCCGGGGCCACTGAATGCGGGAAACGGATGATGACCCTGCCCGGGGATCTGGTCCGGCATGGGCGGGAAAGGTTAGATGAGATCCTGGCCAAGTGCCGGGATTGGGTGGCGGGACATTGATCCGGTGGTCTGAAGCTGTCAGCTGCATTCATGGGAATGAAAGACGGTATCAATACCCGTCTCAAAAGGGACTCGACCCCCCTTCCAACGCCTTTCCAGTCACTTGACACCCCTGATGGGGCCCGATAGCTTGGGAACTTCCCGGTTTACGGAACAACCTGGAAGAGAACATTGGGAGTGGGCCCAGCGCGATGAATGAGCGCATGCGGATTCGCATTCGGATGGAAGGCTACGACCACGAGGTCTTGGATCGTACGGCCCGTGAAATTGCCGAGACCGCCGAGCGAACCGAGGCTCAGGTGCATGGACCGATTCCACTGCCAACGCGCGTGGAGCGGTACACGGTGCTGCGCAGCCCCCACATTGATCGGAAGTCGCGGGAACAGTTCGAAATTCGGACGCACAAGCGCCTGATCGACATCCTTCGGCCGACCGGCAAAACAGTTGAGGCCCTCAACAAGGGACTCAGCCTGCCCCCGGGCGTGGACATCAAGATCCGCGTGCTGACAGCCGGCGCCTAAGCTGGTTTTTCTCTTCCGTTGGGGGTCCGGGTGAATCCGGGCCCCGTGTGTTCACGGGACAGGTTTGGGAAGGATTCCCATGTGCCCTTGGAACCAGTGGTTCGGGGCCTTGCGGATTTTTGTTGCCGGCGGATCAATGCCCCGGTGATTGAGGTGAGTGATGTTGAGCCTGAAGGTTGTCAACATGGAAGGGCAGGAGGTTGGAACCGTCGAGGTCAACCCAGCCGATTTCGGTGGCGAGGTGAATCGCCAGCTGCTTCATGATGTCGTGTTGATGCAACTGGCCAACCGCCGCGCCGGCACCCACTCGACCCTGCGCCGTGGCGAGGTTGCGGGCAGCACCAAGAAAATCTTCCGTCAAAAGGGCACCGGTCGCGCCCGCGCCGGCAGCAAGCGAACCAACAAACGAGTGGGCGGCGGCACGGCCAAGGGGCCCAAGCCTCGCGATTACGAATACCACATGCCCAAGAAGGCCGTGCGCGCGGCCACCCGCATGGCGATCCTGAGCAAGCTGGCCGACAACGAGGCCATCATCGTCGACTCCATCAACATCGCCGATGCCAAGACCAAGACTTTCCAAAAGCTTCTCGCCAACCTCAAGCTGCGTGGCAACAAGAAGAATGTCGGTGAGCGGCAATACGATAGCCGCATTGATGGACTCACCTGCCTGGTGGGCCTCCCGAAGGCTGACGACAACACCTGGCGTTCGGCGCGGAACATCCCCGGCGTGGCCGTGCTGCCGGTGAACGAGTTCAACGCCTTGACCGTCATGAGGCAAAAGCGCCTGGTGCTGACCCGCGAGGCCCTCGAGGCCCTGCGCGCCGCCAAGGCCCAGGCGTAACCGGGAGCAGGAAGACCATGAGCATCCACAAAGCAGCCGTCCCGGTCAGGAACTTCGGGCCCAAGCTCGACGCGCATCAGGTGATCGTGCGTCCGCTGGTGACCGAAAAGGGCAACCGCTTGACCGATGAGTCACGAACCTATGTGTTCGAGGTGAATCCCCTGGCGACCAAGCCTGAGATCAAGCAGGCCGCCGAGGTTCTCTTCAACATCAAGATCAGCTCGGTGCGCACCCTGAATGTCCGCGGCAAGAGCCGCGGGTACCGTTTCCGGATGGGGCGCCTGAGCCATTGGAAGAAGGCGTACATCACCCTGCAGCCGGACAGCCCGGCGCTGGATTTGTTCTAAGGCGAGCCGGCAAGGAGCCGTTCGATGGGTATCAGGCAGTTCAAACCGGTGACCGCGGGCCGACGCCAGATGTCGGTGAGCGATTTTGCGGATATCACCGATCGCAAGAAGAAGCCCGAGAAGTCCTTGTTGCGCCCCCTGCCCAAGAGCGGCGGCCGCAACAACCAGGGCGTGATCACATCCCGCTTCCGGGGCGGCGGCCACAAGCAGCGGTACCGCCTGATCGACTTCAAGCGCCGCCGCGACGGCATGGTCGCCGAGGTGGTCGCCATCGAGTACGATCCCAACCGTTCCGCGCGCATCGCCCTCATTGCATACGCCGACGGCACCAAGGCCTACATCCTCGCCCCGCAGGGTCTGGCCAAGGGTGACAAGGTCTCCTCGGGTGACGACTCCGAGCCCAAGACCGGCAACTGTCTTCCCCTGAGGAAGGTTCCTCTGGGCATGTCGGTTCACAACATCGAGCTTCAGCCCGGCCGCGGTGGTCAGCTTGCCCGCTCCGCCGGTTGCTCGGCAGTTCTCACCGCCCGCGAGGGAACTTGGGCTCAGGTCACCCTGCCCAGCGGTGAAATGCGCCGCGTGAGTTGCGAATGCAGGGCCACCATCGGCGTTCTTGGCAACGCCGATCACATGAATGTCAGCCTCGGCAAGGCCGGTCGCAAGCGATGGCTGGGCCGCAAGCCCCACAATCGCGGCGTCTCGATGAACCCCGTGAATCACCCGATGGGCGGCGGCGAGGGTCGCACCGCAGGCGGCCGACATCCTTGCGGTCCGACAGGGGTGCTTTCCAAGGGTGGCAAGACCAGGAAGAAGCGGAAGCCGAACAGCAAGGCGATCATTCGTCGCCGGCGTCCCGGTCCGCGCAACACGGCACAATAACCGGGGATCTTTTAGGAGGGCGGCCAACGCCGCTGGCGAGTCATGGGAAGATCGCTCAAGAAGGGCCCCTATGTGGATGAAAGGCTCTACGCCAAGGTCGAGAAGGGCCGGGCGAAGGGCAACAGGGATCCGATCAAGACCTGGTCGCGGGACTGCACGATCGTGCCCGAGTTTGTCGGCGTGACCTTCCTGGTGCACAACGGCAAGCAGTTCATCCGCGTCTACGCAACCGAGGACATGGTCGGCCACAAGCTGGGTGAGTTCTCGCCGACCAGGACATTCAAGGGACACGCCGGCGCCAAGGCCAAGGCCGCCGCGAAATAACGGACAGGGAACGGGAGTCTTTCGATGAAGGTCAAGGCGATACACCGCTACGCGCGCATGTCGCCCCGGAAACTTCGGCTCTACGCCGACCTGATCCGGGGACGACGCGCCGACGAGGCCCTCGAGCTTCTTCGCTTCGAAACCACGCGCAGCGCGCGTCTGATCGAGGCGGTGCTCAAGAGCGCCATCGGCAATGCCCGGTTCAAGGAAATCGACGATGTCGAGGACATGATCGTCAACGAGTCCCGCGTCGATGGCGGCCCGATCCTGAAGCGCAGCATGCCCAGGGCCCGGGGTTCGGCCTACCCGATCAAGAAGCGCACCGCCCACATCCATGTGGGCCTGGCCACCGAGGACGAGCTGGCCTGACCGGCCACCGGGGGAGAACATCGACGATGGGACAGAAAGTCCGACCGACAGGCTTCCGCACAGGCGTGATGATCGACTGGAAGAGCCAGTGGAGCGCCAGCGCCAAGAAGGAGTTTCCGGAACTGCTTCTTGAGGACAAGAAGATTCGGACCTTCATCAACAAGGAATACAAGGCCGCGATGATCTCGATGGTGCGCATCGAGCGCACCCGCGAAAAGGTGATCGTGTACATTCACGCGGCCAAGGTCGGTTCCATCATCGGCCAGAAAGGCGCCAAGATCGATGAGCTGACCGAGAAGCTCAAGGACATGTTCAACCGCGAGATCGAGGTGAAGACAATCGAGGTTCATCGGCCGCAAACCGATCCCCAGATTCTCTCCCGCGAGATCGCCGACAACTTGGAAAAGCGCCAAAGCTTCCGCCGAACCCTTAAAAGGGCCTTGGAGCAGGCGATGGAAAGCGGCGCCCGCGGCGTTCGCATCCAGATGTCGGGCCGGTTGGGCGGCGCGGAGATGGCGCGTTGCGAGAGCGGCATGCTTGGAAGCATCCCGCTGTCCACGCTTCGCAGCCGGGTTGAATACGGTTTCTCCGAGGCTTCCACTCCCCAGGGAAACATCGGCATCAAGGTGTGGGTGAACAACGGCGACTATTTGACGGAGGAGTCTGGCGATGGCCCTAATGCCCAAGCGCGTAAAGTATCGAAAAAGCCAGCGCGGTCGGGTAAGAGGTAACGCCACCCGCGGCAACACCGTGTCGTATGGCGAGTTCGGCCTCCAATCGCTTGAAAGCGGCTGGATGCCCGCCGAAACCATCGAGGCGGGGCGCATCACGATCGCCCACGCCATCCGTGGTGAAGGCAAGCTTTTCATCCGCGTGTTCCCGCACAAGTCCGTCACCGCGATTCCGTTGGAAACGCGCATGGGCAAGGGAAAGGGTGAACCTGAGTTCTGGGCCGCGGTGATCAAGCCCGGAATGGTGCTATTCGAACTCGGTGGCCTTCCCGAAGCGGCGGCCCGCGAGGCCTTCGCCAAGGTGGCCTACAAGATGCCGTTCAAGTGCCGTTTCGTGGCGAGGCGCCCGAGCGTCGGCTGATGACAGGAGGGGGCGTGGGACGCCCCGAGGGGAATTGGAATGAGCAGCAAGCTGAAGGCCGACGCCATCCGATCGATGGGCGATGAGCAGCGCAAGGCGACCTTGGTTGATCAGGCCAGGTTGCTGATGGATCTGAAGGTTCAGCGCGCCACCGACCGTCTTGAGGCGATCAGCGAGATCCGGGTCACGCGCAGGAACATCGCGCGCCTGAAGACGATTCTTCACGAGAAAGCCGTGAAGGACAGGCATGCCGCCGCCATCAAGCTGGCCTCCGACGAGAAGGCCGCGAGGATCGAGTCCAAGAAGGCCGAGGAAAAGGCCTACCGGGAGATCCGCGAGAAAAATGAGAAGGCGCGCCAGGCCGCTGCCGAACGCAAGAAGGCTGGCGTGAAGAAGGCCGGTTCCAAGGGTTCCAAGGCCGCGAAGCCTGCCAAGAAGAAGTAATCGCGAGACAAGTGCCTAAAGGGGTGAATTGATGTCCGAGACCAAGGAAAACCACGGTGAAGGGGCCGATCGCGGCCGCCGCCGGGTGCTGATCGGTGTGGTGACCAGCGACAAGGCCAGCAAGACCCGCCGGGTTGAGATTCCCCGACAGGTTCGTCATGAGCGTTACGGCAAGATCATCCGCCGTCGCACGGTGTGCGTGGCTCACGACGAGAAGAACGAGAGCCGCGCCGGTGACACCGTCGAGATCATGGAAAGCCGGCCGCTGAGCCGCACCAAGCATTGGCGCCTGGTTCGCGTGGTCACCAAGGGAGTGTCGGACGCTCCGGCCAAGGAAACCCAAAACGCCTGATTCGGCGGCGATCGCAGGGAGAATGATCGATGATCCAGATGTACACATACATCGATGTCGCTGATAACACGGGCGCCAAGGAATGCATGTGCGTGAAGGTCCTTGGCGGCACCCGCCGGCGTTACGCCGGTATCGGCGATGTGATCATCGCCAGCGTCAAGAAGGCCAATCCGGGCGGCGATGTGAAGCAGGGTGATGTCGTGCGCGGGGTCGTTGTGCGCGTGCGCAAGCAGACCCGCCGCGCCGATGGCACCTATGTGAAGTTCGACCGCAACGCGGTCGTGCTGCTGGACAAGGAAGACGAGCCGAGGGGAACCCGCATTTTCGGCGCGGTCGCCCGCGAGCTTCGCGAGAAGAATTTCACCAAGATCACGAATCTGGCCGAGGAGGTGGTCTGACGCGCCCCTGAGGGTTGCGACGGATCCGAAAGACATGAACATTCGCAAGAACGACACGGTTGTGGTGATTGCCGGAAACGACGCCGACGCCGCGAAGGCCCGCAAGGTGGTCCGCGTGCTGCCCTCGGAGGGCAAGGTTGTCGTCGAGGGCGTGAACCGGACCTTCAAGCATGTCCGCCCCAGCAAGCGGAACATGCAGGGCGGTCGGCTATCGATCGAGCGCCCGATCGACGCCAGCAATGTCATGCTCTATTGCGGGGCATGCAAGTCCGGGGTTCGCACGGGCCGCGAGTTCCTTGCCGACGGAACCAAGGTCCTCTTCTGCAAGAAGTGCAAGAAGGCGGGCCGTTCGGGCATGATCAGGGTGCTCGCCAAGGCGGCGGCGCCCAAGGCCTCGAAGTGACACACGACAGGGAGTGAGGGGCCATGGCCCGTTTGATGGAAAAATACCGCAAGGAAATCATGCCGGCCTTGGCTTCCAAGTTCGGCAGGACCAATCCCATGAGCCTTCCGCGCCTGCAGAAGATCGTGGTGAACATGGGCGTCGGGAAGGCGGTTCAGGAAAAGGCCCGCATGGAGCAGGCCGCCGAACAGCTCACCCAGATCACCGGCCAGCGCGCCCAGATCACCAAGGCCAAGCGCGCCGTCTCGGGATTCCGCCTGCGCGAGAACCTTGAGATCGGCTGCCGGGTGACCCTTCGCGGCAAGCGGATGTTCGAGTTCCTCGACCGGCTGCTCAACCTGGCTCTTCCCCGTATCCGCGACTTCCGCGGCGTGAATCCCAAGAGCTTCGACGGCAACGGGAACTACAGCATGGGCCTCGTGGAGCAGAATGTGTTCCCCGAGATCAATCCCGACAAGGTGACCTTCACGCAGGGCATGGACGTGACCTTCGTGACGAGCACCAGCCAGGACGACGAGGCGCGCGAGCTTCTGCGCGCCTTCGGCATGCCATTCAGGGACAAGTAAGACAACAGCGAGCGGTGGAGTAGCGGATATGGCGACCGATGCTAAGAATGTGGGCTTCCGTAGGGCGCTGGCGCGCCTCGAGGAGCATGCCCGCCAGATGCAGAAGCGTCCCGAGGAGAGGATCAAGTCCCGGGTCATGGAACCCCGCGAGATGATCCGCATCCGGATGCGCTGCCGCATGTGCGGCAGGTCGCGGGCGGTTTACCGCAAGTTCGGCATCTGCCGCATCTGCTTCCGCAACCTCGCCAGCGATGGACTCATCCCGGGCGTGCGCAAGGCCAGTTGGTAAGAGCGAGACAGGACACCACAAGCCATGATGACCGACACGATCGCCGACATGCTGACCCGCATCCGGAACGCCAACCGGATCGAGCGCGCCGCAGTCGACATGCCAGCCTCCAAGCTCAAGCTCGGCGTCGCCGAGACCCTGCGCCGGGAAGGCTTCATCCACCATTTTCAGGTCGGACGCGCCGGCCTCGACGAGCAGGGCCATCCCGTGTTCGAGGAGGTGGGTGGGGACCAGATCGGCAACGGCAAGGTGACCCTGCGGTTGCACCTGAAGTACGGGCCCGACGGCGAGAAGGTGATCCGTCATATCGCCAGGTCCAGCAAGCCCGGCCGGCGGGTGTACATGGCCTCCCGCGAGTTGACGAAAGTCCTCGATGGCCAAGGGATCAGGGTGCTCAGCACCAGCCACGGAGTGATGAGCGACCGCGAGGCGAAGTCGCGCAACCTGGGTGGCGAAGTCCTGTGCACGGTGTGGTGAGACAAGGTTTGATCCGTCCCGCGGACGGGGGAGTTTAAGGTGTCACGCATCGGCAAAGCGCCCGTGGCGGTTCCCGCCGGGGTTGAATTCAAGATCAATGCCCGCCAGTTGGGCGTCAAGGGTCCCAAGGGCACCCTCAAGCTCGAGCATCATCCGCTCGTGGCCGTGTCTTACGACGACAAGGCGCGAAGCGTCGAGGTGAAGCGCCTGAGCGACGAGCGCCTCGCCCGCTCTGTTCACGGCCTCACCCGGACCCTGATCTCGAACATGATCGAGGGGGTCACGAAGGGCTATGAGCGCAAGCTCGTGGTGATCGGGCTGGGTTACAAGGCCGAACTCGACAAGAAGGACAAGCGAATCGTTCTTCTCAAGGTCGGCTACGCCAACACCGTGGGTGTTCGCGCCCCCGAGGGTGTCACCGTGGAAATCGGCGAGACCGCGTACAAGGTGGAAGGCTCGGGCGAGGAAAAGGTCGCCTGCATCACCGTGCGCGGCGCCGACAAGCAAGTGGTTGGCCAGTACGCCGCCGACCTGCGCGCGGTGCAGCCTGCCGAACCGTACCAAGGCAAGGGAGTTCGCTACTTCGGCGAGAATGTCCGCCGCAAGGAAGGCAAGACCAAGGGCGCCTGATCAACGGCGCGAGTGGAGGCGGCGAAATCGCCGCCCGTGGGGGAGTCGGGTCATGAGTGTGATCAAGCAGAAGGCCCAAAGCCGCGAACGCCGTCGCAACCGCGTTCGTCGCGGCGTGCGCGGAACCCTCGAGCGTCCGCGCCTGACAGTGTTCCGTTCGAGCAAGCACATTTACGCCCAGGTGATCGACGACGACCGTGGCGTGACCTTGGCATCGGCCAGCACGGCCTCGGCCGAGCTGAAGGGCAAGTTCACATACGGCGGCAACATCGCTGCCGCCCAGGCCGTGGGCCAGTTGCTGGCGGACAAGGCCAAGGCCGCGGGCGTCGGCAAGGTCTGCTTCGACCGCGGACATTATCGTTATCATGGCCGGATCAAGGCGCTGGCGGATGCCGCGCGCGCCGGCGGGCTCAACTTCTAAACGACAACTGCCCACAAGGGCGCGGGGAATCGACATGGCCAAGGATCGTGACAGGGACAGGGGCGAAAGGGAATCGGACGGTCTTGAGGATCGCCTGATCAAGGTTCGCCGCAGCTCAACCACCGTCAAGGGTGGCCGCCGCTTCACATTCAATGCCCTCGTTGTGATCGGCGACGGCAAGGGTCGAGTGGCCTTCGGTTACGGCAAGGCGAACGAGGTTCCGCCAGCCGTGGAAAAGGCCACCAAGGAGGCGCGTGAGCTTGTCCGCCGCCGCCGTCCCGTGCATCTGCGCGGCGACACCATTCCTCATCGGATTGTCGGCCGCTACGGCAGCAGCCGGGTGATCCTGGTGCCCGCCGGCGCCGGCACCGGCGTCAAGGCCGGCGCCAGCGTTCGCGCCGTGCTCGAGGTCGCTGGAGTGCGCAACATCCTGACCAAGGTGCACGGCAGCACCAACCCCATCAATCTCATCAAGGCGACCCTTGACGGGCTGGAAAACCTCCGGTCCCGCGAGGCCGTGGCGCGTTTGCGTGGAGTGGCTCTCTAAAATGGATCTTTCAACACTTTCGCATGGCGTCCACAAGCGCAAGCTGAAGAAGCGGGTCGGCCGCGGCATCGGGTCCGGCCATGGCAAAACCGGTAGCCGGGGCACGAAGGGGCAGTACGCCTCCGCCGGCGCCGAGTTGCCTCGCGCGATCTTCGAGGGCGGCCAAATGCCGCTTTTCCGCAAGATTCCCAAGCGCGGATTCAGCCACGGCATCTGGGACAAGAAGTTCCACGCCGTCAATGTGGGCGACCTCAATGGCTTTCCCGAAGGCTCGTTGGTCGACCAGAAGGCGCTTGACGCCTCCGGCGTCGCCAAGGGTCCCGCGGACGGCGTGCGCATTCTCGGCACGGGCGAACTGAAGGTGAAGCTGACCGTGAAGGCCCACCATTTCAGCAAGTCCGCCCTTGAGAAGATTCAAAAGGCAGGCGGCACCGCCGAGGTGATTCCTCCGGCCAAGAAGCCCGTCCGCAATAAGATGAAACCCCGCCGGACGGACGCCTGAGCACCGCGCCTCGAGGACCCTCATGGGCAAGCTGAGCAACATTTTCCGCATCCCCGAATTGATGCAGAAGCTCGGGATCACCTTGCTTTTCCTTGCGATTTACCGGGTCGGGTTCTCCATTCCCCTCCCCTACATCGATCAGGAAAAGCTCAACCGCAGCATGGGCGGTTCCGGCGGGCTCAACAGCGTCTTCAACTTTGTTTCCATGTTCTCCGGCGGCGACCTTTCAGGCGCCACGGTCTTCGGCCTCGGCATCATGCCGTACATCTCGGCCGGGATCATCATGCAGCTTATGGCTTATGTGGTTCCCGCCCTCCACCGTCTTCAAAAGGAGGAAGGGCAGGCCGGCCAAAAGCAGATCAACAAGTACACCCGGCTCCTCACCGTGGTCATCTGCTCCGTTCAGGCGGGTTTTTACCTGAACTATCTGCTAGGCGACAAGGGTGGCGCCTCCTCCGGCTCCATGGGCCTGCCCGACAGCGTGCTTCCCGCGGGTTACTTCGTCGCGATGCTCCTGAGCATGGTCGTCGGCACCCTTTTCCTCATGTGGGTCGGCGAGCAGATCGACGAGTACGGGATCGGCAACGGTGTCAGCCTCATCATCATGGCGGGCATCCTGGCCCGTCTTCCCGCCGCGGTCATCACCCTCCTTTACGAGCAGACCGCCACGGGTTGGCGGTTCAAGGACTCCGTTCTCACCTTGGGCGGGTCTGGCCAGGACATGAGCTTCGAGCGTTTGGCCACCTTGGTTGTCCTGTTTATCGCCGTGGTGGTCGCGGTTGTCGTCATCACCCGCGCCCAGCGGCGCATTCCGATGCAATCGGCCCGTCATGTGCGCGGTTCCCGCGCCTTCGGGGCTGCCGGCCGGCAATACCTTCCCATCAAGATCAACCAGGCGGGCGTGATGCCGGTGATCTTCGCCAGCAGCCTGCTCACTCTCCCTTACTTCCTCTTCACCGCGATGGCCTCGGCCACCCAGTGGGAATGGGTCCGGCGCGTGGCCGACGCCTTCCAGCGTCAGGGTTGGGTCTATTGCGTCAGCGAGATCGTCCTCATCTATTTGTTCAGCTATGTCTGGACCGGCGTGATCTTTGATCCCAAGGAGATCTCCGAGAACCTCAAGCGGGGTGGCAATTTCATACCCGGCTATCGTCCCGGTGCCCGCACCGCCGAGTACATTGATCGCGTCCTGCTGCGGATCACTTATGTCGGCTCCGCTTTCCTCGCCCTGATCGCGATCTCTCCCACGCTTGTCTCGAGCTTCCTGGAAGTGCGTCCCGATGTGGCGCAATTCTTTGGCGGCACCAGCCTTCTCATCGTGGTCAGCGTCGCGTTGGATGTTGTCCAGCGCGTCAACAGCCACCTTGTGATGCGGAATTATCCGGGGCTGACCGACGACTGACCGTTCCGGTTCGGCCCACCGCCGAGCCTAGGCGCGCCCGATCCGAAAGGTTACGCATGAGGCTGATCCTCCTCGGCCCGCCCGGCTGCGGCAAAGGCACTCAGGCCAAGACTCTCTGCCGCGATGTCAGCGCCGAGCATGTCGGTACCGGCGACCTTCTTCGCGACGCGATCCGGCGGGAAACCCCCGCGGGCATCGAGGCAAGGCGCGAGGTCGAGGCGGGCCACCTTGTACCGGACGAGGTCGTCAATCTCCTGATTTCCGAAAGGTTTTCCCGGCAGGATCGCCCCTCACGGTTTGTGATGGATGGCTATCCCCGAACCTTGCCCCAAGCCCACGCATTCGACAAGATCCTCACCGGCGTCGGGTTGGCTCTCAATGGCGTGGTGATGATGGAAGTTCGTGACGAGGTCATCGTCCAACGGGTCAGCGGCAGGTGGTCCTGTCCCAAGTTTGGGTGCAAGGCGACTTATCACATCGATTCCAATCCCCCTGCCCGGCCGGGGATTTGTTCCGACTGCGGAACCGGCCTGGTCCAGCGTGCCGACGATGCCCCCGCCACCGTGCGCGAACGCCTTGTGATCTACCATCGGGACACCGAACCCCTGGTCCCGCACTACGAAAAAGCCGGGATTCTCATCAGGGTCAACGGTGAAGGGGACATCGGCGCCGTCGGCGATGCCATTCGGCGGTCATTGGCCGCCAGGGGGCTATTGTGAAAGCTCCATCCCCAAGGATCGACGCGCGATGGTGAGACAGGGGGCCCCGTCCCAACCGCGCCTGAAAACGCGCGAGCAGATGGGGTTGATGCGTCAGGCCGGGCGGTTGGTGTCCGAGGCGCTGGCCATGTGCCGGCGTATGGCAGTTCCCGGTTGCGCGCTCTCCGCGCTCGATGGAGCCGT
>CAWUNZ010000093.1:0-11699 GCA_963923445.1 uncultured bacterium
TGTTCCTCTTTGCCGGGGAGGTTGGGAAGCGTGGGGGCGTACCAGACCCACGGCTTGGGTTTGCCTGCCGGTGCCGATGGCGAGGCTATGAGAAACGCCGTCCGCCCGGATACTTGAAATACTTCCCCGGCAACGGGCAGCACTTTCGCCGGCTGACCGGTGGCAACGACAGGCAAGAAGGTCAGCAGCAGGATCATGGTGAATCTCCGGAATGAGCCAAGGTTACCACCGACGCCTCAGGGTGCTCGGCTCCAAGATAATCGAATCCGGGCCAACCCACCGAAATTCCGCATAATGACGCCATGCCGGTGCTGAATCCGATCCCATTCATGGCCGATGCCGCATGAGCGAGACCCCGCTGTCGCCCGATGAGTTGCGCGCGCTGCTGGCGCTCAGGCTGGTGCCAGGCATCGGTCCGCGGTTGCTTTCGGCATTGCTCGAACGGTTCGGTTCCGCCGTGGCGGCCATCCAGGCTTCGCCAGCGCAACTGGAGACGGTGCCACACCTGCGGGGAGAAGTGGCCTCACGACTGGCACAGGCGGCACGCGATTCCGGGGTGGATACCGAGCTGGGGTTGCTGGCCCGGCACAAGGCCACGGTGCTGGCCCGGGGCACCCCGGCCTATCCGGCTCCCTTGCTGCCTTTGGCGGGGATGCCCCCGGTGCTTTACCTGCGCGGCGATTATCGAAGCAGCGATGAGAGGGCCGTGGGCATTGTGGGTTCGCGTGACGCCACCAACCAAGGCCTGCGCCAGGCCAAGCGACTGGCGGAGGGGCTTGCCCGGGCAGGGTACACGGTGGTTTCCGGTTTGGCCCGCGGCCTGGATGCCGCGGCCCATGAAGGGGCCCTGGAAGGCGGGGGCCGAACCCTTGCCGTGTTGGCCAACGGACTGGCATCGGTCTATCCGCCCGAACACGACCGGTTGGCGGAGGCGGTGATTCGCGCGGGTGGGCTTCTTTCCGAAGCGACAATGGCGCAGAAACCGCAGGCGGGGCTTTTCCCTGCCCGGAATCGTCTCATTTCGGGTTTGTCCCGCGCCGTGGTGGTGGTGGAGGCCCGGGAGAAAAGCGGCGCCTTGCACACGGCGGTACACGCGGCGGAACAGGGCCTGCCGGTGCTGGCGATGCCGGGTGCGCTCGACAACCCCTTGGCAGGGGGGTGCCACGAGCTGATCCGCAAGGGGGCAATCTTGTGCCGGGGCCTCGACGATGTGTTGGAGGCGGTGGCTGACATGCCGGTACCCCGGCAAGCGGTGCTTTTCCCGGAGACGGAAACAAAGGAGATCCCGGTTCAAGCGCCGGCATCGGCGCCCGCCGAACAGGCCCCTCCGCCGATGTTGGACGGGCCCGCCAAGGCGGTGTGGGAGGCCTTGGCTGCCGGGCCGCTCTTTGTGGATGAGCTGGGTAGCCGAACCGGCTTGGGCCCCGCGGAATTGAGCCGGGTGCTGTTCCAGATGGAACTGGCGCGCGCGGCCCGCAAGTTGCCCGGCAACCGGGTGGAGAGGCGTTAAGGGGCGCGGCAGCCTTATTCCGGGCTATACTCAAAACCTGGAGAAACACGCCATGCTGCTGGGTTCCGTCCTGACCCCGATCAACGAGCACAACCTTCGACTGGCCGCCCAATGCGGCGTCGATGGCATTGTGGCGCGCTACCCGGGGCCAACTCTGGAAGCCCTTTTAGCCGTTCAGGAAGTCATCGGGCGGCACGGGATGCGCGTGCTGGCGGTGGAGGGCTACCTGCCCATCGAGAAGATCAAGCTCGGCACCGACCATTCCGGCGAGGAAATGGCCGCGATGAAAAACCTCCTGCGCAACATGGCCAAGGCCGGGATCGGGCTGTTGTGCTACAACTTCATGTCCGGAACCGACTGGGTGCGCACGAGGGTGGACGCGCCCGCCCGGGGCGGGGCCTTGACCACGGCGTTCCGCCTGGCCGACGCCGAGCGCGCCATCTCGCTCAACGCGGTTCAATCGGCCATCGGCCGCGACACCATCACCGCCGGGGCGCTCTGGGCCAATCTGGAACGGTTCCTGCGCGAGATCATTCCCGTCGCGGAGGACTGCGGCGTCACCATGGCCATGCATCCCGACGACCCGCCCCTGCCCAGTTTCATGGGCAAGGCGCGCATCATGAATTCGGTGGAGGGGTTCGAGCGGCTGGTGCGACTGGTACCCAGCGAACGCAACGCCATCTGCTTCTGCCTGGGAACCTTCGCCACGATGGGGGTGGACATCCCCGCCACCATTCGCCGGTTGGGAAGGCATATCCGCTATGTCCATTTCCGCGACGCCAAGGGCACCGCCGAGGATTTTGTGGAGACATTCCACGACAACGGCCCTACCGACATGGCCGGGGCGATGCGCGCCCTGCGCGAGGTCGGCTTCGCGGGCCCGATGCGGCCCGACCATGTGCCGCAACTGGCCGGCGAGGAGGATGGCGAGCCTGGGTACACCATGCTCGGCAGGCTGTTCGCGTTCGGTTATATTCGGGGCCTGCTTCACGCCACCCAACCCCGGTGAAACGCCATGCCGAAGATCGTCGCCATCGAGACCGCGACTCCGTCGCACATCATGACCAACCTGCTGCTTGTCCGGATCCACACGGACGACGGGCTGGTGGGGTGCGGCGAGACCTACTACACCCCCTCGGCGATCGAGGCGATCATCCACGACTGGATGGCGGAACGACTGATCGGCGCCGAGGCCACGGATATCGAATCGCATTGGCGCTTCCTGTACGAGCGGTGCACACCGTTCGGCTACCCGGGCGCCGAGATGCGGGCCCTGTCGGCTCTGGATGTGGCGCTTTGGGACATCCTGGGACAGGTCTGCCGGCAGCCGGTGTGGAAGCTGTTGGGAGGCGCGACGCAGCCCAAGGTGCGGATTTACAACACCTGCGGAGGCCCGGGCTATGGGACGCGGAAGCAGCGGGTCGCGGCGGCGCACCCCGGCTGGCCCGGCTATGGCGACGAGGGGCAGCCTGGCCCGCTACAGGACAACTGGGCCTCGTTCCACGCGGCGGGCGACCTTGCCGAGGAACTGGTGGCCGAGGGCATCCTCGGGATGAAGGTCTGGCCGTTCGACCGCCATGCGCACAAGGGCGGTGGAGCCTACCTGTCAGCGGCGGACATTGAGGAGGGGATGAAGCCGCTGCGCGACATCCGCAAGCGCGTGGGCGACAAGATCGAGATCATGATCGAGGGCCACGCGTTCTTCCAGTTGGCCTCGGCCTTGAGGCTGGCGGATGCCCTGAGGGAGATCAGGCCATTCTGGCTTGAGGATGTTCTGCGGGTGGACAACCTCCGCACCCTGGCCGATTTCCGCCGGCAAAGCCGCCTGCCGGTGGCCGCGTCCGAGATGCTTCTGGGCAGGCCGAGTTACCTGGCCCTGCTCGAGGCCCAGGCCGCCGACTATGTGATGGTTGACCCGACCTGGGCCGGCGGCATCAGCGAGACGAGGCGGATCATCGAGTTGGCGCAGGCCCACAACATCTCGGCGACCATGCACGATTGCACCGGCCCGATGACCCTTTACGCCGGGCTCCACTGTTCGGTGGCATCCAAAAATGTGGTGCTTCAGGAAACCGTGCGGGCGCATATCCGCACCATTTACGAGCGGCTGATCGACCGGCAACCGGTGATCGAGAAGGGCTGGTTGCTGCCGCCGACGGATCCCGGCCTGGGGACGGCGTTCCTGCCGGAATTGTTCCAGCCCGGGAGCCATCCGGTGAGGCGCACGGGTCGATGAACCGCAAAGGCCACATCCCCGCCCCATGAAGGGCGGAGATAAACGGCTGAAACCGCGTTGATGGGCGTTATCGCCCTACTTTTTGGCTCCGTCCTTGGCTTTCTCCTCGTCCTCGGTGGCGGGCGGTTCCTTGCCGAATTTCGCCTTGTACAGGGCGGTGTATTTTTCTTTCAGCATCGGCTCGCACAGGAAGCATTGCGACTTGGCCCGGTCGTGCTTGTCGCACCAGTCGCCTTTTTTCTTGCATTCGGCCGCCACCTTGCCGCTGCACATGCTGCATTCGGCCTCGGGGATGCCATGCTCGTCACACCACCAACCGTCGTGCTTGTGCTCGGCCACCGGCTTGGCATCGGCCTTGGCCACTTGAACGCCCTTGCCCTTGTCCTTTTGGGCGCCAACCTTGGCGTCTCCCTCTCCGCACCCGCTGAAGAGCAGGGCCAGGCCCGCCAGCAAGGCCAGCCGGGTGTCGGTCCTTGACAACATCGGTCGCATGATTCATCTCTCCCTTACACATGGGTTGGCGAGGGACAGTCCACGGAAACGCTCCGTGAATCCGTCCCGCCCAACCCCGTGGTTTTTTCCCGGATGTCTTCCAGGTTCAGGCCAAGCAGGTTGCCGGCTGTTTTCTCTCCAATTCCCAACACGCGGGTCATCACCCAGAAAAGTCCATGGGCGATGGCGTCGAAAAACAGGTACAGCACCCGCAGCACCATGAGTGACATGACCATGGCGCCGATCACCCCTCCGATCACGACCGTGGCCAGGGGCCGCTGCACCTCGGCGCCTTGGCCGCTGCTGAGGGCCATGGGCAGGAAACCGAGGCTGGCCACGAGCGTTGTCATCAGCACGGGGCGCAGGCGCGTGATCGCCGCCTGGCGAACCGCCTCGTGCACCCCCAGGCCCGCCCGCCTCAGTTGCCGGACATAGCTGACCAGAATCATGTCGTCGAGCACGGCCACGCCCGAGAGCGCGATGAACCCGATGATGGCGGAGATCGACAGGGGCATGTCGCGTAGCCACAGGGCGAAGATCCCGCCCACCCAGCCGAACGGAACACCGGTGAACACCCGCAGGGCATCGATCATGTTGTGGTAGGTGAAATAAAGGAGCGTGAAAATAAGTGCCACCGCCACGGGCACGACGATCAGGAGGCGGGCCCGGGCCCTTTCATAGTTCTCGAACTGGCCGCCGAATTCGATGTGGTAGCGTCCCTTGGGGAGCGTCTCCTCAATGGGCTTGAGCTTTTCCCTGGCCTCGGCGACAAAGCTGCCCATGTCGCGGCCGCGGATGTTGCAGGAAATGGTGATCCGCCTTTGTCCCCACTCGCGCGTGATGGTGGAAGGCCCCTCCACCTGCTGGATGGTGGCCAGGCGGGAGAGCGGGATGCGCTCGCCCGCGGGTGTCGCGACGAGGATCGAGCCGATGGCGTCGGGGCTGGCCCGGAATGATTCCGGAAGCCTGACAACCAGTGGAAACCTGATTTGCCCCTCCACAATTTCGGATACGGGAAGGGTGCCGACCGACTGGATGATGTCGAGCACGGTCTTGGCCGGAACGCCGTAGCGGGCGATCTCATCCTGCCTGATTTGGATTTGAAGGACTGGTTGGCCCGTGACCTGTTCCACGGCCACATCGGCATTTCCATCAATGGTCTTGAGCGCCGCCTCGATCTTCGCCCCCTTCTCGGTCAGCACCTTGAAGTCATCGCCGAAGAGCTTGATTCCCAGGTCGGAACGGACACCGGAAATCATCTCGTTCATCCGCAACTCGATGGGCTGGGAGAAGGCGAGTTTCTGCCCGGGTATGCCCCGCAGTTCCCGGGCGATCAGCGTGACAAGCTCCGCCTGCGACCCGGCCCTGGTCCAGCGGTTCCGGGGATGGAGTGTGACATACATGTCGGTCAGTTCGATCCCCATGGGGTCGGTGGCGACCTCGGCGGTGCCGACCCGGCTCCAGACATGCCGGACCTCGTCGGGGAATTTCTCGAGGATGATCCGCTCCATCGCCGTGTTCACCGAGTTCGACTCGTCGAGGTCGGTGCCGGCCAGGCGGACAACATTCACGGTGAGCGCTCCCTCCGATAGCCGGGGGACGAACTCCGAGCCGAGATTCGGCGCGATCATGCCGAAGGCGACCACCAGAACGGACGCGGCCAGGAGCACCACCGCCAGCCGGAATCGCATGGTGAAGCCCAGAATGGGCCGGTAGGCCGCGAGCACGAGCCTCATGAGAAACGGCATGCGCTCATCGATGCGGCGGGGCAGCGCGAGGCTGGCGAGGACCGGCATGAGGGTCATCGACAAAATCATCGACCCCAACAAGGCGAAGATGATCGTGAGCGCCATGGGGCGGAACAGTTTTCCCTCGATCCCCTCCAGCGTCAGGATCGGCAGGTAGACGATCATGATGATCAACTCGCCGAAGAGCGTGGGCATGCGCACCTCGACGGCGGCATCGCGGACCACCTCGCTCCTTGATCGTCTTCCGTCGCCATGGGCCATGTGCCTGATGCAGTTCTCGATCATGACGACGGAACTGTCCACGACCATGCCGAAATCGATGGCGCCCAGGCTCAACAGGCTGGCGGCGATGCCGAAGCGCCACATCCCCGAGAAGGCGAACAGCATGGAAAGCGGAATGGCGACAGCCACGATTCCCGCCGCCCTGAGGTTGCCCAGGAAGGCGAACAGCACCGCGATCACGAGCAGGCCGCCCTCGAAAAGGTTTTTCCGCACCGTGTCGATCACGACATCGACAAGCTCGGTCCGGTCATAAACGATTTCGACATCGACTTCCGGCGGGAGGCTCGCCCGGATTTCCTCGAGCCTTTTCCGGAGGGCCATGGTGACGACCTTGCTGTTCTCGCCCATGGTCATGAAGCAGAGGCCCAGGATGGCCTCGCCCCGGCCCTGGGCGGTCACGGATCCGCGACGCAGCTCGTGGCCGAGCTGGACATCAGCCACATCACCCACGCGGATGGGGACCCCGTCCTTGGCCGTAATGACAATGCCGCGGATCTGTTCCTGGTTGACGGTCCTGCCCAGCCCATGGACCAGGAGGAACTGGTTGTTCTGCCTGATGCCGCCGCCGCCGACATTCTTGTTGTTTTTTTCCAAGGCATCGACAACATCCGCGAAGGTCAGCCCGTGTTTCAGCAGCCTGTCGGGGCCGATGCGAACCTGGTACTGCTTCTCGCATCCACCCCAGGAATTCACTTCCGCCACTCCGGGCACCGTGCGCAGCTTCGGCCGTATGGACCAGTCGTGGATGGTGCGGAGATGGGTCAGCTTGTCCACCCGGTCGGCCTCGGTGGCCGTGGCGCCATCCCATCCCCGGAGCGAGACAATGTAATGAAACACCTCACCCAGCCCGGTGGAGACCGGGCCGAGTTTCGGCTTCTCGATGCCTGTCGGCAATTCCACCGCGTTCAGCCGCTCGGTCACCAACTGCCGGGCGAAATAGATGTCCGTGCCATCCGTGAAGGTGACAACCACTTGGGAAAGTCCGAACTTGGAAACGGAGCGGAGGGACTGGATTTTGGGCAGTCCCCCGAGCGCCTGCTCGACGGGGAAGGTGATCTGCTGCTCGACTTCCTCGGGCCCCAGCGCCGGGGCGGTGGTGTTGATCTGCACTTGGATCGGCGTGGTATCAGGAAAGGCGTCGATATCGAGGAGGGTGAGCGCGAAAGCGCCCAACGCCGCGAACGCCACCGCTCCCAGAATGACCAGGAACCGGTTCCGCAATGATGCCTCAATGATCCAATTGAGCACGATCTCTCCTTGCCGGCGCGGACTCCCCCGTCGCGCCCGGGTTTTTTCCGGCGCTCGGTGCGGGGCTCATGGTTGTGGCGGACAGCCCGACCGGGCTGTCAGTGTTTGTGATCACATCACCCCTCGCCTAGGTTGTTTTTCAACAACTCTGTCCTCAGGATTCCGCTGTTTGCCGTCGCCACCTGTTCACCCGGCAACAACCCCGCGATGATCTCCGTCACCGATCCCGCCGGGGTCGATTCCGACACGCCGGGCCGAACCTTGCGGACATGGAAAACCTTGGGCGAGTCCGCCTTGGCGAAATCCTTGTCCCTCACGAAGACGACATGGCAATCACCTTCCCAATGCAGGGACTCGGTTGGAACAACCAAGGCCCTCGGTTCCTCGCGTAGCAGGATGCGAGCGGTTCCGAAGGTGTTGGCATGATGCCGGCCCAGGGAATTCGGCAAATCAACACGAACAGGAACCGCTCGGGTCTTTTCGTCTGCCGCGGGGCTGACCCAGGCGACCACCCCCGCGTCCCCATCGAGATGGTCGCCATGCTGAAACAGCACCTTTTGGCCCGGCTTGAGCTTGCCGGCATCCTCGAGGCGAACCCGCAAGGCGAGTCGCATCCTGCTGGTATCCGCCACGGTGAACAGGGGCTTGCCCGGATCCGCCGCTTCCCCTGCGACCGCCACGCGCGCGACGACTTCGCCACTCAGCGGCGATGTCACGGCCAACAGGTTGCTGGACGCCGTTTTACCGGCGATCTCGCCGCTGATGGATGCCGGAATGCCTAGAAACTGCATGCGACGCGCCAGTTCCGTGGGGGAAAGCGCCCGCAGGATGGCGATGTCCACGGGCAGGCCAAGGTTGGCCAACGCCTGCCCGGCGGTGAGCAAACGCACCTTGGCTTCCTGTTGTGCCGCCATCGCCTCCTGAAGGCTCTTCCCCGCAACCGCGCCCTCCGCCTCCATCAGGTTGGCCAATGTCTTGGTTCGGAGTTCCTCCTCCACGAGCGCCTGCTGGAACTCGGCCTTGGCCTTGCCGACGGCGGCAGCCTCAACGAGAGTCAAAACCTCGCCCGTTTGAACCTTTTCTCCCACCTGCCTCATCACTTTCCAGACGGTGCCGGGAACCTTGGACGAAAGCCGGGCGACGCGTGTTGGATCGAAGATGATTTCCCCCGGAGCGGAGACAACCTCGGTCACCCTGGCATGATCGGTGGGAGCGACGGCGATGCCCAGCCGCGACAAGGTTTGTTCCGAAGCCACCTGAATCCGGCGCTGGTGCAGCTTGCACTTGCTGTTGTTTTCCACCCTCGGGGCAAAAGCCAGGGCCCGGGTCGCCCGCTCGCGGTCCTCGGCGGTCACGACGGAAGGAACGACGGTTTGGGCTATTTCCGGATGGCACAACGGGCATTCATGAATTCCATGCTCGCGGCACCAGCCATGTTCCTTGCCACGGGGCATGGCACCCTTCGAGCACTCGACACAAATCGACTCCGGAATGCCATGCTCATCGCACCAGTCATCCTTCTCCGGCGCGGCATGGCGGGTCGTGGCCGAAAATTTTGTCAGGTCCCATCCTGTCCGCTGCCCGAGGTGGAGCACCCCCACAAGGGCACCGATCCCCAGCGATGTCGCCACCAGTTGGGCTGCCAGGTCGCGCCATGCCCACTGATGACGGTCCGTTGCCCCCTTAAGATCTGGAGCCTCGGGACAAGGCTGCTCAGTGGAAATCCCCGTTGGTTTCTCCGGGCAAGCATCACTCATGATCACACCTTTCATTCTCGCGAATTTCCGCTTATTTCGGGGCGACCCGCGACAGGTTGTCCAGCAGAACCTCCGCCCCCTTGGTCGCGACCACCTCACCGGTGCGCAATCCGGACAGGATTTCGGCATTCTGGTTGTCGGTGGCGCCGATTCTCACGGGCCGGGCCTCGAACGATTTCGGACCATCGGACTTCAGGTAATCCGGGTGCCGAGCAAACACCACCGGAACGCCACGAAACATCCGAACGGCTTCCCGTGGAACGACCGTGGCCTTCGGGTCGGTCCTGAGCAGAATCCTGCCTTTCCCGAGCGTTGACGCCCGGAGTTTTCCGGCTTCATTCGCCAATTCCACGCGAACGGGGATGGTTCGGGTGGTTTCATCCGCCGCCGTGCCAACCCATGTGACCTGACCCTTGAACAGGTCCAAGGTGCCATCGGGGCGAAATTCGACAGGTTGCCCCATCTTCACCTTCACGATGGAATCGAGCCCGACATGCAGCGTCAGGGACAGCCTTCGCGGATCGACAACAACGAACAGCACCTTGCCGGCATCGACAACCTCCCCGGCCACGACATCGGAAGTGAGAACAACGCCCTCGATGGGCGACCTCGCAGGGAGGAGGTTAGCCGTGAAGTTTCCAGATTCCGTTGTTCCCGGCAGGTCGTTGACGCCCAGGGTTCGCATCCGACGGACAACCTGTTCAAGGGTCAGATTGTCGAACTCGGTGGCCCGCGCGGGAATTCCGAGGTTGGTCAGGGCTTGTTCGGCGGCGAGAAGGCGTGTCTCCGCTTCCCGCAGGGCGGCTTCAGCCTCGCGCCGTTGCCGGGCTGGAACAACCCCCTGGGCGGTGCCAAGGTTGGCCAAGGCCTGTCGCTTGAGTCGCGCCTGAACCAAGGCCTGCTGAAACTCCGCCTTGGCCTTGCCGACATCCGCCGCATCGATCAGCGCGAGCGTCTCTCCGGCCCGAACCGTGTCTCCAGCGGTCTTGGCCACCCACCATGCCGTGCCAGAGGCACGCGGCGAAAGCCTTGCCACAAGGGTTGAGTCAAACATCACTTCACCGCTTGCACCGATGTCCTCGGTCATCGCCGTCCGCCAAACGGGCGCGATATCGATGCCCGCTTTCTCCACGGCCTCGGCGGACTGGAACTCGATGCTGACCCCTCCGGTTATTCCCGGCAGGGGAGAGGATTCCGGTCCGGCCAGATGGCGCCGGACGACGGCCAAGCCGGCCGGTTCAGGAATTGTTTCCGCGTTTTCGGTGTCATGACGATGCGTGAATTTCCATTCCGTTTGATGTCCCCAATACGCCACACCTGCCAAGGAAGCGAGAACCAGCACCGCTGGAATGGAACCGAACAACCGTCCGAACAGGCCGACTGGAGGGCCGGGAATGGATTCGGGGGCGATGGTGTTGCCTGTCTGCGAACTCATGGACCCCTCATGGGAACAAGTTTCGATGCCAATATGGTTTAGCGGTGGGCCTGCGGATGGTCCCGGATCAGGCTGCGATCAAGGGTGATGAAGTCGGCTTCATCAGGGATGTCATGGCTTGGATGGGGATGCGACGGGTGTCGAATGGGCGGAGAGTCTGCCCACGGCATACAGAAATGGAGGTCTGATCAAATGCGAATGGAACAATACGAGATAAAAAGAGGTTGTGCTAGGCAAATAGCTGCCACTCCCCTTGTCGGCGTCGTCGGGTTCAATGGTCGGGAAGGGACAAGAAAGGGCTCAAGGGCCACCAGAAGCAGGCATTGAACCTGTTGGGCGGAGAGTTCCACCATGATGGTGTTCGCCGCCAGCAGCGCCGGACAGCATGGAGCGTGCTTGCCTGGCAGGGGCGCGGAGTGCCTCGGGGGATGCTCACCCGAATCCCCCGTTTCATGAACCATGAGGGTCGATGATGTCACGGCACAAGAATCGCAGCAGTCACCACCGATGGTCTCAGCCCCGACCACATTCGAAATGCCATGATCACCGTCGCTTGAGGCCCGCCCGCATGGCAGCCATTGGCACGGGCACATCCCCGAGGGGAGGAGCATCGGCATGGTCGCGATGATGGTGAGCAGGATTCGGAACATGGACGGAGACAGACTCCTTGACATCTCAGACGCCCAGCAAATCTATGATCCATGATACCAAAATGTCAATTCCAGACAGGTTTGCCATGAAAATCCAACGGCTTTCAGTTGCGTGTCTGGCCAAGAAGAGGCGTGAGAGTTTTTTCGGCTGATTGATTTCTGTGCCGACTGTTTCCCATCGGATATATACGGACTGTCGCGCCATCAGGATCCGCCCAGTCAACAAGCAGCCTGCAGAGCAAACCCGAGGGCCCTTTCACCATGCGTCATCCTGAGGCGGCCACAGGAGTCAGGTATCAGGTCATTGGCGCGGCGACGGCCGCATCGTTATTGCTGTACAT
>CAWUNZ010000094.1:0-11663 GCA_963923445.1 uncultured bacterium
TACTTGCCCGCCTTGGCGTGGCGTTCCGCCACCACCTTCCAGTCGACGGTCTTGAACCAGGCGGCGAGGTAATCGGCGCGCTTGTTCTGGTACTTCAGGTAATAGGCGTGCTCCCACACATCGACGCCCACCAGCGGGGTGAGCGCCGGGGTCATCATCAGCGGGCTGTCCTGATTGGCGGTGGAGATCACATCCAGCTTGCCTTGGGAATCGGAGACCAGCCAGGCCCAGCCACTGCCGAAGCGGGTCATACCCGCGGCGGTCAGCTTCTCCTGAAACTTGGCGAAACTTTCGAAGGCGGCGTCGATTGCCTTGGCCAGGGGGCCGGTTGGTTCGCCGCCAGCCTTGGGTCCCATGGCCTCCCAAAAGAGCGTGTGGTTGTGGTGGCCACCACCGTTGTTGATCACCGCCTGGCGGATGGTCGCGGGAACTTCATTGATTCCCTTGAGGATGTCGGTGATCGGCTTCTTGAGCCAATCCGGGTTACCAGCCAGGGCCTTGTTCAGGTTGTCGACATAGGCCTTGTGGTGGCGGCCCCAGTGAATTTCCATGGTTTTGGCGTCGATGTGCGGTTCGAGGGCGTCGAACGCGTAAGGAAGTTTGGGCAGGGTGAATCCGGCCTCCTGGGCCTTGACCACTGCGGGGATCATCAGGGCGGCGCCTCCTGCAAGGGCGGCACGAAGGGCTTGGCGGCGATCGGGGTTGCGCATGGAGTTCAATCCTCGGGGATGGTTCCTTCTTGGGGAAAGCCTCCGGCGGCTTTCCTGCCGAACAGCATAGTGCCGAACGCGCCCGCAAGCACTTGAGAATCTTGGGTTCTGGCGTTTCGCCAACGGTTGCCCCGACAGCCGATTTCCCCTAATCAGACTGAATAGTTATTGGCAAGAAACTTCCTTTTCGTTTGAATAGTAGATTCAACTGGAGCCTTTGCATGTCCGCCCCAACCACTTCTGTCGATCCCCGCACCACCCCGGCTTATGCTGCCATCACCGCGATGCGCACCCTGGCCATGGACGCCGTTCAGACGGCCAACTCGGGTCACCCGGGCACACCGGTCTCGCTGGCGCCGGTGGTTTACAGCCTGTTTCAGGATGTGATGAAGTACGACCCGGCCAACCCGATTTGGCCCAACCGCGACCGATTCGTGCTTTCCGCCGGCCATGCCTCGATGCTGCTTTACAGCATCCTCCACCTCATGAAGGTGAAAACGGTCGAGCACGAAACCCATGTGGTGGACAAGCCCGCCATCACCCTCGACGACATCAAGCGTTTCCGGCAGCTTGGCAGCGTGTGCGCCGGGCACCCCGAATACCACTTCTGCTCGGGCGTGGAAACCACCACCGGGCCCCTTGGCAACGGCGTGGCCACCAGCGTGGGCATGGCGATCGCCGGCAAATGGCTGGCGGCGCGCTACAACAAGCCGGGATTCGACCTCTTCAACTACCGCGTCTACTCCGTGGCGGGCGACGGCTGCATGATGGAGGGCGTGGCCTCCGAGGCCGCCAGCCTGGCAGGCCACCTGCAACTCGACAACCTCTGCTGGATCTACGACAGCAACCGCATCACCATCGAGGGCGACACCGACCTGGCCTTCAACGAGGATGTCGGCGCCCGGTTCCTGGCCTACGGCTGGAATGTGCTGCGCGTGGCGGATGTCAACGACCTTCCCCGCTTGCTGCACACCCTCAAGCAGGCGCAGGAAACCCGGTGCCGCCCCACCTTCATCGTGGCCGACAGCCACATCGCCTGGGGGGTTCCGGGCAAGCAGGACCATCATTCCGCCCACGGCGAACCCCTGGGCTGGGACGCCATCAAGGCCGCCAAGGCCTTCTACGGGGTCGATCCCGAGGCCAAGTTCCATGTGCCGCCCGAGGTGTATGGCACCTTTGAGCAGGGAGTGGGCAAGAAGGGAGCCGAGGCCAGCAAGGCCTGGGGCGAGCTGTTCGCCAAGTACAAGGCCCAGTATCCCGACCAAGCCCGCGACATCGAGCTGATGCAGAAGCGTGAACTGCCCGCCGGCTGGGACAAGGACATTCCCCAATTCCCATGGGGTGACATCGAGGATCCCAAAACCGGCAAGAGCAAGAAGGCCGGCGCCGCCAGCCGCGACTCCTCGGGCAAGGTGCTCAACGCCGTGGCCAAGCATGTGCCTTGGCTCATCGGCGGTTCCGCCGACCTCGCCCCCTCCACCAAAACCCTTCTGGGCTTCGATGGCGCCGGCCACTTCCAGGCCGCGACACCCTGCGGAAGGAACATGCACTACGGCGTGCGCGAGCACGCCATGGGCGCGGCGATCAACGGCATGGCCCTGTCGCGCGTGCGGCCCTACGGCGCCGGCTTCCTGATCTTCTCCGACTACGGCCGGGGCGCCCTTCGCCTGGGCGCTGTCATGGAAATCCCCGTCATTTACATATTCACCCACGACAGCCTCGGCGTGGGTGAGGACGGCCCCACCCACCAGCCGATCGAGCAGATCGCCTCGCTTCGGGCCATGCCCGGCCTCACCGTGCTGCGCCCCGCCGATGCCAACGAGGTCGCGGAAGCCTGGCGGTGGATCATGCCGCAGAAGAACAGGCCCGTCTGCCTGATCCTGACCCGCCAGGAACTGGTCACCGTGGACCGAACGCAGTTCGCGCCCGCCAGCGGTCTGCACAAGGGCGCCTATGTGCTGGCCGACGCCGCCGGCGGCAAGCCCCAAGTGATTCTCATCGGCACCGGCAGCGAGGTTTCTCTCTGCATGGACGCCCGCGCGAAACTGGCCGCCGAAGGCATTCAGGCGCGTGTCGTCAGCATGCCCTCGTGGGACATCTTCGAGGAGACCTGCGCCAAGGATCCCGCCTACCGCGAGCAGGTTTTCCCCTCGGGCGTGAAGGCGCGCGTGGCGGTGGAAATGGGCTCGACACTCGGTTGGGCCAAGTACGCCGGCGCCGAGGGCGAGGTGATCGGCATGACCTCCTTCGGAGCATCGGCCCCGCTCAAGGACCTGCTCACCCACTTCGGTTTCACCGTGGACAATGTCGTCGCGGCGGCCAAGCGGCAACTGGCCCGCTGACCCAACTCCGGCCCAACGGAAGCCGTTTGTCCCATGGCAAAAAACCAATCCCTCACGGTGTTCGAACGCGCCGCCGATCTGGTGCGCGCGGGCGACCGCGTGGGCCTGGGTTCGGGCAAGGCTTCCACCCGGTTCATCGAGACCTTGGGCGCGAGGGTGCGCGAAGGCTTGAAAATCTCGGGGTTTCCCACATCCATCGCCTCGGAAAACCTGGCGCGCTCGTTGGGTATTCCCCTTTTGGAACCGGCTGATGCCGCCGACGGCCTCGATATCGCCATCGACGGGGCCGACCAGTTCACCCCCGACACCCTCGACCTGATCAAGGGGTTCGGCCGGTGCGCCCTGCGCGAGATGGTGGTGGCGCGTTTGGCGAAGCGATTCATCATTGTGCTGGGCCCGGGAAAGAAGGTCAGCCGCCTGGGTGAAAACAGCCATGTGGGCGAACAGGGCCGGATTCCAGTCGAGGTGGTTCCCTTCGCCGAGGTCTTTGTGGCCCGCGGGCTTGAAAGGCTGGGGTTGGTTCCCGTCCCATGGCTGCTGGAAGGCAAGCGCGGCCTGACCGACAACGGCAACCACATCCTCGACTGCAAGACCGACCCGGTGGCCGACCCGGTGGCGTTGGACCGTGCCATTCGCGCATTGCCCGGGGTGGTTGGGACTGGTTTCTTCCTGGGCATGGCCGAAATGGTGTTCGAAGGGGACAGCGAGTTTCGGGTGGTGGCGGAACACGCGGCGCGCCGGCACCCCTGAATCACACAAGCTGGCGGCCCGATGGAGATATGCGCGATGGCTGATCGCGAGATCATCGTACTTCCCGACGCCGAGGCGGTCGCGCGCCATGCCCTTGGCATTTGGCAGCGCCATGCCGCCGAGGCCGTCGCCAACCGCAAGGCGTTTCGGGTGCTTCTTTCAGGCGGCAGCACCCCCAAGCGGCTGTTTCAACTCCTGGCTGAACAACCGGTCCGCGACTTGCTTCCATGGTCCGGCACGCATCTGTTCTGGGGTGACGAGCGGGCGGTGCCGCCGGACCACAAGGACTCCAATTACCGGATGACCCGGGAAGCGCTGCTTGACACGGTTTCGCCCCCTGCCGCGCAGGTTCACCGCCTGCATGGCGAGAACCCCGACCTTGCCGCCGCGGCAACTGATTACCAAAAGGTGGTGGCAGGGGCTTTCAAGGCCGATGCCGACGGCCCGCCCCCGGCTTTCGACCTGGTGTTCCTCGGCATGGGCACCGACGCCCACACCGCGTCGCTGTTTCCCGGCACCCGCGCCCTTGGTGAAACCCGCGCCTGGTTCGTGGCCAATGAGGTTCCCCAACTGAACACGCGCCGCCTGACAGCCACTTATCCGCTGCTGAACGCGGCGCGCGCCGTGGTGTTCCTGGCGGCGGGCCACGACAAGGCCGAACCGCTGGGCCGAGTGCTGGCTCCCAAGGGAGAAACCTCATCGGCCCCATCACGCGGAATCTCCCCGGCCGGATCTTTGGCATGGGTGATCGACAAGGCCGCCGCGGCGGGAATTCCGCAAGGGTGCGCGCTGGGGGTGACGGAACATGCCGGTTGACGACAAGCCGGTGCGGATGGCGCCATCCATCCTCGCCGCCGACTTCGCCCGCCTGGGCGAGCAGGTTCGCCTCGCCGAGGAGGCAGGCGCTGACCGCATCCATGTGGATGTGATGGACGGCCACTTCGTGCCCAACATCTCCATGGGTCCGCTCGTGGTGGAGGCGGTCCGCCGCGTCACCAGGCTGCCCCTTGAGACCCACCTGATGGTCAGCGAACCGGACCGCTACATCGAGGCGTTCGCCAAGGCCGGCTCAACATCGCTTTTGGTTCATGTGGAGGCGAACCCGAACCTGCACCGCACCATCCAGGCCATCCGCGGGCTGGGAGTTTCCGCCGGCGTGGTGCTCAACCCCGGGACTCCCGCCTGGGCGATCGAGGATGTGGTTGATCTTGTGGATCTGGTTTTGGTCATGACGGTGAACCCCGGTTTCGGGGGCCAGCGCTACCTCGTGGAAACCGAGGGCAAGACCCGGGCCCTGCGCCGGTTGCTCGACCAGCGCGACCGCCATGTGGAACTCGAGGTGGACGGCGGCATCACGGCCGAGACGGCGCCGCGGGCGGTGGCGGCGGGCGCGCGCGTGCTGGTGGCCGGGTCGAGTGTTTTCGGGCATCCGGGCGGTATCGGCCACGGAATGCGCGCGTTGACGGATAGCGTGAGGGGAACAGGATGAGCGCGGGCAGTCTGTTCCTCGCGGGGGACATCGGCGGAACCAAGACAACCCTGGCCCTGATGGAGGCCACGGGCGATGGCGCTCTCGCCGTTCGCCGGGAAGAAACCTTCAAGAGCCCGGAGCACCCCTCGCTCGAGGAGATTGTCCGCCGGTTTCTCGGCGGCGAGAAGGTCGCGCTCGCCGGAGCCAGCTTTGGCGTCGCCGGGGCCATCATCGACGGCCGCTGCAAGACCACCAACCTTGCCTGGACCGAGATGAGCGAAGCCAGCCTGGCGAAGGCCGCGGGCGCACCCCGGGTGAAGCTTCTCAACGACCTCGAGGCGATGGCCTACGGCATGCTTTTCCTCCGCGAGGACGAGCTTGTGGAACTGAACCCCGCGGCCGCTCCCGGCCCGGTGAGGGGCCATGCCGCCGTTCTCGCCGCCGGCACCGGCCTTGGCGAGGCCATCCTCTCGTGGAACGGCACCCGCCACATGCCGACCGCCAGCGAGGGCGGGCATTGCAGCTTCGCGCCCCAGACGGAACTGGAAGTTGAGCTGTGGCGGCACCTCAGGAAACGGTTTTCCGGGCATGTGAGCTACGAGCGAATCCTTTCCGGACCGGGATTCGCCGACCTCTTCGCCTTTTTGAGGGAAACCGGCCGGTTCCCGGAAAGCCCGGAACTGGAGGGTGAGCTAGCCAAGTGCGCCGACATGGGAGAACGCAACGGCGTCGTCTCGCGCCTGGGCATCGCCGGTACCGATGGTCTCTGCAAGGCCACCCTGGAGACCTTCGCCTCCATCTACGGATCCGAGGCGGGCAACCTGGCCCTCAAATGCATGGCCACCGGTGGCGTGTTCATCGGCGGCGGCATCGCCCCGAAAATCCTTCCGGTACTGCGCGCGGGCGCCTTCCTCGAGGGATTCCTCGCCAAGGGCCGGTTCGCCGGACTCCTCAAGACGCTCCCGGTGCGCGTGGCGACCAACCCCAAGACCCCCATCCTTGGTGCGGGATATTACATCCTCCACATGACCACGAAAGGCTGAGCCGCTCGCATGTCCACCCAAGGGCCGGACGACCCCGAACGCGCGCGCCTCGACGGCTGCCAGGGAGACATTTCCGGCTGGCGGCGCTGGGGCCCTTACATGTCGGAGCGGTCCTGGGCCTCGGTGCGCGAGGACTACAGCCCCGACGGATCGGCATGGGACTACTTCCCCCACGACCTCGCGCGCAGCAAGGCCTACCGCTGGGGCGAGGACGGCATCGCCGGGATTTGCGACCGCTACCAGATCCTTTGTTTCGCCCCGGCGTTCTGGAATGGCAAGGACCCGATTCTGAAGGAACGGCTGTTCGGGGTCACCGGCAGCGAGGGCAACCACGGCGAGGATGTCAAGGAGTATTACTTCCACCTCGACAACACGCCGACCCATTCCTACATGCGGTATCTCTATAAATACACGCAGGAGGAATACCCCTACGAGCGCCTCGTTTCCGCGAACCGCGCCCGCCGCGGCACGGGACCTGAGTTCGAACTCCTCGAGACCGGGTGCTTCGAGAACAACCGGTATTTTGACATCGACATCGAGTATGCCAAGGCCGACGCGGAGGACATCTGCGTCAGGATCACCGCCACCAACCGGGGCCCGGAAGCAGCCCCCATCCACATCCTCCCCCACCTGTGGTTTCGCAACCGCTGGGGATGGGGGCCGGATGCCTGGAAGTTCCCTGGCCCCGCCGAACCGATCATCAGCAAGGCCACCGGACCCGACGGTGAAGCCGCGCTTCTGGCCGACGACACGCCTCTTGGCCCGATGCCGGGTTTGCCCATGCGGTACATGCTCGGCCCCAGGCACCTGCAGGCCTCCCCCGGCGCGAAGTTCCTGTTCACCAACAACGAGACCAACGGCGCGAAGGTTTTCGGGCCGGGCAACCTGAGCCGCCGCTCGCATGTGAAGGACGCCTTCCACCGCCATGTGGTCGAGGGCGAACCGGCGGTGCTCAACCCGGCGCAACTGGGAACCAAGGCGGCGCTCCACTACCGCTTCGACGCGGTCGCCCCCGGAGCCTCGGTCGTGGTTCGCCTCAGGCTCTCACCCGAGGGGGTCGCCGGCGGCGTCGCCGGGGTGGATGAGATCATCGCCCGCCGGCTTGCCGAGGCCGACAAGTTTTACGATGGAATCCATCCCGCCAGCGCCACGGCGGACGAGAAGCTGGTGCAGAGGCGGGCCATCGCCGGGCTGCTGTGGACCAAGATGGTCTACCTGTTCAATGTCCACCAGTGGCTTGACGGTGACAATCCGGATTTCCCACCTCCGCGCTCGCGCAAGAACATTCGCAACGCCCACTGGCAGCACCTTAATTCCATGCGGATCATGATCCCGGCGGAAAAATGGGAGTATCCGTGGTTCGCGGCGTGGGATTTGGCGTTCACCTCCATCGCGGTGGCGGTGGCCGACCCCGCCTTCGCCAAGGACCAGTTGCTCCTGCTTTTGCTTGAGCAGTTCCAGCACCCCAACGGGCAGATCCCCGCCTACGAATGGGAATTCTCGGACCTTAATCCGCCGGTGCACGCCTGGGCCGTCTGGCGCGTCTTCCACATGGACCGTATCCGCAACGGCAAGGCGGACCTCGCCTTCCTGGAGCGCTGCTTCCACAAGCTGCTGGTCAACTTCGCCTGGTGGATCAACAAGGTCGACCGCGAGGGCAACAATGTCTTCGAGGGCGGCTTCCTCGGGATGGACAACATCACCGTTGTCGACCGGAGCGTGCCGTTCCACGATGGTTCGGTCCTCGAGCAATCCGACGGCAGCGGCTACATGGCCATGTTCTGCCTCAACCTCATGCGGATCGCCCTGGAACTCGCCAAGACCAATCATGTGTACGAGGGGCTCGCGACGAAATTCTTCCAGCACTACGCGTACATCGCCGGCGCCATGAAGTGCCACGGCGACAGGGGCTACTCCCTGTGGGATGAAGAAGACGGCTTCTTTTACGATGTCCTCCGCCGCCCTGACGGCTCATTCCTCAAGTTCCGACTGCGATCGCTTGTGGGCCTCATTCCGTTGTTCGCGGTCGAGAGGCTGGAGCTGGCATGGATCGAGCCGTTCAAGGATTTCCACCGCGACTTCCTCTGGTTATTGGAAAACCGCAGCGAGATGGTCCGGGGTGTGATCCACAAGGTTGAGACGAGCGAGGGTGTCTCCTTCGCCCTGACCGTTTTCGACGAGAGGCAGCTTCGCCGCATCCTGGCCCGCGTCTTCGACGAGAACGAGTTTCTTTCTCCCGCCGGCATCCGCAGCCTGTCACGCGCCCACCTCGACCATCCCTTTCACCATGACGGCACCACGGTCGTCTATGAACCCGCGGAAAGCGATTGCAAGCTCAAGGGCGGCAACAGCAATTGGCGGGGGCCCATCTGGTTCCCCATCAGCTATCTGCTGCTGGAATCGCTCAAGAAACTCGACAAGGCGTTCCACGGAACCCTCCGGGTGGAGGTCCCGGCGATTCCGGGGCGGCAAGTCGGCTTTGAGCAACTTCGCCAATTGGCCGCCGACCGTTTGATATCCATCTTCACGCTCGACGCTGATGGCCGGCGCCCGGTTTACGGGAAATGCCCGGTATTTCAAAATGACCCGCATTGGCGTGACCTGATCCTCTTCTACGAATATTTTGACGGGGAAAACGGCACAGGGTTGGGGGCCAGCCACCAAACAGGCTGGACAGGTTTGGTCGCCAACCTGATCGACGAATACCGTTCCTGAGAATGTCGCACCGACTGGCGGCTTTGGCTAAGATGATGATGTCCCATCGGATGGAGCCATGGCCCATTTCGCAGCCCAAGCCGTCGCGGTTTCCCTGCTGGCCTTTTCCGGACAGGCCGATCCCCCTCCGCAAGGCGGGCTTTTCGAGGAATTCGAACTTCCCCCCGTGACCCGGGAACAATTGGAAAGCGCCTTCAAGGACCGCTTTCCCAAGCCCGCTGTGCCTCCATGGGCCCGTTGGCTGGGAGGCGCGGGTGGCACCCCGGGAGCAGGCGGCCTGTCCCCGGCGGCGCTCGCGGCCATGCTCAAAATGTTCGGATCGTTTCAGGGGAGTGGCGGGGGATTCGACGCGGAGGCACTTGCCAAGCTTTTTTCGGGCTTGGGGGCGGGCGCGGGAAATTTCGACCCCTCCACCCTCAAGGATTTGCTTTCACTCGCCAACCGGCTTGGTTCGCAAAAGGACGCACTCAAGGCCACCTACCCCCAGTTTGACTGGGATCGTTTCGCCGAGCTGGCCAAAAAAATCGGTTCCCAGCCATCCAACCTGGCGGACTTGCGGGAATTGATGAGCCTGCTTGAACGACTCAAGTCAGAGCCCGGGCCGTTGGGCTCGCAGGACCTTGAATCCATCAAGGCGCTGCTGGGCCGATTTCAAGCATTCGACCTGCCCCGGCCAGGCGGGAGCAGCTCCAATCCGATCACCGACTTGGGATCCCTGCCCGGGAAAGCCGGGGCCTTGTCCGCCGAGGCCCTCGGAAAACTTGGGGAATTGCTGGGCAAGCTCGGCCTCAACAAGGAACAGATCGGACAAGTCGCCGAATGGCTCAAGGCCATTCCCGCCCCCGGCCTCAAGGGCAATCTCGCCGAGTGGGCCTCGAATGTTGATTGGGCCAGGTTTTCCCCCGGCAAGTGGCGGGAGTGGTCGCCCCGATGGGCGGTCTCCGGCTTCGATTGGCTCAAGCCAAGGCTTGGTTTCCTGAACAACCTGCCGTCGTTGCGTATCCCACGAATACCGACCGCGTCGCTCCCCGGCCTTCCTTCTGTTTCACTCGGCGCCCCGCGGGTCACCTGGCGCGAGGCCGCCCTATGGTCCTTGGCGGCGATCCTTCCCATTTTGGCCATACTGGCCTACCTTTGGCGGGACCAGTTGGCCGGTTGGCTTGGCGGTCAAGCTCCCCGTGATCGGCCCTCGTTCGATCATATTTCAGATCTGGCTTCACTGGTTCAACTTTATGAGAGGGAGGCGTTGCGGATCCTGGGGCCCGGGGCGCGGTTCCACCACATGAGGCGGATCGAGTCGGAACTGATGGACTTGCTCCCCGCTCCCGACCAGCGGCACGCCTTGCGTGTGCTCACGAGCCTCTACGAGCGTTGGCGGTACCTTCCGGCGGCCTGGCATCCCGGCTTGGGAGAGATTCGGGAAGGCACCGAGGCGCTGGGCATCATCGCGGCTGGGCCCGTGACATGATCGCACTTCTCGCGTTGGCAGGTTGCACCATGGCGGCCCCTGTCCTCGTGAAGGAAGGGACCGTCACCATTCCGGCCGCGGGCCATGAATGGTTCAGTTATATCTTGGGCTTTCCCGGCTGGGCCGGGGGCGCGCCCTCCTTTCTTCCAACAGTTGACGACGCCCTGCGTGAACCGGCGGCGGCCATGATCTTTTGCCTCGGCCCCGCCGACTTACTTGAAAATCGCGACTTGGAAGGTTTTGTCAGGGCGGGTGGAGCCTTGGTGATCGCCACCGAGCGTATTCCACCCGAGAGTGTCAACAATGCCTTGGCCGCCATGCTTGGCGCCACCCCCACCGGGATCGAAGGCCGCTCCGCCTCGCCGCAAACCCAAGGCTTTGCCTACGGCGGACAGGAGGCCTGCCCGCTGGCCAAGGGCAAGGCCGGCCATCCGTGGTTCTTCGGACAAGGGAAGGAAGTCAGGCCCGCAACCAACAGGCCCACGGTGCTGCGTTCCTTGCGGAAAGGGATGGAAGCGGCGTCATTCGCCGGACCGGTCCACCTTGATTCACCGCTGAAATCAGACCTGCTGGCCGTGTCGGCGATCGTGGGTGACGGGCGCGCGGGCCTTATCGGTGACACCGGGATTTTGTCCAACCTGATGCTGCAAGCCCCCGACAATATTCCGTTCGCCCTCAACCTGGTGGAATGGGCGCGGGAGGGGAACAATAAGCCGCGTTCACGCGTGCTGTTGATTGTCGATGGCGAGGTGGTTCCCAATCCGTTCGTGCCGCCCCTGATCATGCCTCCCTTGCCCATGCCCAATCCCGGCGACCTCATCGACAACCTTTACAAGGGTGCCGAGGGATTGGTTCAGGGATTTGAAAAAGGCCTTGCCGACCTCGAGGATCGCGACGCGCTCAATCGCATGACAGGCGGCATAACCCCAAGAAACTGGATCTATTTTTTAGGCGCCTTGGGAGCGGTGGCCATGGCTGGAATCCTGATCCGCTTCCTGGCCGGGGCGACCGCGAAAACCAGGTTCGCGGATGTCCCTAAAATTCAAATGCCCGCGCCCAAGAGATTTGATGTCTGGAGGAGCGCGGGCGATTTCATCCGGCGAAGTCTGTCCCGGTGGCGAAATCCAACAAGGCAGGAAAAAGCCCATGAATCCCATTGACAAC
>CAWUNZ010000095.1:0-11633 GCA_963923445.1 uncultured bacterium
CCTACACCGAAAAGGAACGCAACTGGAACGAAACCTGGTACGCCAACGCTTCCCCGGTCACCGATGGCCAACGGGTGGTTGTTTCCTTTGGTTCCGCCGGCGTGAGGTGCTACGACCTCAAGGGAAACGAACTATGGAAACGCGACGACCTTGGGAAATGGGAGCACCCGTTCGGCAACAGCGCTTCCCCGGTTCTCCACGGCGACAAGGTCATTGTCTGGTGCGGCCCCAATGAGAAGGAAGGTCGGAACGACCTGGTGGCATTGGACAAAAACAGCGGCAAAACCGTTTGGGAACAGCCCCAAGGCTTCGGCTCATGGGCCACTCCCACTATTTCAAAGGTCAATGGGAAGGATCACATCATCCTGGGCATGGGCCGGGACACGAAGGCTTTGCCCGAAGACAAGGGCGGCCACCTCAAGGGATTCGATCCTGAGACCGGAAAGGAATTGTGGGCTTGCCGCGGAATTAACAGCTATGTCTACACCTCGGCATTGTGTGCCGATGGCGTCGCGGTAGGCATGTCAGGTTATGGCGGATCGGCCTTGGCGGTGAAGCTGGGTGGTGCCGGCGACATCACCGGCGACCGGCTTTGGCACCATCCCAAGAACACCCAGCGGGTGGGAAGCGGGCTCATTCTGGGCGGGCATGTCTACATGGTGGATGAGAACGCCACCCCCCACTGCTATGCCCTGGCCACCGGAGAGGACATGTGGAAGGGCGCGCCCAAACTCAAGGGTGGTACCACCTGGGGGTCGCTCACCCATGCCGCGGGGCGCCTTTATCTGCTCATGCGAACGGGCGAAACGGTCGTGCTTGCGGCCAACCCTGCCAAGTGCGAGGTGCTGGCCGTCAATCCGCTGGAAGCAGCCGACGCCACCAACTCCTCGGTGGTGATCTCCGGTGGCGAGATTTACCTGCGCACCTTCAAGAACCTGTGGTGCGTCAGCGGTTCGAAGAAAGACTGATTGCCGCGCGAACGCCCATTCGCGCTCAGCCTGCCAGGCCCAGCACCTTGTCCATGCGGGCGGCGATGTCGCGCAGCTTGGCCTCGGGTCCGCCGCCGACCTCGGAGGTGGCCCACCCGGTGTAGCCGACTTCGTCGAGGGCCTTGAGCACATCCGGCCAGTTCTCATCACCCTCGCCGATGCCCACCCACTGCTTGGTCTTGCTGTAGCCCTTGAAGTCGAACTTGAGCATCCGCTTGCCCAGCGCGCGGATCCAGTCGGCCGGGGCCACGCCGTACTTGATCATGTTGCTGATGTCAAAATAGGCGCCCACGAAAGGGCTGTTGAACTGGTCCACATACTTCACCAATTGCTCAGGGGTGGTGATGAAGTTGTTCCAGACTGTCTCGATGGCGATCTTCACGCCGTGCTTTTCAGCGTCGGGAAGGGCTTTTTTCACTTCCTCGGTCGATCGCTTCCAGCAGGTGTCGAAATCAACCTCCTTGTTCACCACTCCGGGCACCAAAAGCGCGGTGGTGCCGCCGTAAAGCTTGCAGTCGGAAATGGCGGTGCGCAGGCCCGCAAGACCGCGGGCGCGGGTCGCCTCGTCGGGGCTTGAAAGCGTGTCTTTCCAGTGGATGGAATCGACCACGCCGTGGATCACCATGCCGGTCTTGTCGCGGGCGCGCACCACCTCGTCGCGGTCGATGTTTGAGGGGCTGTCCAACTCCACGCCCGGGAACCCGCAGGCGATGGCGAGCTTGAATTTCTCCTCAACCGATCCCTTGATTCCGATCATTCCGAACTTCACGGCCTTCCGCAGCTTGGGCGCCTTGGCGCCCCCGGCGGAAGAGATGCCCGCGGCCGTGGCGGCGAGGGCGGTGGCGGAAAAGGCGCGGCGGTCCATCATGTCGTTTCTTCCGGTGGGGTTTCGGTTTCGCCTTCTGGTTCCGGCGGGATCGGCCGGAGTGGTTGCTCCGGATCGACCATGAGAACGGTGTACCCGCGGTTCATGATCGCGTCAAACTCGCCGAAGGCCTCGCCCATCGCCTCGCCGGGTTCATCCGGCTGGCGGGTGACCAGGTAAAACCGTCCGCCGGAACGCAGCAACCGGCTTCCAGCGGCCACGAACATCCGGCTGATCGCTCCCCCGGCGAAGTAGGGCGGATTGGCCAGGACCACATCGAAGGTGTCTTCCGGCAGGTTCGGGTCTTCCTCGAAGTCGCAGGTGAGTACCGTCTCGAAGTTGGCCAAACCAGCGGCTGTGGCGTTGCGGCGAGCCAGTTCCAGTGCCCGGGGGGAACTGTCGGCAAACACCACGCGGCCCGTGGAACCCGCCTGCAGGCCAGCCATCACGCCGATGGACCCGTTGCCGCAGCCCATGTCGAGCACGCGATCGCCCGGGCGGATTTCCGCGATCTCGGCCAAGGCCCGGGCACCATTGTCGAACTTGCCGTAACCAAATACTCCGGGGCGGGAAACATACGACTGCGACGGCACTTCCTTCACGCGGGCCCGGTAAGTGAGTTCGCGCGTGCGCCTGGGCTTGTCTTCCCCGCGCACGGCCCAAAGCACATGCCCGGATTCCGTCGCGTGGGAATGAACCTTCTTGAAGACCTTCTTCAGCAGGTCGGGGAAAAGCCTGTCAACCGCCTCGGACGACCAGACCACAAATTGGCCGTCCTTCGGCAGCAACTGGTAGGCCTGTTCCACGAGGTCGATCTTGAGGTCGCGTTCGCCGGCACGGGGCGGCAGGTAGATGGCGGTGCGCGGCCTTTCGGGAAGGTCCCACAGGTCGCCCAGCACCTCCACCGTGGCTTCGATCCCCGCTTCCTTGAGGGCGGCGAACACCTGGTGCCCCTGGTGCATGTCCATCTGGAAGCAGGTGGTCGGGCCGGGCGGGACATTCCGCAGGAGGTTCACCACCTCCGCCGGCGACCCCATCACCACCACCAGCGGATGACGGGCATGTTCGACAAGGGGGCCGGGAACCTGCCGCCGGCTCAGGGGAACGCGAATGCGCGCGGTCATCCGATAGTCCATTCCATGATCGAGGTCCAAGATGCGCCGGGACTGAGTTCCATCCAACCCGAGGGAACACCACGGTGCTCCAGGTTGGCGGCGTCGGTGAGGCAGGTGTAGGGTTCGATGCAAAAGCTTTCGCGGTTTCCGGGTGTGAAAACCACCACATGGCGGAAGGCCTTGTCGCAGCGCACTCGGAGGGTGGCGGAATTGTCGCCTGCCAACCCGGTCATCGCGCCGATTTCGACCAGGCCGTCAGCGTCTGGCATTCGGTCGGGCAGCCCGGTCAGCACATCATCGAGTTGCCTTCCGTCCAGTTCGACCCAGTCGTTGAGGTCACGCGATGGGTCTACCGGAAGCCTTCGCCCCGTGGGCAGGCACTTGTCAAGTTCCCAGTACTCCGCCGCCGGAACCCGGGCCTTGCATCCGTGCTGTCCCTTGGGACCGGCGAATGGTGTCGCGAAATACGGGTGGTATCCAAGGCCAAAGGGAAGGGTTCTGCTGTCGGGATTGTGGATCTCGGCCTCAAAGCGCAGCCGGCCCTGAAGCAACCGGATGGTCAGGCGGATCGCATGGTCCGAGGGCCATTGCTGAACTGTCTCGGGAGCGTCGCGATGGGCCTGAAATTCCCCGGTGACAAACGCCTGATTGTCATCAGATCCCCTGGCCAGCACCCGCCAGGCGTGCCGGCACGCGAAACCGTGGATGGAGGTGGTGCCGTTGTCTCCGGTGAGAGGCAGGCTGAAGTCGCGGCCGGCGTGATGAAAATGCCCGGCGCGTATGCGGTTGGGAAACGGAAAAAGCACGGGGTTGCCGCTGCGCGTCGCCTTTCCCGTTTGGAAAAGATCGGCCTCGGCGTGAAGGATTTTCAGCGATTGGCCTTTGTGGGGAACCGTCCAGTCGAAGCAATTGAAGCCCAAGGCCGGCCAAATGCTGGCGCTCGATCCATCGGAACCCTTGAGGAGCACAAGGGAGGCATCCGTTCCTGCGGGTGCTTCCGGCGCTCGGGCCTGTTCCACCCAGAATTTCATGGCTTGTCCCCCTCAGAGGGGACGGCAGGGCATTACAAGGTTATACTGTCCTTGGCCTGTCCCGCGTCCCATCTCAGGATATCGCACGAAACCGGGACGGTCACTTGCAGCGGGGTGGAATCGGCTTATGAATCGGCGCGAATCGATGGTGGCAATGGTGGCGGCGGGTTTGGCGGGATGTTCGCGCATGGCCGATCCGTGGCGCGATATGCCGGGCAAGCCGCGGATTCTGGTGACATTTCCGCCGCTTTACAGCATGGCCAAGCTCATTGCCGGCGATTCAGCGGCGGTGAAATGCCTGTGCGTGACCACCGGCCCGCACCATTACAGTTTCAACCCCCGCGACCTCGCCCTGCTTTCCAATGCCGACATCTTTTTCAGCGTGGGCCTGACCCTCGATGACCATTTTGTCTCCAAAATGCTCCAGTCCAGCCAACGCGGGAAAGCGAAGTTCGACGCCTTGGGCGACACGGTCAAGGCCCGCAAATTGTGCTTGGCCGGCGATGCGGAGCACGACCACCATCACGGGGAGGGGCACGACCACTCCCATGGCGACGAGGATCCGCACATCTGGCTCGGCATTCCCCAGGCGGTGGTCATGGCTGAGCGGATGGCGGATCAATTGGCCGGAGTCTCGCCGGAAAACGCCGGGGTGTTCCGTGAACGGGCCGAGGCCTTGGCGGGACGGCTAAAGGATTTTCAACGCGAAGCGCGTCAGAAAATGAAGGAGAAGAACGAGCGTCGCCTCATCAGCTTCCATGGCGCGCTGGCCTACATGGCCGACAGTTTCAGCCTTCAGATCGCGGCGACCATGCAGATCAATCCCGGCACCGAGCCGAGTGCCGCCCGCATCGCCCAACTGGTGAAGCTCTGCAAGGAAGAGCGCGTGAGGGTGCTCGCCGTCGAACCGCAGTATTCCACAGGCACCTCGGCTCGGCTGCTGGCGGAGGCGCTCAAGCGGGAAGGTGTCGAACCGCGAATGATCGAGATCGACCCGATGGAAACCGCCGATGCCGCGGCGCTCGATGCCGGTTGGTACGAGCGGACCATGCGCGGGAACCTGCAGGCCCTGGTGGACCATTTGCCGTGACCACGGTTGCCGCGCCGCCATTCATCCGCCTCGAGGAGGTGGGAATCACCCTCGGGGGCAAGCCCGTCCTGAACGGGCTCACCGCCGGTATTCCCCGCGGGCGGATCACGGCCCTTCTGGGGCTCAACGGCGCCGGCAAAAGCACGCTTCTCAAGATCCTTCTTGGCGAGCTTGCCTGCCAGGGGAAGGTGACCTTCCGTTGCGGGCACGACCATACCCGCCCGGCTCCCAAGCATGTGGGCTATGTGCCTCAGCGGCTCAGGGTGGAGGCCAACCTGCCCCTCACTGTTCGCGACCTGTTCGCGTTGGCGCTCGATGAAAGGCCGCTCTTCTTCGGTGCCCGGCGCCAGGAGGCCAGGCATTTGCGCATGCTGGCCGAGGTGCGCGCCTCGGCCGACCTGCTCGACCGCTGGGTGGAGACCCTCTCGGGTGGTGAACTCCAGCGCGTGATGCTGGCCCTGGCGCTCGATCCCAACCCCGAGCTTTTGCTGCTGGATGAGCCTGCCTCAGGGATCGATTTTCTCGACAAGCTTCGCTACTACGACGACATCGCGGCCATCAACGCCCGCGACGGCACCACGGTGGTGCTGGTCTCGCACGAACTTGAACTGGTCCGCAGGCACGCCCACCATGTGATCGCCCTGCGCAACGGAACCGTGGCCTTCGAAGGCCCGCCTTCGGGCCTTCCCGAGGCGGCGGAATTGAGCCTTCTTTTCGGCAGGTGAGGCGGACAAAATGCGCCCGGTATTCAGCGCCCTTCGCCGCTTGATTTGTTCTAGCCCAGAATCCGGTTCCAGCGGGCGCGGTGGTAGGCGACCTTTTCCGCGGGTGTCATTTTGGTGAAGTCGGGCTTGGTTTCATCGCAGGCACAGGGTCCGGGCTTGGTCGGCGCGCAACCGCAGTTATTTCCCGTGGTTGCCGAGGTTTGGGTTGAACCTGGCTTCGGGGCGCCGGCGGCGGGCGGAACGGATATGGTCTTGCCGGTGCCCGCGTAGTTCATCACTCCGGTGTGCAGTTCCATGTCCTTGTCGATAGGCCGGTGGGGGGTGATGCCCAAGGCCTGCAGGGTGCCGTGATAGGCGTGGACCGCTTCCTCGGGGGACACCTCGCCGTCGGCAATGAGCCGCAGGAACCGGATGAACGCCAACTGATGCTCGGCGTTGTTGATCTTGCGGCCGAACAACGCGACGCGGGCCCCGTACTTTTTCGCTTCGCCAAGGAGCTTGAACGCGTCGTAGGTCGTGCCGGCGGCGCCGCCAAGGATTCCCACCACCAGGTGGGGATCGTAGCGAACCAACTCCTCCATGGCCCTGGGGCCGTGGTAAACGATCTTGAGGAAGTCGGGCCGGCCGCGTCCCGTCACGCCGCCCAGCGCGCGAACGATGCAGTCGTTGATGTATCCGGGCAGTTGTTCCGGTGAAACGGCGCCCTCGATGTTGGGATCGAAGACCTCGAGGAAGTGGCGAAAACCCTTGGCCTCGGCCTCCAGGCGAAACGCCTTGTAGGCCTCGAGGTTGGCGCGATCGCGCTCGGTGTCGTTGGTGAAGGTGATGCTGTACAGGCCCAGATTGGCGCCCAGGGAGCGTTCCTCGGGCTTGCAGGCGAACTTGCCGCATTGGATATGGTCGAGCGTGGCGGTGCGGAACGGCATCGAAGGCTGCGATGCGTACCGGCCACCGCGCACGATGTGGATGTCGGTGGTGTCGTTGGCCCGCGCGGCGGGGGTGACTCGGCTGTTGTCGAAGATGCGCTTCTGAATGGTGAGCAGTTCGCTCGTGCTTGCGGACATCAGCATGATGTCCACAAGCCCTTGCTGGACGATTTCTTCAATAATGTCGCGGAATTCCGCCAAGGTGCGGTGGCGAACCTCGCCATCGGGCCAACGCTCGGGCGATTTACCCGGGGCGCCTATTGAAAGCGCCATGTCGGCATCCTTGGCGTCGGCAAGGATGAAATCGCGGGCCCCGTGGGGGTCGGCGTGGATGCGGGCGAGTTTCTCGTCCAGCGACTTGGTGGCGGCCATGGGGCCAATCTCCGCTCGGGTGTGTCAGGCGTCTTCTTCGCTGCCGTCGTCGTCCTCGTCGGGCGGGGACAAGTCGGAACCCAGTTTCATGGAGTGGCGCTTCTCGACGAAGAAGCGCGCCGCGGCGCGGGGATCGCGGAAGGTTTTCTCGCGCCATTCGCGCTCGCCGTCCTCGCCGGGATGGTCGTACTCGACGGTGAAGTGGTTCTCGTCCAAGCGGCACATGGTCAAGCCGCCCGGCAGCGTGATCTCGAACTCCGCGGGATGGGCAAGCACCGCGGCGAGCAATTCGATCTCATCCATGGCAAACCTCCAATCCGGTTTGGGAAATCAGCGGCCCTGCCAGGCCTGGCGTGGCACGGAACGCTCGGCGGCGGGCGCAGGGGCCTGGGACGAGGCAGGTGCCGGGGCGGCAACCGCGGCAGGCGCAGGCTTTCCGGCGAGGCGGGCCCGGACCTGTTCGAGAATGTCCTTGAGAACCCGGGCCGAATTTTGCAGCGCCACCTGCTCCCGCGGGCTGATCGGCACCTCGATCTGCTCCCGGGCGCCGCCGCAACCGACCACCGTGGCCACCGAAAGGCAGATGTCGCGGATGCCGTATAGCCCTTGCTGCAGCGTGCTCACGGGAAGGACCTTGCGGGAGTCCAGCAGCAGCGACTCGACAACCTCGCGGATGGAGACGCCCACGGCGAAGCCGGAACCCCCCTTGAGCTTGATCATGGTGGCCCCGGCGGTCTTGGTCTCCTCGAAGACCTCCCTCTCCATGGCTGGCGTGAAACCCGGCCATTGGGCAAGCGGCAGGCCTGCCACGGTGGCGCTCGACCAGATGGGCACCATGGTGTCGCCGTGCTCGCCCAGCAGCAGGGCCTTGACCTGGGTCGCCGGCAGGTTCAGGCGGCGCGCCAGATGGCTGTTCAGCCGCGCGGTGTCCAGTTGTGTTCCAAGGCCGATCACCCTGCGCCAGTCGAGTCCGCTCCGTTCCACGGCGAGGTGCGTGAGAATGTCCACCGGGTTGCTGACCACCACGAGGTTGGTGGTGGGCTTGAGTCCGGCAGCCTTCACTTGCGCCAGCAGGTCGAGGAACAGGTCCACATTCCGGTTGATGAGGTCCAACCGGCTCTCGTCAGGCTTGCGGCGGAGTCCCGCCGTGATGACGACAGTGTGGCTGTCGGGAATATCCTTCGCGATGGTGCCGGCGGTCACGCGCTGGTCGGCCACAAGGCTGGTACCTTGCAGGATGTCGAGCGCCACGCCCTCGGCCACCTGCTGGTTGGCATCGAGAATGCAGATGTGGCTGGCCACCCTGCCCAGGTGAAGGGCGTAGGCGGCCATGCTGCCCACGAGTCCGCCGCCGCCGATGATGCTCACTTTCATGGTTTGTTTTCCCCCTGCGTTTCGTTTTTCCGTTGTTCGTTATTCTTCTTGGCGATCATCTGAACCCGGAATATCCAGACTCGAACCAGCACGGTGACCACCAAGAGCGGCCAGCAGACCCCGAAGAAGATCTTGATCGGGAGGCTGAGGTCCTGACCGAGCGCCGAGCCCGTCACGAACAGCACCAGCGGCACCACCGCCAGTCCTATGAGCAGCGGCACCACAATCAGGGTGGCGAAGAATCCCGCCTTGTCCTCACGGAAGTTGAACATACGCGACTCCCGCCCGTTCCCCGCTGGAGCGGGCTAGTGGTTCAGACGCCCGACAGGTTGCGCATCACCTGCTCGGTGATGGCCCGCACCAGATTCTCAAGCGCCGGGTCGTCGGCATCGGGCAACCCGCCCGTGGCGCCGCACTCGCTCCCCACGCCGGTGGGTTCATCGAACCGGAAGGCGTAGGGACGGGGAACGAACTTCGAGTAGCGGCGGTCGAAGCTGGAATCGCCGCAGGTGGGATTGCCCTCGTCGCGGAAGCGGACATCGTCGTAGCCAAGCCGCTTCTTGAGGGCGAGGAGTTCCTTTGTTTGCTGCTCGGAAAAGTAGTTCACCCGGCCCAGTTGCCTCGAGAGGATCAGGATGCGGCAATAGGCGTCGATGATCTCGGTGTTGAAGTAGGCGTTCTCGAGGTCTGGCCCGAAGGTGATGGTGCCGTGGTTGGCCAGGAGGATGGTGTTGCAGTCCTTGGCGTAGGGGACCACGGTGTCGGCGAACGACTGTCCGCCCGGCGTCTCGTAGACGGCGATGGGCACCTCGCCGAGGAAAACCTCGACCTCGGGCAGCACGCACTTGGGGATGGGTTCATGCGCCACGGCGAAGGCGGTCGCGTGGGGCGGATGGCAGTGAACCACGGCGTTGATGTCGGGGCGCTGGTTGTAAACCGAAAGGTGCAGCATCACCTCGCTGGTGCGCTTCTTCTTGCCGGCAAGCTGCACACCCTTGGCATCCACCCGGCAGATGTCCTCGGGCTTCATGTAGCCCTTGGAGACCATGGTCGGGGTGCAGAGGAACTCGCGCTCGTTGAGCCTGACGGTGATGTTGCCGTCGTTGGCGGCGGCGAATCCGCGGTGATACACCCTGCGGCCGATCTCGCAGATCAGCTCCTTGAGTTCATACTCGGTCTTGCCGCCATGCAATTGAGCCATTTTCGTACTCCTTTAAAGAACCTTGTGGCATGTCACCCGATCGAGCAGGATGCCCGCGTGGGCATCCACCGGCCTCTTGGCCGGCATGTACGGCATCGCCGCCTCGCCTCCCTCGCTGTAGGCGACTAGCTGGCCCGGTCCGGCGCCGACGGCGTCGGCGACGACCAGGTCCTCGCCGTCGCCCCGGACGGCGCCGGTCTGGCCGGCCCTTTCCCCGGCCGCAAGGAGGGCCTTGAGGCTGCAGGGGGCGACGACAATCCAGCGGATTCCCGACAGGGCTGGATGCACCCTCGACAGCGTCACGCGGCCGCAGACCTCGCCGATCTTCACGCCGCCCTCCCGGCCGGGTCGGCCAATCGGAGGATTTGGCGGATCTCGTAGGCGGTGCGGCCCGGCATCTCAACCGCCAGGATGGGGCGCTCCAGCGTGGCGAGCGCCCGAATGGCCTGCGACACGCCGCTGACGGCCGCCGAGGGTGTGCCGGAAACCCTTCCGGCCTCCCAGGCCACCATCTCGGGCAGGCTGGTGAAGATCACCGCCGCCCCCGCCATGTTTTCCCGCTTCCAGCGACCCGCGTCGGCGGCCAAGGCGGCTGTCTCCCGCACCGTGGCCCGCTCAAGCCCGCTTCCCGCCATCCGCAACCCCAAGCCCAGGAACGGATAATCGCGATCGCTGCCTACCCAAAGCGCCGAGGCGGGCGCGACCTTCGCCACAGCCGAGGCCGGGGCGTCGTGCCCGATGATGATTCCTCGCTGTGACAGGTCCTCGCGGGCCAGCGGGGTCACGATGGTTCCCTGACGCACCACCACGCGCGTGACGCCGGGCAACCGGCGGGGCAGATGCTCCGCGGCCAACACCCGCCCATCGAACCGCCAGTCGGTGCTCACCCGTCAACCACCCCCACCACAAGCCAGCGCACGGGGGAGTCCTTGGAACTCACCGCCTGTCGGGCCGCCTTTCCGTCGCTGCTGATGATCACCCTCATTCCCGGGCCGGATCCGATCTGGTCGATCGCCAAAATCGGATCACCATCCAGTTCCCCGTTCTCCCGCAGCGGCTGGACCACGAGCAGCTTCGCCCCGATGAAGCCCTTGTGCTTCACCGTCGCCGTCGCGTGTCCCACCACCGCCCCGATCTGCATTTCCCGCTCCTAAACCACGCGCATCGCGCGCGCCGTGCTGCTCCGGCGGACGCGGCAGAAGGTGGCTGGCGTGGTCACGCCCTCACCCGTTGGCGTGGCGATGCTGAAGCTCACATATCCTTCCCCGCCCGCGCCCAAGCCGGCGGTGCACGGGCCGTTCTGGACGAACAGGGTCGTGTTCATCGCCTTGCCCATGCGGGTGATCGTTTCAATGTTCCTGGAGTGGATGATGCTCGTGTGTCCGTAGCCGTGCTCATGCTTCAGGGCCAGTTCAATGGCCTGGTCGACATCGCGGCAGCGGACGAAAGGCACGAAGGGCATCATCTGCTCGTGGCCGACGAACGGGTTGTCCTCGCCTGTCTCGGCGTGCAGCATCAGCGTGTCGGCGGGAACCTCCAGGCCGGCATGCCGGGCCAGGGTCGCGGCATCGGCGCCGACAAGGTCCTTGTTCACCACCAGCTTGCCCCCCTCCCCGGCCTTGAAGGCCACGGCCACAAGCTTGTCCACCTGGGAGGCGTTCAGCAGTGCCGACTTGTGCCGGGGCAGGCAGGAAAGCAGCTCATCGAACACTTCGGCCACGGCGAAAACCTCCTTTTCAGCAATGCACAGGAGGTTGTTGTCGTAACTTGCGCCGATGACGATGCTCTTGGCCGCGTTGTCGAGGTCGGCGGTGCCGTCCACAACCACGGGCGGGTTGCCCGGGCCCGCGACCACGGCGCGCTTGGGGCTGCGAAGGGCGGCGCGCGCCAGGGCGGGCCCGCCCGTCACGCACACCAGCTTCACCTCCCGGTGGTCGAACATGGC
>CAWUNZ010000096.1:0-11588 GCA_963923445.1 uncultured bacterium
CGGTTACTTGATCCTTACTGGCGCCTCCTCCCACATCAAGGAAGTTGGCAGGTTCACCGCCGTGATACTTGATGATATCCATTGTGCTCATGGCAAGGCCGGCACCATTGACCAAGCATCCGATGTTGCCAGTCATGCTGACGAAGCTCAGCCCGCTTTTAGCGGCCTTGAGTTCCGCCGGATCTTCTTCTGTTTCGTCGCGAAGGGCCTCAATTTCCGGGTGGCGAAAAAGTGCGTTGTCATCGAAAACAATTTTGGCGTCCAGAGCCATGACTTCACCGGAAGGGGTGACAACCAAAGGGTTGATTTCGGCAAGGCTCGCTTCCTTTTCGAGGAAGACCTTGGAAAGCGCGTGCATGATTTTCTCAGCGCTGGCCACCTGCTCGCCATTGAATCCCAATGCGAAGGCAAGCTTACGCGCCTGGAAAGGCTGGAGGCCGACTTCAGGAGAGACTGGCTCCTTCAGGATTTTTTCGGGAGTTTTTGCCGCGACATCTTCGATATCCACTCCGCCTTCGGCGCATGCCATCATCACAGGCATTCCTGAGGCGCGATCTAGGATCATGCCCAGATAAATTTCCCTTTGGATGTCCGCGGCCACTTGAACCAAAAGCTTGGATACTTTTTGTCCGGTCTCACTTGTTTGCTTGGTGACAAGGGGAAATGTCAGCATGGTGCTCGCGACTTGATGAATGTCTTCGCGCTTGGTCAAGTATTTCACGCCGCCAAAATCTTTGCCTGAACCAGCGAAGCGGCCTTTGCCTCTTCCACCGGCATGAATTTGCGCCTTGAGAACCACAGGTTTGCCACCCAGACCGTCGAAGGCGGCTACGGCAGCATCGGCGTTGTCAACAATAATGCCTTTGGGAATGTTGGCGCCCTGAGCCGCCAGCAATTCCTTGGCTTGATATTCATGAGCCTTCATAAGTGATGGATCCAATGTTCAGGAATTCTCTAGACTAATCTTACGAAAGTGCCGCCTACTGCCAACAGTAACCAATCCGGTAATCCCATGACTCCGGCCACTCGCATTCTCACCGAATTGATTCGAATCCCGAGCGTCAACCCCATGGGGCGCCACGATTGTGATCCTGCTATCTGCGGCGAGGCGCGAGTTTCGGAGTTTCTTATAAAATGGCTTTCGAAACGAGGGATCTCGGTGCAAGTCCAGCCTGTATCTCAGGGGCGGGACAATGTGATCGCCACCATTCCGGCATCCGTTCGGACATCAGCAACAATGCTTTGGGAAGTCCATCAGGACACGGTACCGGTGGACAACATGACAATTGCCCCGTTCGAGGGGATTGTGCGCGATGGCAAGGTCTTTGGTCGTGGCGCCTGTGATGTCAAGGGATCGATGGCCGCCTTCTTATCAGCTTTGGAAATATTAACGACAACGGAAACCATTCGCACGCACAATCTCATTGTTGGATTCACTGTGGATGAAGAGCACACTTTTCTGGGTGTTCAGAAACTTGCCGCCGGATTGGAAGGGATTTTACCCGAAGGATGGTCCCGGCCTGCTGTGGCCGTGGTGGCTGAACCAACGGGCCTCGATCTGGTTGTCAGCCACAAGGGGGTTGTTCGCTGGAGAATCGAACTGGTGGGACGGGCTTGTCACAGTTCAATGCCCTGGAATGGCGTAAACGCCCTTTATGGTGCCGGGCCCGCCTTGATGGCGCTTGAACGATTGGCGAATGATTTGCTCAATGGGCCGAAGGATTCTGTCCTTGGGTCCGCAACTTTAAGCGTTGGAATGATTCGAGGGGGCAGTGCTCCGAACATTGTTCCGGATTCATGCGAAATCATCGTGGACAGGCGTCTCATTCCCGGTGAAACCCCTGAGGATGCGACCCGGCAATTGAGAAACGCATTGCAATCCTCTTTCCTTGGCAGGGAGGGACTCGTTTTGCGAGTCGAGGATCCATGGCTTAAGTGTCCACCACTCCCCGAGTCTGTTCCTGCTGTGCTCCGCGAATCGATTCTTGCCGCTGCACGATCTCATTACCAAGATGCATGCATCCGCAGCGTGAACTTTGGGACAGATGCCTCGACCCTATGTCAGGCAGGGATACCCTCGTTTGTTTTCGGTCCCGGAAGCATAGACCAAGCGCACACGAAGGATGAATGGATTGAGATCGGCCAGTTGAATCAGTCGGTCGCCATTTTGGTTGACTGGGTAACAACGCCTCTTCTGGATGACACGGAATCTCAAGGAAGATATAACATTACCAAGTCATCCTGATTCTTCCGGGGCTTTCCGGGTCGGGTTGGCCAACCTTGGAGGCTCCATCGTGAGCATTGTGCGTATTGGACTCGCGGAAACACATAATTTCGCTTCTGGCTATGAAGCCATATTCGGTGGCAAGGCGTCCGTGACAAAGAAAAAGAGCGCCGGTGCCAAGCCGAAGTCTGGGAAGTCAAAGTCCGCCAAAAAGAAGAAAAAGTAAGTTTGCGTCAGGCCGAGATTGCAAGAACCTTATCCGGATCGAGTCTTTTCTTTTCGAAGTGATGCGGGCCGCATGGGCAAAACCGGTGGCCCCATGACGATACAACAATCCGTTACATTGCTCGTGTTTCAATTAACATTGAATTTGATGAGGAATTGCGAAGCGCATCATGAAAGTTAAAGTGCGCGCTTGATTTGAATTCTTGGTAAGACTCACCTATTCAAGCGAATGCAAACTGTTGTTTCCGAGCGATGTAAATGGAGCCATTAGAAGATATTTGCGATATTATAATTAATTTTGCATGGTTTTGTCAAGGTTTATTGCTTTAATTGGAAGCGGAGGGGCATGCTCAGCCATCTTGGATGCAGATTCCAATTGGCTCAAACCTATCGATTCCCATACGGTTGGCTTGGGAGCGGATTCCGGAAGGGTCGGATTCCAACTCTCAGCGGGAAGGTCAAGGCATTCCAGCACGAATGCCACGGGAGCGGATTCCTCAAGGAGTCCTGACAACGGGTCCCGGGCACTAAAGGGCGCTGAAAACCCCAAATAGATTGAACGCGAAGTGTCCAACAATTCCCGGATTCTGTCCTTACCTCGCGGCGCGTTGCCTGTCACTTCAACCAAAGTGGTGTCAGGATTCCCCAAATTGATCCAGACAGATTCAGTGCTTCGTATCGCTACACCCTGCTGCTGGAGTTCCGTCACGGGGGTTCCAGAACTGAGTATCAATGACTGGTGAATTCTGACTGGAAGATTTGTCGCCCCTTGGTCCATCGAACTTGCCGTGAGAGCCACCAAACCGCCGGCGAGCGCCACCGAACTTTGTCTAATTTCCACCTCCAAAGTCCTGTGTATGTCCAGTTTTGTGATTTTCCCGGTCCCCCGAGCCAGACAACCGTCCAGAACCATCCGGGATGGTTGAGCCGCCCGAAAGGAATCCTCGGGATTTTGCATCGAATCCGGTTCGCGCATTCCCGCAACAATGCTCTTGCCTGTCGGACCGGACAAAGTCAGGAGGCAATCCTTCAAAATCAACTGTCCTTGGCGGCTTAATGCGGCCAATGAGGCGATGTCAGCGTTTTCAGGGCACTCCAGGATCACAGGCACGCCTTCGATTCTCACCATGGCACCATCGAGCTTGAGCCAAGCATGGTCTCCGGCCCTAGCCTTCCAGCGAAGCTGCGGTTGGCTCCCTGCATCGGGACGGATTGTGACAAAGAAACCCGGACGGTCAATTTGAATGGGTGTCAGGTCAATCAATCCGTCATGTCGAATCAGGATAATGTCCCCGGATTTCGCGTGAGAAAGCGCGTGATCAATTGATGGATGGACAAATTGAGAGTCATCCTGCTGACCAGCCAAGACGATCCTTTTTACAGGCATGGCAACCCTTTTCTCTGCTATTTGATAAAAGGGCAGTCCGGCGAATTTCTCAGCCCCGGCGAATTTCTCGGTTCCAGATTCCACCCAGCGCAATTGAAAGTCCTTGCGCTCCGCAGGGGAAAATGCAGCTAAAACCCTGAGCCCCAGATTGGCGGACGATTCTTTTTCAGGTTCCAAGGCAATGTCCACCTCGGCGATTTCCTCAACCGGCGATTCTTTCTTCCATGGACTTTGAGGTAGTTCGATTGACCTGTCCTCGCCAAGGCGTTCCCGGTTGAGGTGTTTTTGAAAATCGCTGAGTTTTTCATCCGATGACTTGCCGCCGTTAGCGGTGAAGAATGGGCCGATCTGGAAATAGCGATTGGATCGACCTAAGAACCTCACACTGGAATCCAAACCACTGCAAAATATCAAATTTGATTTGTTAGACATGTCAGTTCCAGCGGCGATTGTCCTTCGCATCGTGATCACGGCACCGACATGTTCCTGGACTGCGATTACCCTTTCCCCGTTTCCAGTGATGAGTGAACAATTTTGAATCCAAACTCTTCCATTTCCATCTTGTCGGGAACCTGGCGCAGACAGGGGAAGAGTGTCCATCCCCATTGAGCCGACCGTCCTGGGCGGGTCGGGCATAACAGACATCCCTGTTTCAGAGTTGTTGGCCTCTTTTGTGGCTCCTACCGCAGGATTTCCGGCGACACATCTCAAGACTGTGGCATGAGGCCCGAAAAGCGACTGCTCAATTCTTAATTCTGAAACGAAACCTTTCCTGGTGATGGCGTCTTGGGCCCCGGCCTGCGCGTCAAACAGGGAAATTGATTCGGGTTTATCCACATTGTCAGGCACTGCCTCTCGGAAACCCAAGAAAAGGCATTCGGTGAATTTCGTGTTGATTTTTGATTCTGTCTCCCCATTAATTTCAACTGAAGTCACTCTGTTTCGTTGGTCGAATGTGTTGCCCGCCTGAATCCATTCACACCGGTCCAGATCGGCTTTGAGAACCCTTGTTGAATCAAGCGGGCTCATGGTCAGACCGCGAAGCGCTATCGGTGATTCCCGGCAGTCCAGCACAAATCGAAGTGATTCAAGTTTCAGGATTTCAGATTCCGCCTTCAGGAGTGAAAACGGGCCGGAAATGATTCGGCCGTCATGGTGGTATCTGAGGGTCGCCTTGTTACCTGGATGGGCGGAACGGATAAGGATTTCCTTGGCTCTTGCAACCAGCAGTCCTTCTCCATGACTTTCTATGCCACCGAGATCCAAGTCCCCGTGAAGCACAATTTCGATCTTGGTAGCGTTCGTATTTTCTCGCAACCAATTCGCAAGTGCCTCGGCAGTTGGGTTTTCTTGCTCGAATCGCGCCGTGCCATCTGGCATCTTACCGGGAAGGGGTTGGGATTGGGCGTCAGCATTCGACCCCGGGGACCGGTTAGACACATCTTTGCTGATATTTGCTTGGTTGGGAAAACCAAAGAAGTGAACAGGGAAAAGGTGCCAAGACAAGGCAGCAACCAGAAAGACTCCGACGATACTAGCCAAAATAAGCCTTTCGCGCCGGTTTTTTTTCCGGCGAGGTTTTACAAAGCCCGGGATTTCAATTTCTTCTGATGTCGCAAGGCTTTCCAAAGCTTCCTTGAGCTGGGCGAAGTTTTGGAATCTATCTGCTGGTTTTTTGGCCAACATTTTTTCCAGCAACCGGACTGTCTGTTGGGAAATGGATGGCGCGAAGTTCCGGGGATCGGTTGGCTTGATGGACTGGTGGTGTGTCAGCTTGAGAGCCGGGGTGCCTTCAGGTACAGGAGGTGTTCCAGTCAAAAGGTGGTATAAAGTGCATCCAAGAGAATAAATGTCGCTTCGAGCGTCCGCCGAGTGCGGATCAATGGCTTGTTCAGGGGCAAGGTAATCGAATGTGCCGAGGGTTACTCCGGAGCGCGTGAGGCCCGAATCATGGGATTGGTCGAGATTCCTTGCCAATCCCATGTCGATGACTTTGAGTTTTCCGGCGGGCGTCAGGACCAGGTTGGAGGGTTTGATGTCTCGATGAACCATCCCTCGAGCCGCTGCGTGTTCAAGGCCGAGGCAGGCTTGATGGACCAAGGGAATGGCTTCCTTTGGGTCCATTCGTCCCTTGGTTTGAAGCAGTGTCTTCAAGTCGGTGCCTTCGACGAATTCGAAAGCGATGAAATGAAGCCCCTGATCCTCTCCCGAAGCGAATATCCTCGCGATATTTTCATGGTCCAGTTTCGCTGCGCTTTTGGCTTCTTGGTGAAATCTTCCAAGAGATTCCTGATCATCTGATACTGCAGGTGGGAGAATTTTCAGAGCAGCCAGTCGGTCCAATTTCGTATCCGTGGCCAAGAGGACCGCTGCCATTCCGCCGATTCCCAATGGCCGATCAATTATGTAATGTCCTAGACGCAATCCGCGAATACCTTCAGTCCAGTTGGAGGGGATGGGGTTGGGAGGAGTTGTGGAGGTTACTGTGACAGATCCATCAATTGGTATGTCACTACCTGAGGAGGGCTTCCCGATAATTCGGGAGTCCGTGGGTTTTGGTGCTTCCGCGTCGTTTGGCACGCGTGACAAAGAGCCTGCACCCCAATTAATGCCAAATGATCACAATGCGATATGAGCGAAGTCTTTCTTAATCGACTCGCTATGGCAAAGACTATCCTTAGACACCCGCCGTCGTCAATCAGCAGTTGTATATTTCTTTATACTTATTTATATTCGCATTTGGTTTTGCGTTTGCTACGAATTACTTTCTGTGCTGGCTGGGTGTGATTTGGCCATCTAATCGATCAGGATTCAACAAATGAATTGCAAAGCGTTTTTCGTAGGTGGATTGTTTGGGCTTGGTGCTTGTTTTCTTGCTGGCGTTGAAGCCTTTGCCCAAGGTCAGGATGTCAAAGGCCCTTTGCCGGCGTCCATCAACACCGAGGCTGATGAAGATCATCCCCATCCGGTCCCGTTGAAAGGTCAAGCCGGGTCATACCGCTTGTATTTCAGCCGAAGCAAGGACAGCAAACCGGAGAGCAAAATCGACCTCTATGCGGCAACATGGTCCAAGGCCAGGAAAGGTTGGGCGGACACCGAGTTGGTGGGGCCCCAAGTCCAATCCAAGGGAAACGACGCCTCCTGCTTTGTGACCCCTTATGGTGTGTATCCTCAGACGATCTGGTTTGCATCTACAAAGGATCCCGGAAATAGAAAATATGATATTTTCGGTGCCGTCAGGGATTTGCCGCCTTCCAGTTCGGGGGAACATCGGGTTTTTTCCGGTGTCAGGGCTTTGGCGACGATCGACACCCCCGGTGATGAGGCGCACCCTTGGCTGGGAAAAGACCTTAAGACCCTGTTTTTGACCAAAGAAACCAAGGAGGGCCTCAGGGTTGCGGTGGCGACCAGAAAGACAAGTGATGGGCCACGCGGTTTTGAGGAAGCAGTAATAATTGAGGAATTGGATCCGGGGTTTTGTCATGCCACAGTATCGCCGGACGGCAATGTCATGTATCTGCAAGGTCCAAGGGAAGGCGGTGGGACGGCATTGTTCAGGAGCAGGCGTTCTGGTGGAAAATGGGGAGGTCCAGTCGCCCTCAGGAGTTTGAACCATCCTGAAGGCAAATGGGATGGATCGCCCAACCTGAGCAGGGATGGGCTTATTTTGTATTTCAGTTCCGATCGTCCGGGTGGAAAAGGTGGCAGGGACATCTACTCGATTCAGACCTCCGCCATCAAAGAATAGGCCAGCCTTCTATTTAGTCACGCGACAGTTGGGCGTGTCTCTGAAACAGGGTTCGGAACTTGGGGGCATCCAAATCGGAAGGTTTCTGAAAGGTCAATCGACATACCTCATCGGCTTCCCGATCGCCTGCAATTTCACGAGTGGCGCCAAGACCATCCAGTTGGGCGAGGTTGATAGCTCCCTTGGGACCGGCAAAACGGCAATCAAGTCCATCCGGATCCTTTGTTTTCATGGTCAGCCAAATTCGGCGTCTTCCGGGGATTCGCGCGTTGATTGTGTCGCGGGAGTCAAAATCGAATTGGATCCCATCCACGATATCCCTCAACATCGTGATTAATCCGCCCACCAGAGATGGGTCCCACCGTCTCGCGCGACCAACGGGGAAACCTTTTGCGTTGGTGTGCCAGGCCTCACCCATGACCTTCCATGGCATCAGAACCTCAGGCTGTTCCCGAAGTATCGCGTTTTGCCGCAAATAAGAGGCAACGGCCTTTTCCATGAAAGAACCAAAAGCGGGTGTTTGAATTTCTTCGAGCCTATGGGCCAATATCGTCACGGCTTGCCAAGGCTGAGTTTTGAGGTTGGCGACCCGAACCCGGGGTTCATTTCCATAGATTGGCAAACCCTTGGTTTGATTAAGCGGAGGTATTCCGAGGGAAGATTCAAGGGATGCTGCCTCGAAGGTTCCCTTACCAACCCGGAACACCAGCCTGATCAACCATTCCATTCCTGTCATGGCGTGACAAAACCAGGAAAGCGGTTTGCCTTTGGCGGTTATTTCCACCACATGACGCTCGTCCCATTTGGGTGGAGCCAATCCCTCATGCCGGGAACATGAAGCTTCAATCGCCTCAAGAATAGAGCCTTCCCATTTGCAGGTCTTGCCATCGGGTGTGAGTCGATCACGAAGGTGCCAAGTCCTACCATCAATTTTCCAAGGCATCGGGGAATTGTCATCATCTGTCTCGATTTCTTCTTCCGGAATGGATGGCGCTGAAAAGTCCGATCGACTTCTGTCTTTAATTGGTCCCGCTTCAAGAACCGGGCCGAGGAATCCGGCAGTGTGCGATCGGACCGGGGTTTTCAGGCGCGATTCCGTATTTTCCAAAACATGCCAATTTCCATCTACCACTTCTTCAGGAGTGCCTTGCGCAATGACCATTCCACCACCAGGGCCAGCCTCGGGCCCCATGTCAATGATCCAGTCGGCATTTTTAATGACATCCAGGTTGTGTTCCACCACCAAAACGGTGTTGCCTTGGTCGACGAGGCGGTGGAGCACATCCAGCAGCTTTTCAATGTCGGAAAAATGCAATCCTGTTGTTGGTTCATCGAGAATGTAAAGGGTTTTGCCAGTGGAGGGCCTCGAAAGCTCACTGGCAAGCTTGACCCTTTGGGCTTCCCCGCCGGAAAGAGTCGTGGCTGGCTGCCCCAGTTCCAAATACCCAAGCCCCACATCGGCCAAGGTTTGCACGGCCCTGCTGATTTTGGGTATTCCACCAAAGAACGAAAGTGCCTCATTCACGCGCATTTCAAGAACATCTGCGATTGACTTGCCTTTGAACTTCACTGTCAGGGTTTCGCTGTTGAACCTCTTGCCTTTGCAGGTTTCGCATTCGATCCAAACATCGGGAAGGAAGTGCATCTCAATCTTGCGCTGGCCGTTGCCCTCGCAGGTTTCACATCTTCCACCCGGCTTGTTGAAGGAAAACCTTCTGGGTTGCCAGCCGCGGATTTTAGAGTCGGGCAGTCGCGCGAAAAGTTCTCGAATCAGGTCAAACAATCCGGTGTAGGTTGCCGCATTGGATAATGGGGAGTTCCCGATGGGATCCTGCCCGACATCCACAATCTTGTCCACAAGCTCGCAGCCAAGGATGTCATCAACGGCAGCGGCCGGAGTGATGGCCCTGTGCAACCGCCTCAGAAGGGTGTCCCTGAGTACCTCGTTGACCAAGGAGCTTTTTCCGGAACCGCTTACGCCGGAAACCGCGACAAAAAGGCCAAGGGGAATTCCCACCCGGAGGTTTTTCAGGTTGTTCTGCCGGGCTCCGACTAGGACAATTTTTCTACTTGGATTCATCTGGCGTCTTACGGCCGGAACTGGAAGCACCCGGTCGCCAGTGATGTAACTTGCCGTCGGGGAATTTGCGGTCTTAAGCAAGGTTTTTGGCGCTCCGGCTGCGACAATTTGACCGCCATCCTTTCCGGCTCCGGGGCCGAAGTCCACCAAGTGGTCGGCGTCTTGAATGACCTCGCGCTCATGCTCGACGATTAGAAGGGTGTTTCCGAGGTCACGCAAATGACGGAGCGCTTGCAAGAGGAGGCGGTTGTCTCGCGGATGCAGACCGATTGTCGGCTCGTCAAGCACATAAAGCACGCCGGTGAGGCCGCTACCTATCTGGCTGGCCAGGCGGATCCTTTGGGATTCCCCACCTGAAAGCGTGGGCGCTGGACGGTCCAACGAAAGGTAGTGAAGCCCCGTTGAAACCAGAAAGCCCAATCGGTTGGTAATTTCCCGGACCAAGTCGCCAGCGGCGACAGGTAGATCCGGCCCCGAGGATAATTCCCGAAATAACTGCAAGGCTTTGTCCAGATTCGATGCCTGAAGTTCCGCCATGCTGAAATAGCTGCCACCCAGTTTGAGCTTGCATGCGGCTGGTTCCGGCCTGAGGCGGGCGCCTAGGCAGGCGCTGCATGGTATTTCTCCGACCATCGCATCCAATCGCTCTCGAATTCCTGGACTTGTGCGCGCTAGCAGGGCCATGGCCGGGTTGATTCCCCTGTATTGGAATTTGACTCCAGTGTTGCTTCCTCCCAAGTCGATCCATTCCTCCCCGCAGCCGTTGATGATCATCGACTGCGCTGATGGATGGAGTTCTTTCCAGGGCGTGTTCAGGCTGAATTTCCCATGTCGGGCCAAAGCCCTTGCCAGTTTTTCAAAGGCAGGATCAGATGCCAGATCTGGCCAGATGGAAAGTGCCCCATCCATGATGCTGAAATTCGTGTCACGGAACACCAGGTTGGTTTGCGTTCCCCTTTGGGTTCCAAGCCCCTCGCAGGAGGGGCACCATCCCAAAGGGCTGTTGAATGAGAAATGGTGTGGGTTCAGGCGCTCATAGCCGCGACCACACCCCGGACAGGACAATGTCCGGCTGTACTGGTCAACCGGCCATGACGGCTCGGGACTATCGTCATTCACCCTGACAATCCTGGTGACGCCCTTTCCCAGAGCGAGGGCTTTTTCAACGCTGTCGGCGAGCCTTGATCTTTGGGTCGACTTGAGAACAAGGCGATCCACGACCACTTCAATGATGTGTTTCCGTTTATGGTCTATGGATGGAGCTTCGTCAATGAGGGTTGTCATTCCATCTATTCGGACACGGGAATACCCATCCCGACGCAGGGAATCCAACAGATCCTGATAAGATTCCTGGCCGCGGCGATCAACTGGCGCCGCGATGTAAATTTTCGAATCCCCGGGCATTCCTTGAATCGCGGTGATGATTTCATCCGTCGACCGCGCTCCCACTGGCAGCTTGCACCGCGGGCAGTGGGGGATTGCCAGCCGGGAATAAAGCACCCTCAGGTAGTCATGGATTTCCGTCACCGTTGATACGGTGGAGCGGGGCGATCGACTGGTGGTCTTTTGCTCAATGCTGATGGCTGGACTCAGGCCGGTGATCTGGTCGAACCTTGGTTTGCCGACCTGTCCAAGGAATTGACGGGCATAACTCGAAAGAGACTCAATATACCTTCTTTGACCTTCTGCATATATGGTGTCCAGGGCCAGCGAGGATTTTCCCGAACCGCTTGGGCCGCAAAAAACCGTTGTTTTTCCTCGTGGCAATTCCAGATTGACATGTGCCAAATTGTGTTGGGCTGCCCCCTTTACCACGATTTTGTCGAGTGGATCAGCGGTTGCGTGGATGATTTTGGATTTCCCGCGGGCGCTTGATTTCGATGATGATCTCCGGACGCCAAGGATCGGGGCCAAGGCGGCACCC